>JASUSV010000004.1 GCA_030445865.1 Clostridia bacterium
ACTGACTATTAAATTAAAATACGCCATAAGAGTAAAAAATCCCTGGCGCGGCCAGCTAATCTGGGAATTTGGCGGCTAAAAAATTTGGGAGGAAACAACATCCTAAGAGGAATAGATATCGCAGGATATTTACTAAGCATCCCCGGTATAGGCCTGGTAACCGTAGCCGGCTTTTTAGGCGAAATAGGCGATCCCCAAAATTACGAGCACTGGAAGCAAATCCAAAAACTTGCCGGGCTGAACTTAAGCGAACAAAGTTCCGGGCAGAAGAACGGACAAAGCAAGATATCCAAACGCGGGCGGGCCGAATTAAGGAACCTTTTATACCAGGCCAGCCTAACTCTAGTAGCTAAAAACCGTGAATTTAAAACCCTGTACCACTACTTCCTGACCAGGCAACAAAACCCCTTAAAGAAGAAACAGGCCTTAATAGCCATAGCCTTAAAACTACTAAGAGTAATGTACGGCCTGGTCCGGAAGAAAGAAAACTACAACCCTAACAAAGTATTAGGTGACTATCGTAAAGCCCAATTACAAAAAGCAGCTTAAAAAACCTAAACACAAGGTAAAAAGTCTTGGGTGGGGGGAAGCCTTAAAAACCTCCATAAGGGCATATAGACCCTGCATAAAAGTACCGGGCACAACCCGCCCGCCCTCAAAAGGCCGAACGAAGGAATGAAACAGGGCTTAAGACCCCGAGAGACATGATAGGGTAGCCAGAGGGCAAGAAGTGGTGAGGTTACTACCCAAGACTTAAGATTTAAAGCCGGAGACCTGTTGTTGTGGATAATGCCGCTCGTGTGGATTTGATGGATAACCCCTTCGGGGTTACCCACAACTCCACACTCGCGCAGGCCTTCGCTTCGCGTTGCCCACATTATCCACAACAACTACGGCTACTGATGATGAAGATGAAGGCTTAGTCTGCCTTCTTAGACTTCATCATAAAAAATGAAAATCTCAGAGAGCGGGAGATTTAAAAAGCCAAAAGCAAATTATTGAGATAGAAGGATTTATGGTGTACCTGACGTCGGATCACGGTAACCTTGAGGCGTACGGGTACGGCTTGCCAGCCGAAGGGGCTGTTGCCGATCACCGCGGCTACCGGGCCAGAGTTTATTCCACGGAGGTTTTAAGGAAACGGGTAAAAGAAAAATTCCCCGATGCCATCGAGTGGGCATCAATAGGGCTTCCCGACGATTATTTGGCGTTAATAGCGGTAGACCGCCAGGCCTTTCTTCGCAAAGGGGAGAAAGCTGTTTGCCATGGCGGCATCTCCCTAGAAGAAGTCATCGTTCCTTTGTTTGCGTGGAGCGAATTAAAGGGAGGGCCTTATGAACCGGCGGATGCAAGTGGGTTTTAGCCAGCGGATACAGCTTGAATGGCTTGAGTACACGGTGGATCTCGTGCTGGCGGGTTATTCAAGATCGGAAATCGAGGCGGCCGTGCAGGAGCTTTTAAAAAACCGGCTCTCAAGAGGGGGAACTGCGCAAAGCTGCGGCAGCCACGAAAAGGCCATTACCATCCTTTTGAAAATTTGGGCTGCACCGCCGGCACATCTTGAGGAGCTTCGTGGTGACGGACTAGAACTGCTGAGGGTGACTCCCAAGGAGCAGCATCTTACCGTGCATTGGGGAATGACCATGGCAGTTTATCCTTTTTTGCGGTCGTGGCCGAAATTGTGGGGAGGCTTTTGCGCCTGCAGGATGCGGTTTCTCAGGCTCAGGTGCAGCATCGGCTGCGCGAACAGCTGGGCGAAAGGGAAACGGTAGCCCGGGCCGCAAGGCGTGTCATGCGTTGTTTTATTGATTGGGGAGTCCTTCAGGAAACGTCGCGCAAGGGCGTTTACCTGGCGGCGCCCGGGCGGAAAATTGAGAGCGATAGGCTGGCCGCCTGGCTGATCGAAGCGGCGCTCATCGCTGGCGGTTCGGGCGCTCGTCCTCTAACACAACTTGTCTCATCGCCGGTGCTTTTCCCCTTTTCCCTGGAAGGGGTTACACCTTACGCTATTGAAGGCAACGGCAGGCTTTATGTTTGTCGGCAGGGGCTGAACGAGGATGTGGTGATGGTGCGGGACCAATAAAAGTTCTGAGGTTCTCTCCGGTTTTGATTTCAGGCCTTTATGCTTAGGCTGGCGAAGGCCTCCCTTCGCGGGTAGCGTTCTCACTTGGCTTAAAAGCGGAAAAAACAGGCCAATCTATCTCAAGTCGGACGCCGGAGCAAGGTGGCCTTGACAATTACGGCAGAATCCCTCGCCTGGGGACAAACCTATACCCCAGTCAAAGCGCGAAAAGAGGGAGGAATTGTGTCTTTTTTGCCGAATAATGTAAAACTTGGGTTTGAGATGAAAAGACCGGCACGGTAAAGGATAAGCATGGCAGCGTAGAGCCCAGCGCCCGAAAATCCGGCCCGCGGTCCGGAAATAGGCCTCTAAGAGTGGCCAGCTCGGAGGTTTGCGAGGGAGAGCCCGGGGGAGGGCGGCTGGAGGGAGTAAAGGGAAACTGACAATACCGGGGTAGGGGTAATGGGCTGATGCTGAAAAGGTGTTATACCCTGGAAGAATGCGAGCAGATCCTGTTGGAGAAGATAAAAAATGTCGCTTTCCTGGGCCAGGTGGAGCTTTCGGAAGAGGATTCCGGGAAACTGGAGGAACTCATCAGGGCCCGTCTCAGGCAAGACGGCCCGCGAGGTATAGACTTCCTGAAGGAGCATGCCCCGACCTGCCTGGCCATGTTTCTGGTTTGCCAGGGGATATGGAGATATAGAGAAGGAAGCTACTGGTCTAAAGTAGCGGAAGTCATAGGCTTCGATGACATAACCTGGCAGGTCAGATTAGGCCAGTTCTTTATTGATTATCTGAAGAGTAAGGGCCTGCTCCAGCTCGATGTGGAGAGCGAAAGCGATGGGTTCCGCCGCTTCGTTACGCCAATACTGCTGCATGGCGGGATTCCCCAAAGCTGCCTGGGCGAATTTTTTAGCCGCATCGTCCTGAGCTTTATCAACGAAGACATTATCGAGGAGGATGAAGTTAAGGACCGTCTTTTCTTAATCAGGGACCAGGAATTTAAGAAAAAAGAACTGCAAAAAGGGATCGAAGGGCTCAAGGAAGAGGCCGAGAGGCTTGCCGGGGAACTAAGACATGTGGATCACTCGGTAGATCTCGACTTAGGAACTAACGGACCGGCTGCTAAATCGGCGGAACTTGAATATTGGGAGCCTCTGCCTGAAGACCACTTAGCTACTGGGGAGTGTAAGAAAGCCGACCAAACCCTATCCAGAGAGAAAGATAAAATGTCAGAACTATCAGCACAAGAAGAAACCTATAAGGAACAGTTGGCTTCTATGTTCTTTTCTCTCTGGAAAATCCCTTGGGAAGACCGCTATGCAGATATTCTTACACGGCTTCCCTGGGAACGTCTCGTCCAACAGTGTAGCGAATTTAAAGCGCTGCTGGCAGATTACGAGGAACTGGCGTCGAAGCAGTCCGGATTCGTTGAGGGGCGGCCCCGTTTTCATCCTGTTTTTTGGGCAGGATTGGTTTTGGTACCTGCAGGCACGGGGTTTATTCTTTTCTCGCTGAAATGGGTGGGATTGTTCTTCTTTTTATCCGGCATAACGGCGCTGGCTACTGGTTACTGCCGGCTGTGCCGCGAAAAGCAGGGGAGAGAGAAGCGCAGAAAGGAATACGAGGCTCTGGAGAACCAGGTGTCGGCTGCCAGGGAACGGTTGCAGCGTCTTAAGGAAGAAATTTCTCAAATGCTGTCCGGTCTTCCGGTGCCGCCGGACTTTTCCTGGATACTTGCTTCAGACTCCGTGGACAAGCTCAGTTCCCTAAAAAAGGTTTTTAGCCAGTGGCGAAACTGTGTTCACCAAAAGCGGGGGCTGGAGATCGAGGTCGCCGCGGGGCAGGAGCAGCTGCCGCAGGTCGCGGCGGGTGCTGCTGGAGACCAACCCATGTCTCGCGAGTCTTCAACCCTCTTGAGCGAAAAGGAAAAAGAATTTGCAAAATATCCGGTACTCCTTCCCAACGTCGACAAACCCATAGAACGTTTCCTTCTTTACGGAGGGGAGTGGGCGGAGAAGTGGGTGTTGGGTTCCTTAAAGCTGGCTGTGCATGCCTTCAGGGAGCGTAAAGTCCCTGAATGGGCGGCGCCCCATTTGCCCATGCGGGTGCTTCATGCCTTCCAGGAATGGTGTCGGGAGAATTTTTCTCCTGAATTTTGCGAAGAAACGGGGCAAACTTCGTCCGAACCGGAGCGATATTCTGCTCCTGTGCTCGCACTGGATGCACCCCACGGCGACCTCAAGATAGTTGTGGACCGGCACCGCTTTCGTATCAAAGATACCGGTACGGTAACGACAGCTGCCCTGAAAATAGTTGCCAAGCCATTGATTGGCGGCGATCCTCAAACTTGGGTAAAAGAGATACCTCTGCGGGCATACCGGAGGGGAGTTGCCGGGCTGGAGACAGAGTTCCTGGAATGTTATGTTCCTTTGGCAGGGAGTTATGAGGTTTCCCTGATGGTAGACGGGGAGACCCGGCGGGTCTGGCAGGTCCCGGGGCTAAGCGAACAGAGGCCCTTTTGCGCCTTTGCAGAGGACGGGAAGCAGGTTACGGGAGGAAGTCTGCCCCGGACGCGGTTGTGGTTGCTCCTCCTAAAAGGATACATTCTCCCTTCTCACTGTAGAATCGTTGAAGACGCGACGCCACCTTGGTCGGCGGAAGCCTTCAAGTTGTTTCTCGTGGATCTGGGTGAAGCGAAGACCTTTTACCTTGTGGACAGACAGGGGGTCATGCAACGGATTCCTTTGGGAGACCCCGAAGTCTTCGCGCCTTTTCTTGAGGGCGGCGAAACGGTCCCTTTCGCTTCGGTGGACGGCGCTCCTATTTATCTAGGAAAACCGCCTGCTGTCGTAATTCCGCGGGATGGGAATGCCGATTTGACGGGCTGGAGCATCATTGTCCGGCGCGGCGAGGGAATATCTGCCGAGCGCAAGCGCTGTTTCCTAAGTGAGTTGCCGGAAGGGGAAGTTTTCTGCAGCGAGGAGCGGGCGGCGATTCCGCTGGCTATTCCCGAATTGTTGGGGCCAGAGCCCGCCGGCCGGTTTACCCTTCGCCTGCGATCTCCTGATAAAAGGGAATATGTTTTTTGCCTGGCTGTTGTTCCCGAACTATTGGTTATCAGTGAACCCCCGCTCTTGTTGCCCCTCGACCAGGATGACAGGACAGCCGGTGTGACGGTGATAGTTCCGGAAAACGCGAAGTTCGAAGTTGTTCCCCCCGCCCGGATCGTGGCGAAGGAGGACGATGCATATGAAGTGTCGGTTCCCCAGGAAGAAGATGTGGTAAAGGGAATGCTTACCTTAGCCCAGCGTTGGGAAGAATGTAGTCTCCCTCTGACCATTGGGTTGCCCAAGGTACGCTGGCGTCTGCAAGGGATGCCGGGCCGTAAGTTTTCCAGTTGGCAGGACCGAGTGGAAGAAGTTTGGCTGGGAGACTGGCAAAGGGCGGAAGGAGGTCTTTTCCTAGAGTTGCAAATACCCCTGGAGGAAGCTGAAGCGGTACGGTTGCATTTGAGCGGGTCTCCGCAGTTTGTTACCAGAGGGGTGCGAAATGGAGGTGCCCGCTTCCGCCTCCTCGGGTTTACGGACACTTTGAAACGTCTCGATGACGAAGTTGCCACTTTCACCCTTAAGATTTTCGGGTCGCGCCAGAAGGTAATGGGTGAGGGGCCTTTGTTTCGTGTACGCTGTCGCTGGAGGGTTGAAGGGGTGGAGTGGTCGCTGGAAGACCTGCCCCTCTCGCGGCAGTTGAGGCTTAAATGGCGGGAGAAGGGTGAGGCTTCAAACAGGGTTCTGCGCCTCTGGCGCCTCTGGGAACCTTGGGTAGCCCCCATAACCGAGCACATAAAAGAGGGGATGGCAGCCCTGATCGTGGAAAGGGAGAAAGCCCTTCTCCCTTCGGGGCGATACCTGGCTCAGTTTGATGTGGAGGATGACTGGTTTGCCGACGGAGCAGTTTCTTTCCCGGCTAAAAGGATTAATGTCGCGGATATAGAGCTTAACGGCGGCGAATCATACGTGAAAGACTGGGTCGTGCAATCCCTCCCAGGAAAGACGGAAATCAAGGGAGTCTTGGTCAATTTCGGACCGGGACGAGAAGTAACCGGGGTGCTCTGGGGAATGGTCGGCGGAAAAGCGGTATCCTGGCAAAGGCAGACAGTAATCGGTGCCGATGGCCGGTTCTCTTTTGATTTTTCCGGAGAAGCACCCTGCGCGGGGATACACTGGTTCGGGCTGTTCACCAATGGGAATCCCTCCTTCTACGATTTCAGGATTCTTCCAGACGCGTCGCCGTTGGAGTATTGTCTCACCAATCTCGCTCCTCAGGAGGTCAGGGAGATCCTCGAGCTGGGGGATAGGGATGTTGTATCTATAAGAATCGCTTGTCACGAAGGACATTTGGATTGCCCTGTACTGCCCTTTAAAGCCGGCCACCGGGTTCTTCAGGCGTGGGCGGAAGGACGTAGCAGTGTGGAAATTGATTTGCCTGTAAACCGGACGACCCATACGGTGCGGCTTGAGTGGTCGAATAGGGGTACCAGCCTTTTGTTGAAAAGCGGAGTCATGTGCACGGGTTGCGGGATGATTTTGCCGGATCAGCAGGCCTGGTTTGAACATTCTTCCGGCAGGCTGTCGGACCATCCCAGCCTTCGCATTAATTATACTGAGGTTCCGGTTTCGCTATTCGTCACCTGGGATTTCCAACCGGTAATCCGCGAATGCCGGAGGAGATATTCCCGGGCCTCAGATCAACTCTTACTGCTGTATTCCGCTCACCAGGCTCCGTTCCCGGAAGGCACCATGCCTGGAATATTTGCCGATGTCGAAAAAATGGTTGGACTTCTTTGGGCCAGGGAAAGGGAGCGTGCGCATATACTTTGGAGGGGGATTGAAGGGTGACCATCCATCCTATCAGCGCCACAAAGGCTGTTCGGGAAAGCTATCTCAGTTACCTTACCACAACCTTCCGGTTTCGCGATGCCGTTTTACAGGAGCAGTTTGAAAGCGGCTTGAAGAGGGGAGATAGTTTCGTCAAGGGCCCCATACTAGAAGCAACTCCTCCCTTCGAGAAGGGCTGCACCGTTGCCGAGCTAATCCAGGAGGGGATTCTATCCGACCGGTTCCATAACCTCCGTACGCCGTTGCTTCCGGTGGACAGGCCCCTTCATCGGCACCAGGAAATAGCGGTGCGGAAGATGATCGTCCATGGGCGCAACGTTGTGGTGGCTACGGGGACGGGTAGCGGCAAGACGGAGGCGTTCTTGATACCCATCTTAAACCATCTCTTCAGGGAACAGGAAGTGGGGCGACTTGGGCCCGGCGTGCGGGCGCTTCTTCTTTACCCCATGAACGCTTTAGCCAACGACCAGCTGGCGCGACTCAGAAAACTTCTGAGAAACTGCCCTCAAATAACTTTCGGCCGGTATACGGGAGAAACCGAAGAAAAATATGGGGAAGCTCTCCAGAGATTCCGCCGTGCTTCCCGCGGCGAGGATCCGCCGCCCAATGAACTCATCTCTCGAGAGCAGATGTGGAGAACCCCACCGCATATCTTGCTCACCAACTACGCCATGCTGGAATACCTGTTGTTGCGGCCGGCCGACAGTGTTTTCTTTGACGGAGCCCACGCCGAACACTGGCGCTTTATCGTCATTGATGAAGCCCACACCTATAGTGGCGCGAAGGGCATTGAAATGGCGATGCTTTTGCGGCGGCTGAAGGACCGCGTGGCGGACGGCCAGGAGAAAAGGCTCCAGTGCATTGCCACCAGCGCAACACTGGGCGGAAAAGAAGAGGCCAGACGCATTGTCGATTTCGCGGGGCAGCTATTCGGTGAGCCCTTCGAATGGATAGATGGGGATCCGGCGCGTCAAGACGTCGTCGAAGCAGTGCGCCTGCCGTTGGCCCCGGGAACCGAAGGCTGGGGAAGACCGTCTGCAGAACTCTACAAAGTATGGAGAGAGCTGATTCATGGTGCCCCTGCGGGCCACCTAATTCGCGAACTCGCAAAGCACGGAAAGGGCAAAGGCGTCCCCCAGCAAGTTTTGGTCGAAGCTGAGAGGCGATTGTCAGGTCCAGCGGAATGGAAAACCTTTCTTTATGAAGTTCTAAAGGGCGATGAACGGCTGCTCATGCTCCAACAGGAACTGGAGCAAGGACCGCAGGATTTCTACGCTTTGGCCCACCGGATTTTCCCCGAAGCTTCTGAACCCGAGGAGGCTCTGGCAGCATTAGTGGACCTGGCCGGCAAGGCGAAGGCGGGCGAGGATTCTGCCCCGCTCTTGTCGGCCCGCTATCACCTTTTCGTCAGGGCCATTGAAGGGGCTTATCTCAGCTTAAGGCCCGAAAGAAGGCTTTTTTTGTTCCGGCGGGAAAAACTGAAAGAGGGTGACCACGAATATCCCGTTTTTGAAGTGGCCACCTGCCGCCAGTGCGGAGCTGTGTATCTGGTTCGCGACTGTTCTTCAGATAGTGGGCAAAACTACTTGAAACAAGCGTGCACTGAGAGTACGAAAGTGGAATATTTTCTTTTGTTGCCTGAAGATATTCAAGGCCCGGATAACCTGGATGAAGATGAAGAAATCGAGTATCCGCAACCCCAAACTTCAGGAAAACTGGAAAAATACGTCCTGTGCGGCTCCTGTGGTGCCCTGGAAAAGGAAAACGCCACTACGCCCCCTTGCCATTGCGGGCAGGAGAACTACAGCTCCCTTATCAGGGTGCCGGTCACCCCTAACGGAAAGGTATTTTTATGTCCGGCGTGCGGGAAACGCAATCCCCAGGGAATGGTCTGGCGCTTTTTTGTAGGGCCGGATGCCGCTGCCAGTGTGCTGGCGACCGCCCTCTACCAGCAGATTACCCCGGATGGGGAGAAAGAGGCTTTGAAGGACGTTCAGGGGGTTGAGGATCCATGGAGTTCTTTTCCGATTACCCGCGGTGGGGAGAAGCACAAGGACAAAACCTCAAACGCTCCTCGAAAGCTGTTAGTTTTCTCCGACAGCCGGCAGGACGCGGCGTTTTTTGCCCCTTATTTGAACCGCACCTATAGCCAAATTTTGCGCCGTAACCTTATCCTGAAAGTGATTCAGGAGCATAAGGACGAAGTCCTGCACAATCGCTGGAGGATACAGGACTTAGTCGATCCTTTGCAAGAGATGATAGACGAAGCCGGCCTGTTGCCTGGGTACAGCGTTCAGGAGCAAAAAAACGAGGCCTGGAAGTGGGTGCTCCACGAATTCCTCGCCCTTGACCGCCGCATAAGCCTTGAGGGACTCGGCCTGTTGGGCTTTGCCCTGGTAAAACCACCCGCCTTTAGGCCTCCGAAAGCATTGATGCAAGAGCCCTGGAACTTGACGGAGGAAGAAGTTTGGACGCTATTCCAGGTGCTGATCGACACCTTGCGAAGTAAGGGATGCATCGTCTTTCCCGAACACGTGTCCCCCTGGGACCCCTTTTTTCTGCCCCGGAACCGCGAACTCTATTTTCGCGGCTACGGTGCTTCCAGGCAGAAAGGCATTTTTAGCTGGAATTCCTCGGCTCTGAACAGTCGGCTCGATTTCCTTATTCGCCTGGCGCGCAACATCAGTTCACATATAACCGAAGAGAAATGTCGAGAAGTTTTGATGAACATATGGGATCGTAGTCTGGCACTAGAAAACCCTGCCAGTTGTTGGCGGCCATATTTTTCCGGTGATTCTCTTACCGGTGAAGGTGTCGTTTACCGCTTGCGGTACAACTTATGGGAATTGAAGCCAACCCTGATAGACCAAAGCCTGACGTGGTATATTTGCGATAGGTGCCACACCTTGAGCCTTCATAATATTAGGAACACCTGCCCCACCTACCGCTGTACGGGGAGGTTGCGACCCTGCAGGTCTGAGGAACTCTTTCGGCAGAATCATTATTACAAGCTCTATTCCAACGCACTGCCTCTGCGCATGGTGGTCGAGGAACACACGGCGCAGCTTACCAGCGATGCGGCAGCCAAATTGCAGAATAAGTTCCTGGAAGGCGAGGTAAACGTCCTCAGCTGTTCGACCACTTTTGAGTTGGGTGTCGACGTCGGAGAGTTGGAGGCAGTGTTTATGCGCAATATGCCCCCTTCCGTGTCCAACTATATTCAGAGAGCCGGCCGTGCCGGAAGACGAGCGGACACTGTGGCTTTTGCCCTGACCTTTGCTCAGCGGCGCTCCCACGACCTCGACCATTATCGCGAACCCTGGCGGATGATTGCGGGGAAGGTGCAGGCTCCTTATTTTAAAATCGAAAACGAGAAGATCGTTCGGCGGCATGTTTACGCCACCGCCCTTTCTGCCTTTTGGCGCAGTGCGGAAGAATACCGCGAACTGTTTGGAACGGTTGGAGACTTCTTCTTCAGAGAAGGCCGCAGCGGACCGGACCTATTTGCAGCGTATCTTGAGAGCCGGCCAATCTCGCTGTTGGATTCCGTCAAAAAGATTGTTCCACCCGGCTTACACGATAGTCTGGACCTTGAGGGATGGGGTTGGGTGGCAGGCCTTTTCGACCCCCGGGATGGCCTTCTGCTTAAAGCGGAAGAGGAGGTTAAAAACGACGTTGAGCAATTAGAGGAGCTGAGACAAAAGTTATTTGGTGAGGGAAAGCCGGTCGATCATCTGACAAGGTTGATTAATACGTTGAAAGGCAAGTATCTTATCGACTTTCTGTCCAACCGAAACGTCATTCCCAAATATGGCTTCCCGGTCGATGTGGTGGAACTGCAACTATTGCATCACGGCGAGGAAGCGAGAAGGCTACAGCTGGAGCGGGATCTCCGCATCGCCTTGTCGGAGTACGCGCCGAGCAGCCAGGTCGTAGCTGGAGGAAGGTTGTGGACGAGCCGTTACATAAAAAGGCTGCCCAACAGGGAATGGGAGCGTTTCAGATATGCTATTTGTGAGCAGTGCCAGAGCATCGTCCGGGCGCGAACGGAGTTGGTCGAAGCCAGGGGGGAGCTGGCGGAACGCTTTAGGCAATGTCCCGTTTGCGGGCAACGCTACGCAAATCAGGGAGTTTTTATTATTCCGTCCTTCGGATTTCTTACTGATATAAAAGGACCTGCGGTACCCGGGGAGGAGAGGCCAGAAAGGACCTACAGCACCCGCGCGTACTTTTCAGGTGAGGCCGACGAAGAAGACAGTATTGAGGTTTCGCTTCGCGGGGCTAGGCTGAAAGCGGTGCCGGCTTCACGCGGAAAACTGGTGGTAATTAACAACGCAGGGCATATTGGATTTAAAGTCTGCCAGCGTTGCGGGTATTCGGTTATGGGAAATGAGCGAGTACCAAATCCACATCCCATGCCGTGGGGTGCCGAATGCTCCGGTACGCTGCAGAGCCGTTTGTCTCTGGGCCACGAGTTCGAAACCGATATTCTTAAACTTACTTTTGAGGGTTACGAGAATGCCGAGCGCGGCTTCTGGTACTCTTTGCTCTATGCTCTTCTGGAAGGTATCAGTAAAGCGCTGGATATCGAACGGCAGGATCTTGACGGCTGTCTTTATCCAGCTTCCCCTAATCCGGCCGTTCGGACGTTGGTGATCTTCGACGACGTGCCGGGTGGTGCCGGGCACGTCCGGCGGGTGGCAAATAAAGATTCCCTGGTGAAGGTCCTCCACACATCTTTGGAGCGACTGGCGCAGTGTGAGTGTGGAGGGCCTGACGGCGACGCGAGTTGCTACGGGTGCCTGCGGCATTACGGAAACCAGTTCTGCCATGAATTGCTGAAAAGAGGACCTGTCATCGCTTTTCTACGGGGTGTGCTTGCCGAAAAGTCAGCTATTTTCCTTTAGGCCAAGAATTTTATCGATGGCTGTATTACACTGGGCCGTAGACGGGGAAGAAGTATAGCGAGAATATGCAGCTTAATGCTGAACTGGTAAAGGTTTGATGGGAAAGGCATCGTCCAGGAGCTAGCTGACATTCCGCGGTAGGCCCGCGGGCTGGCTTTACACAGCTCTCAGCGTCAGAGACTGGTCAACCTTTTTTTGAGCGCATGGTTCCGGTGCAGCGGCTCGCTGCAGGAATATGGAGAATAGTGAAGTCCCGGGTCTTCCTTCCTGGTAAATTTAGGAAAAAGGGCTCCTTACTGGAGTCCTTTTCCTGTATTAGGACAATCTGCAGCCTTCGTAAAATGTAGGGGAAGGGGAGATGACCGGTGCCAGGTAAAAACCTTAAAGTTAAGGCTTCAAGGCATTTTCCTATTAACTTGAAAGTTGTTTATTCCTCCGAAGACAGTACAGGACTGCAAGATGCGTACCGTTTATTGGCGCAGAAGCTATTGGAGGCTAGAGCGAGCAAGTGCAGGCAGCAATCTATATAAGGGTTAGCACTGAGGAGCAGGCCAGGCACGGTTATAGCCTGGCGGAGCAGCGTGAGGCTTGCTACCGCCGGGCTATTTCGTTAGGTGCTACGGCAATATTAGAATTTGCCGATGAAGGTGTGAGCGGGGCCACCCTGGACAGGCCAGGGTTGAACGCTTTGCGCGAGGCGGCTCGAGCGGGTCGTATAGGCGTTATAATCGTGCGCGATCCGGACCGCTTATCAAGGAGGTTGGCGCACCAGCTACTTCTCACGGAAGAATTTGAGAAATCCGGGGTGCGGCTGGATTTCCTGGACTTCACCTGGCAGGATACCCCGGAAGGACGCATGTTTTATGCCATCAGGGGGGCCATTGCCGAGTTTGAAAAGGAAAAGATCCGGGAGCGCATGATCAGGGGGAAGACTCAGAAAGCCAGGCAAGGCGGCATTCCTATGGGTTTTTATAACTATGGCTATGCATATGATCCGGAGACCGGCAAGGTATCAGTACTGGAAGAAGAAGCAGTAGTAGTGAAGAATATTTTCCAATGGTTTGTCCGGGAAGATATAGGGGTTAACGGTGTTGCCAAGCGGTTAAACGATCTGGGGATACCGACCCGGAAACGGCAAGGCCTATGGCATCGAGTGGTAGTAAGACAGATATTAACTAACCCGGTATACACGGGAACGTGGAGATACAAAGATATAAATATTTCAGTTCCTCCTATAATTGAACCTGCTCTTTGGAAGAAAGCCCAGGAGAAATTGAAGGAGGCCCGGCGTTTATGGGCCGGCAGGAGCCGGTATAATTACCTTTTAAGTGGGTTGATTACTTGTGCCGATTGCGGTAACAGCATGACCGGCGCATACTCTAAATGGTGGGGGGTTAGAGAACGACGATATACTTGTAGAAAAAACAGCCAAGGTACGAGAAATTCAGGTTGCAGGCCTTCTAAGATGCTGCTGGCTGAACCCCTGGAGAATGTGGTGTGGGAACAGGTATGTTTTTGGCTTAAGGATCCTGATAGGCTTGTTAAAGCTGCATTAGAATTTTCGCCCCAGGTGGAAGAAATAAATAAAGAGCTAAAGCACATCGAAAGACATTTGAAGGAAATTGAGAAGGGCAGGACGGCTATCCTGGATGCACTAGCTTCGGGCCTCTTAGACTTAGATGCGCAAACAAAAAATAAACTGGCTGAGTTAAAGCGACGAAAGGAAAGACTGGAGCAACGCCAGCAAGGGCTCAAGGTGGCCCTGCAGGGGGCGGAAACTATGGAACAAAGGCTTGAGGATTTACGTGTATTGGCAAAGGAGGTGTTAGCCAGGCTGGATGAGCTTGATTTCCCTTCAAAGAAGTCACTGATCAGGGCGGTGGTGGCCCAGGTGATCATCTCGGGACTTGTAAGCCCCGGGAGACATGGCCTGTCAGGGGTAAGCGTTACTGTTGTTGCCAAAATGCCTGGCCCGGAGACTGGTGTCGTTGACAATATTTGACGCTGCACTTAGTAATTAAGATTGAGATTCTCATGCACCTGCGGGCCACCAAAAAGATGAGAAGCGAAGTATCGCTTTCCGACCCCATCGGCGTAGACCGGGATGGCAATGAGATAACTTTGATGGATGTCTTAAGTTCCGAGCAGGATGTAGCCGAAGCAGTGGAGAATAGCTACGATCGTGAGCAGATAATTACAAAAATTAATCTTCTTAATAAAAAAGAACGATGGGTCCTGGAAATGCGCTACGGGCTTTTCCGGGGTTTACGCCGTACCCAGCGGGAAATAGCCAGAAGGATGGGTATATCCCGCTCCTATGTTTCGCGTATCGAGAAGAAGGCCCTACAGAAATTGCTGCGAGAATTGACCGCCGAAAACTGCCGCTGAAAAGTTACACTTAAGGGGAGTTATGGTATAATTCTAGCTATAATTATGGGGAAAACCCGGCGATGAGGGTGAAAAATGTTCAAATTTCTCCAACCCGATCTCTATGTAGAGTCTTTGCTCGCCATACCTTACGAAAGGTTATGGCAGCAGGGAATCCGGGGTTTTATCGTGGATCTCGATAATACGGTAACGGAATGGAACCTGGAGACTTTGCGGCCGGAGGTAAAGGAATGGTTTAATCGCGTCAGGGAAAAGGGCTTCAAAACGTGTCTGGTTTCCAATAATCGGGAAAACAGGGTGGCAAGTGTAGCCGAAATCCTGGATATCCCTTGTATTTCCAGGGCCGGCAAGCCGAGACGCAGGGCTTTTCGTCAGGCTATGGGAGTAATGGGAACCCGCAGAGAGGAAACCGCGGTTGTGGGCGACCAGTTGTTTACCGACATTCTGGGGGGTAACCGCCTGGGCCTTTATACCGTTCTGGTGGTTCCGCTGACGCGAAGGGAGTTCATCGGTACGCAACTGGTACGCAAGATCGAGCGCCTGGTTTTGAGGACCCTTTCTTTGGACAGGCCTCAACATTAGCCCGCACCGGAAAGTGAGGGAAATACTTGGACGCCCGAACGAAACTAACCGGTATTATCGGCTACCCTGTTGAACATTCCTTTTCTCCGGCCATGCACAATGCCGCCTTTGTCGCCTGCGGACTGAACTGGGTTTACCTGGCCTTCGCGGTCAGGAAGGAGTTACTGGCCGACGCCCTGGCCGGAGTTCGCGGCCTCGGCCTGGTCGGGATCAACGTAACCGTACCCCACAAAGAGGAAGTCCTGCCCCTGTTGGACGAACTCGACCCTTTGGCTGCTCGAATCGGCGCCGTGAACACCGTGGTCAACGAAGGCGGGCGTCTTAAGGGATATAACACCGATGCCTACGGCTTCCTCACTTCCTTGCGCGAAGAAGGCTTCGATCCGGCAGGTAAAAAGGCGGTGATCCTGGGAGCAGGCGGGGCGGCGCGGGCGGTGGCTTTTGGCCTGGCAGGCGCAGGGCTGGGAGCGCTCGTTATAGCCAACCGCAGCCCGGAGAGGGCAAGGGAATTGGCGGCAGCTTTAAAGAAAAATATTCCCGCCCTCCAGGTTGAATGGGCGAGGCTGAGGCCCGAAGAGGTGGCCCCGGCCCTCCGGGAGGCCGACCTTCTGGTGCAGACGACTAGCGTGGGCATGTACCCCAAAATCGATGTCTCTCCCTTGGAAGATTATTCCTGTCTGCGGCCGGGACTCTGGGTATACGATCTAGTGTATAACCCCAGGCAGACGAAATTTTTAAAGGCGGCCAGGGCGGCCGGCTGCCGTACGCTGGACGGTCTGGGTATGCTGGTTCATCAGGGGGCGGCTGCTTTCCGACTCTGGACAGGCCTGCAACCGCCGTTGGAAGTAATGCGGCAGGCCGTAGTTGAACGGCTGGGAGCTTGAGGTAAAAGGAAGCATCTGTTTTAGACAAGGGGGAAAATCGTATTGCTCCGCTATTTGACGGCCGGTGAATCCCACGGCCGCGGTTTGACGATAATCGTAGAGGGTCTGCCTGCCGGCGTTCCTCTTACCGCCTCCTACCTTGAAGGCTGGCTCAGGCGGCGGCAGGGGGGGTACGGTCGAGGTGGCCGCATGCAAATAGAGCAGGATCGGGCCGAAATCCTGGCCGGGGTGCGGTCCGGTATAACCCTCGGTAGCCCGGTAGCCTTGTTTGTCCCTAACCGGGACTGGCAGAACTGGCAGCAGGTTATGACGCCGGAACCGGGGGCCGTGGAGTCCCGGGCGGTTACCAGGCCGCGGCCGGGCCATGCCGACCTTCCGGGCGGCCAGAAGTACCGCCAGAAAGACCTGCGTAACATCCTGGAGCGGGCGAGCGCCAGGGAGACGGCGGCGCGGGTGGCCGCGGGCGCGGTGGCCGCCGCCTTTTTGGAGGAGTTGGGGGTGGAGGTCGTCGGCCACGTGGTGGCCATCGGGCCGGTTCGGGTTGAGCGGGAGTTAACCTGGGAAGAGATCAGGTCTGCCCGCAATTCTCCCGTTTACTGCGCCGACCCGACCGCCAGTCAGGCGATGATGGACGCCATCGATGCAGCCCGGGCCGGGGGGGATACTCTGGGAGGGGTTTTTGAAGTCTTGGTCGCCGGCTTACCTCCCGGCCTGGGCAGTCACGTGCACTGGGACAGGCGCCTGGACGGGAAACTGGCCCAGGCCTTGATGAGCATTCAGGCCGTTAAAGCCGTAGAGATCGGCGACGGCTTTGAGGTGGCGGCCAGGCCCGGTTCGGCCGCCCAAGACGAGATTTTCTATCATCCGGAGCGCGGGTTTTATCGCGGCACCAACCGTGCCGGCGGGTTGGAAGGCGGCATCACCAACGGTGAAGTATTGAAGGTAAGGGCGGCGATGAAACCCATACCCACTTTGGGCCGGCCCCTCCGCAGCGTGGATATATACAGGAAAGAGGAAGTAGGAGCTGCGGTGGAGAGGTCGGACGTATGCGCGGTCCCGGCGGCGGCAGTAGTCGGTGAGGCGGCCGTGGCCTGGGTGCTGGCCGGGGCCTTTTTAGAAAAGTTCGGCGGCGACCATCTGGAGGAGATCAAGGAGCGCTTGCAGGCCTACCGCGCCTACCTGCGGCGCTGGCCGGAGTAAACCTTCCCATAAATGAAGCCGCCGCTCCGGCAAGGAGTACCGTTTCGGAAGTATAGGAGAGGGGTTAATGTGGATAATTTCAGGGGCAAAAGCATCATTCTCATCGGCTTTATGGGCACCGGCAAAACCATCGTTGGGAGGTTGCTGGCGGAAAGGCTGGGGAGGGAATTCATTGACACCGACGAGCTGGTGGAAGAAGCCATGGGCTTGTCCATACCTTTAATCTTTCGGCGCTACGGCGAGAGCCGTTTCCGCGCTGAAGAAAAAGCTGCCGTAGCCCGGGCAACTGCCCGGCAGGGGGCGGTAATTGCTACCGGAGGAGGAGCCGTTTTAGACCCGGAAAACGTTGCCCGCCTTAAGGAAGCGGGGGTAATTATCTGGCTTCAGGCTACGCCGGAAGCCATCTTTGAGCGTACCGGGCGGGGAGAAGGTCGCCCCCTGCTGGAAGGCCGCCATTCCGTTGAAGTTATTGCCGGCCTGTTGGAGAGAAGGATGCCTTATTATCAACAGGCTGCCGACTTAATTATAAATACCACCGGCCGGCCGCCGGAAGAAATAGCCAGGCAAATAGAGCAGGAGTTGAATTTATGGTCGCCGAATTGACGGTTAACCTGGGCCAGCGCAGTTACCGCATTATCTGCGGCCCGGGCCTCTTGGAGCAAGCGGGTGTTTTGCTCGCGGAACTAAAGCTTTCGCGCCGCTGCTTGATAGTTACCAACCCGGTAGTCGGCCCGCTTTACGCGCCCCGGGTTGAAGAAAGCTTGGCAGGGGCCGGGTTTAACCCTAAAGTGGTTACCGTGCCGGAAGGGGAAGAAGCCAAGACCCTGGCTGTTGCCGCCAGGTTATACGACGCCGCTTTAGAAGCGGGGCTAGACCGCGGCTCGGCCGTAATCGCCCTCGGAGGCGGTGTGGTGGGTGACGTGGCCGGATTTGTGGCCGCCACCCTCTTGCGCGGCGTGCCTTTTATCCAACTGCCTACCACCCTTCTGGCTCAGGTGGATGCCAGCGTTGGAGGCAAAGTGGCCGTCAACCATCCCCTGGGCAAGAACCTGATCGGCGCTTTTTATCAACCCCGGCTTGTAGCGGCCGATCTCGCAACTTTGCGAACCCTGCCGCCGCGGGAGGTGCGGGCAGGGCTGGCCGAGGTAATTAAATACGGCGTCATTGCCGAAGCCGATTTTTTTGCTTACCTGGAGAATAACCTGGAGGCCGCCTTGAACCTTGATCCGGCGGTGCTGACGGAAATAGTTTACCGCTCCTGCCGGATTAAAGCCCGGGTGGTAGAGGCCGATGAGCGTGAAAGCGGCCTGCGGGCCATCTTAAACTTCGGCCACACCGTAGGGCACGCCCTGGAGGCTTTAACAGGCTTTAAAGAGCTTCACCACGGCGAGGGTGTGGCCATTGGCATGGTAGCGGCCAGCCGCCTGGCCCAGCGGCGCGGGTGGCTCCAGGCGGGTGAGGTAGGGCGGCTGATCGATCTGTTAAAGCGGGCAGGGTTGCCGGTAGAAATGCCCTCCCTGGATCGCGGGGCCTTGCTGACGGCTATAGGCCGGGACAAAAAGATAAAAGACGGTACCCTGCACATGGTTCTGCCCAGAAGCATAGGAAAGGTTGAGGTTGTGCCGGTAGGCCTGAAGGAATTGGAAGCCGTACTTGCCTAGGGAAGTGGTGCATTACCTGGAGGCTCTGCTGGAGAGGATGTGCGGACGCAGTCGGGACGGCTTTTGTCTGCGTTCTGGGGGCACGTCGGGCGGCTCAAGGAAGTAGCGGCCTAACTGATTTTCGGCTGCGGCCTGCGGACAGAACTTATGCCCGTAGCCAGGCGGGCGGCACCAATAGCGGGGAGGTCAAGGAAAATGCTGTTGAGCTCCCGGGAGAAGACTATCCTCCTGGTGGAAGATTCGACTTTAACAAGGTTTTCTTCCAGGAGGGTCCTGGAGGACAGGGGTTATATCGTGGAAGAAGCCTCCGGCGGCGAAGAAGCGCTGGCCAAAGCGAGGCAGAGGGAAGAGCCTTACGACCTGGTAATCATCGACATCTACCTGCCGGGACTGGACGGGCTGGCCCTGCTGGAAAAGCTGAAAGCCACTCCTGAATACCGCTACGTCCCGGTCATGATGTTTACCTCCGAAACACGCATGCCGGTGGTAAAGCGGGCTATAGAGCTCGGGGCCGTAGAATACCTCTGCAAACCCTTTACCGCCGAGCAGCTGGTGCACAGGGTAGAAAAACTCATAGGCCCCGGGGTCGGGAAAGGGGAGACGCCCATAGCGCTCCTTCACAGGGTGCTGAAGAACGAAGTCAACAGGGCCGTCAGGGGCAACCTCAAGCTTGCGCTGGTGCTGGCCAGGCGCGAAGGCCTGGAGAAGGGGAAGATAGAAGAACACGGCAGGCGCGTCCAGCACCGGTTGCGCGGTATTGACACTGTGATAGTGCTGAGCAGCAGCACCCTGGCTGCCGTCCTGCCCCTTACGGGGGCGGAAGGCGCGCAAGTGGTGGCAAAAAAGATGTCTGCCTGGCTGCCGGGTGAATGGAGCTTCGGAGTTGCGGTCTACCCGGACAACGGGAAGGACGGAGAAGAACTGTTCAACTACGCCGAGAGTTCCCTTAAAGAGAGTTGGAAAAAAGATGGGGACAAGGCCCCACCCCAGGACGGCTGAGTCCCCGCCTTGAGCGCACAGGCGGCGGCTCCACTCGCCGGTGGGCGCCCTGGTGCGGGACAAGGTTTTGCGGCGGCGCAGAGGCGGCGCGGGGTAGCTTAAAGCCCCGCGTATCTTTTGGGGCGCGAAGAACAGGTACCTGCGGCCTGCCAGGGGCTCCCCGCGCAGGACAGGGACGCCCGGGTCCTGGGGACCAAAGCCGTGCGCCAGTTCAAAGGGGCGATATTAAATGTCTTTAAAGACCAAGACAGTTCTCACTATATCCACCGTTTTTGCTTTTCTTGCCCTTGCTTTTTTCGCGGTTTCTCATGTGGTCGCAAATAACATTGCAGCAGAGCTGGAAAGGGATGATATTCACCAGAATATTGAGCGGGCCCTGCAGGCTCTGGAAAGGGAAATCGTGACGCTGGATAAATTTGCCGAAGATTGGGCCGC
Organism: Clostridia bacterium; assembly: GCA_030445865.1. Lineage (GTDB taxonomy): Bacteria > Bacillota > DSM-521 > Neomoorellales > Neomoorellaceae > JASUSV01. The sequence goes on from JASUSV010000004.1 coordinate 20,020, forward strand.
ATGGGACGACACGTATATATTTGTGGAAGACAGAAACGAGGAATACATAGAAAAGAACCTGGTCGACAGCACGTTTGAAGTTTTGAGGCTTAATTATGCGGTGTTCATAAACACCAGGGGAGAGATTGTCTACGCCAGAGGATATGATCCGGAAGCGGGCGAAGAAATTGCCGTACCTCCAGGCATTGTTGAATATATTTTCAAAAAAGACCCTTTTTCGGTTCAACACGAGGCAGGCGGCGGCCTTAAAGGGCTGGTAGTAATGCCAGAAGGGCCTGTACTGGTTGCCGCAAGGCCCGTTTTAAAAAGCGACGACAGCGGGCCCGCCCGGGGGACCTTAATCTTCGGCCGAATCCTTAGGGACAAGGATTTAAAGGAACTCTCTGAGATCACCCGCCTGCCCCTCTCTTTTCACACGCCGGGAGCCGTAGACTTCCGTGACCTGACACCTGCAGGCTTTTTGGAAAACGGGGAGGCGTACTACACCGGGGTTATTTCCCCGCAGGAGAGTGCCGGTTTTGCCGTCATTAAAGACCTTCGGGGTGAAACCGCCTTAATCCTTCAAGTTAATGCCGAGAGGCGCACTGCCAGAGCGTTCCAGGCTGCAAGAAAGGCCTTCGGCATCTTTCTAGTGCTGGCGGGGGCCCTGTTCTGCGCACTGGCAGCATTTTGACTGGACAGAATTGTCATATCCCGACTGATAAAGCTGACCGGTGATGTAACAAACACAGGCAATAATTCCGCCTTTCTCCAAAGGGTTCAAGTTCTGGAGGGAAAGGATGAGCTTGCCCTTCTGTCCGTTGAAATCAACAAAATGTTGGACAGGCTGGAGGAGTACCGGCAAGAGATACATGAGAGGGAAAAGAAATATAGAGAGGTGGTGGAAAACGCCGCTGAAGCCATTGTTGTGGTCCAGGACGGTGTGGTCAAATTCGTCAACCGGGCGGCAGCGAAACATACGGGATACGCAGAAGAGGAGCTTATTTCAAACCCTCTTGCCAACTTCATCCACCCGGAAGACAGGAATGCGGTAACGGAACATTGCAGGGAGTTGCTTGAAGGCAAGCGTGTCTTATACGCATTTCCGTTCAGGATAATAGCCAGAAACGGGAGTGTCAGGTGGGCGGAAACAAACTCCGTGGTGTGCGAATGGGAGGGGCGGCCCGCCACTTTAAATTTTCTCACCGATATTACCGCTCGCAAGTTGCTGGAAGAAGAGCTGCAGAGGTTGATGGCAGAAAAATCGCTAATTCTTGACAGCCTTGCGGAGCTGGTTGTATTTCTGGACCGCGATATGCACATTATCTGGGCCAACCGTGCGGCTGGCGAATCCGTTGGCGCCAGTCCCGAAGCCCTCTGGGGAGGGAAATGCCACGAAATATGGCACGGGAGGAGTTCTCCCTGCGAGGGCTGTCCGGTCGTCCGGGCCATGGAGACCGGCCAGGTATGCGCGGGTGAGATGGCCTCCCCGGACGGCCGCTTCTGGCATATAACGGCCTCTCCCGTCAGGGATAAAAACGGAAACGTTGTGGGCGCGGTTGAAGCAACTCTGGATATCACCGAGCGCAGGCGATACGAGGAACAGCTGAAATACTTAAGCCTGCACGACCTGCTGACGGGCCTTTACAACCGGGCCTTTTTCCAGGAGGAGCTCAGGCGCTTGTCCTCCAGCCGGGAATACCCGATAACAATACTGGTGGCGGACCTGGACGGCCTGAAACTGGTTAACGACACCCTGGGCCATGCCAAAGGCGATGAGATGTTAAAGGCCTGCGCGGATGTTTTGAGAACCTCCCTCCGCCGCTCTGATATCCTTGCCCGCATAGGAGGCGACGAATTTGCCGCCCTTTTGCCCAGAACAGGTGAAAAAACTGGGGAAGATATTGGGTGCCGGATACGCTCCCGTATCTATGGCTACAACAAAGAACACCCCGAGCTGCCCCTGCACCTGTCCATAGGCTTTGCCACGTGCCAAAGCGAGGATGAATCTCTCGAAGATACCTTTAAGCAGGCCGACGACCTCATGTACCGCCACAAGCTTGTGCACAGGGCCAGCGCGCGGAACCAGATTGTCGGCGCCCTGCTGGCAGCCTTGAAAGAAAAAGATTACATCACTGCGGGGCATGCTCAGCGGCTGGAGGAATTGTGCTTAAAAATGGGGGAAAAGATAGGTCTTTCTCCCCGGCAGATGGCCGACCTGGCCCTGCTGGCGCAGGTCCATGACCTGGGCAAAGTTGCCGTACCGGACAGCATCTTGTTCAAGAAAGGCCCGCTTACAGAGGAAGAATGGGAGGTCATGCGCCGGCACCCCGAAAAGGGCTACCGCATCGCCCTTTCCTCACCCGACCTTGCCGGGGTGGCAGATTTAATTCTCAAGCATCATGAAAGATGGGACGGCAGCGGCTATCCCCTGGGGCTAAAGGGCGAAGAGATACCTGTAGAATGCCGCATCCTGTCCATTGTCGATGCCTTTGACGCTATGACCAGCGAGCGGCCCTACAGGAAGCCCAAAAGTAAAGAAGGGGCGATCATAGAGCTTAAAAGGTGTGCGGGAAGCCAGTTTGACCCGCAACTGGTTGATATCTTTGTTTCCATGTTTTCGGCGGCATGAGTGATACTGCACAGCGTGCTACCCAGAGTTAACCATAATTGACTGCGACCGACTGTTGCGTTACCATAGGACCGTGGAACTTTTATCCATCGGTGAAGCGGCAAAGAAATTAGGTGCGCATCCGAACCGCTCCGGGCGTGGGGGAAGCAGGGGAACATCGCCGGAATATATTATATATTGCCGGGGTTACTACGGCGTGGTTGTAATGGTAGAATAAGCTGGAGAGGTGTTAGAAGTGGCAGCGCAACGGCGGCGGCTGGGCGATCTCCTTGTCGAGACCGGCCTGCTAACTCCGTCCCAGCTCGAGCGGGCGCTTCAGGAGCAGAAAAGGACCGGCGAGAGGCTGGGTAAAATTTTAGTTCGCCTGGGATTTTTAAGCGAGAGAGACATCCTGGAGGCCCTGGAATTTCAGCTGGGAATTCCCAAGGTGAACCTGGAAGACTACCGCCTGGACCCGGAAGTAGTGGGCTTAATACCGGAAGAGCTGGCCCGGCGGCATATGGCCGTTCCTGTAAAGAAAGACGGTAATCGGCTTTTAGTGGCTATGGCCGATCCCCTTAACCTTCTGGCCATCGATGACCTGCGCCTGGCCACCCGCATGGAAATCCTGCCGGCCATAGCCACCGAAAAGGAGATCCAGGCAGCCCTCTCCATTTACCAGCAGAACCGGGCCAAGCAGGCAAAATGGGCCCAACTGGCAGATCTGGCCGAAACGGCCGCCGGCCTCGCCGCCGAAGCCGCGGCCGGGGCGCCTTCGCGGGAGATATTTAATTTGGACGGGGCAGGCGCCGCCAGCTCAGACGGCGCGCCTGTAGTGCGGCTGGTAAATAACCTTATCGCCCAGGCCGTGCAGGTTAAGGCCAGCGATATCCACTTGGAGCCCCAGGGCGAAAGGATCCGCGTTCGCTTCCGGGTTGATGGACTGCTGCGCGAGGTGGCCCAGCTTCCCTTAAGCGCTTTGAGCAGCCTCGTCTCCCGCATCAAGATCATGGGCGGTATGGATATTGCCGAAAAAAGGCTGCCTCAAGACGGCCGCTTCCAGGTGACGCTGGAAGGCCGTAACATCGACCTGCGCGTTTCTACCCTGCCGGCCGTTTACGGCGAGAAGGTGGTTTTACGCATCCTCGATAAGGAGGCCATGATGATCCCTTTGGAAGGCCTAGGCTTTTTGCCTTCCCTCCGCGAGCGCTATGAGGCCTTAATCCGGAGCACTTACGGCATGATCCTTATTACCGGGCCTACCGGTAGCGGCAAGACGACGACCCTTTACGCCACCCTCAAGGCTTTAAACACCCCGGAAAAGAATATCGTTACTATCGAGGACCCGGTAGAATACCTGCTGGAAGGCATAAATCAGGTGCGGGTTAACCCTAAAGCAGGGTTGGATTTCGCTTCCGGCCTGCGCTCCATTTTGCGCCAGGACCCGGACATTATCATGGTCGGTGAAATCCGCGACCGGGAGACGGCCGACATTGCCGTCCGCGCCGCCACTACCGGCCATCTCGTTTTAAGTACCCTGCATACCAATGATGCCGCCGGTGCGGTGACCAGGCTGGTTGATATGGGAGTGGAGCCCTTTCTAGTAAATTCATCTTTAATTGGGGTCGTGGCCCAGCGGCTGGTGCGGCTGATTTGCCCCCACTGTAAGGAAGAGTATCTGCCTGCCCCCGGGACGCCGGAATACGCTTATTTGCAGGGCGAGGGCGAAATTACCTCCCTGTATCGCGGTCGCGGCTGCCCGGCCTGCAACTACACGGGTTATCGGGGGCGGACGGCCATCCAGGAGGTGCTGGTTATGACCGAGAGACTTCGCTCCCTCGTCTCTGCCAAAGAGCCTTCAGTAATCATTCGTAAGGCGGCTATAGAAGAGGGCATGATTCCCCTGCACCGCGACGGGTTATATAAAGCCAGGCAGGGTTTGACCACGGTGAGCGAAGTAATGCGCGTTGCCCTGGGCGGTTTTTAAAAAGGTGGAACGGCAATGGACATACGAGATATACTTCAAGCGGCAGCAGCAAAAGGGGCTTCTGACGTTCACCTTACTGTGGGTTTGCCGCCGGTTTTTCGTTACCTGGGAGAGTTGCTGCCCCAGGAGAACTGGCCGCCTCTGCAGACGGCAGTAACCGAAGAACTGGCCAGGCAGTTGCTCGGGGAAAGATGGCCGGAATTTGCCACGCAGGGCGAACTGGATTTCGCTTACTCTCTTTCCGGAATTGGGCGTTTCCGGGTAAATGTTTTCCGCCAGCGGGGGAGCGTTGCTGCGGCCATCCGCCTGATCCCTGCGAGGGTACCCAGTTTAGAGGAACTGGGCCTGCCCCCGGTGGTAGGGGAGCTGGCCGACCAGCCCCACGGCCTGGTCCTGGTTACCGGGCCTACCGGTAGCGGTAAGACCACTACGCTGGCGGCCATGATCGATCGGATTAATCATCAGCGCAGCTGTCATATAATTACTCTGGAGGACCCCATAGAGTACCTGCACCAGCACAAAAAGAGCATGGTCAACCAGCGGGAGATAGGGAGCGATTCTCCTTCCTTTGCGAGCGCTTTGAGGGCTGCCCTGCGCCAGGACCCTGACGTTATTCTGGTGGGCGAGATGCGGGACCTGGAGACGGTGGCCACGGCCATTACGGCTGCCGAAACCGGGCACCTCGTGTTGACTACCCTGCATACCAGCAGCGCCGTCCAGAGCGTTGACCGCATTATTGACGTCTTCCCTCCGCACCAGCAGGGCCAGATAAGGATCCAGTTAGCTGATACTCTGGCCGGAGTTATTACTCAACAATTATTACCCCGCGCCGATGGTAAAGGCCGGGTGGCGGCGGTTGAAGTTCTCATTGCTACTCCAGCTGTACGCAATCTTATAAGGGAAGGTAAAACCCACCAGATTGTTTCTGCCATGCAGACGGGCGGCCGTTTCGGAATGCAGACCATGGAGATGTCGCTAAAGCAATTGTCTGCTAGGGGAATAATTGACCTGGATCATGGTTAAACAAGAAGGAATTTGGCTAATTTTGGCGAATTAAATGGTATCCCTGTTAAGGGCAAACCTGGCGAAAGCCGGGGGCGCAAAGCTACGGGCCTAAGGGTGAAAATGCCTATGGCCGCCGGGCTGCCGGGGGAACTGGTTCTTCCGCAGCGGCTCGGCGCGTCTTTTTTCTGGCGGTGTAGTGTAGATATGGCGATTTTCAGTTATCGTGCCCGCGATGCTTCAGGTCGAGCGGTGGCTGGTTCTGTGGAAGCGGAAAATGAGGCGGTCGTTGTTCGACAACTAAGGGAGAAGGGCTTATTTGTCATTGATGTTCGCCCTGCGCGGACGCGGTTTGCCGTAAATCTAAAACGCGCTCTTTTACGTCGCCTTGGAAGGCGAGATCTCTCGGTTTTTTGCCGGCAGCTAGCCACCATGTTGGGGGCAGGATTGCCTATTGTCTCGGCTCTCCAAATCCTGGCGAGGCAGGCTGAGAATAAAGTATTGCGCCAGAGCATTGAAGAGATCTTAAGGGACCTCGAAGGGGGTGGTGCTTTTCACGAAGCGTTGGGGCGGTTGCAGGGCCTTTTTCCCCCAATTATGGTACACGGAGTGGAGGCGGGTGAGGTCGGAGGGTCTCTCGATGAAACCCTCGAAGAGTTAGCTGCCCACCTGGAGCGCGAGCATGAGATTGAGGAGAAGGTTAAGTCGGCTCTCACCTATCCTGCCATAGTTGTGTCGGTAGCTATAGCAGTCCTGATTTTCTTACTGACGTTCGTGCTCCCGGCTTTTCAAAATATGTTGAACGATTTGGGTGTGCCCTTGCCGCTTCCCACTGTGGTAGTGCTGAGTATCAGTAGAGCTCTCCGGCAGGGTTGGTTTATCCTGACTTTGGTTATAGGTGTACTGGCGTACGCGGTCTACCGTATCCTCAAGATAGAAACCGTGAGATACCGCCTGGACAGCATTTTGCTGAAGCTGCCGGTATTTGGGCCGCTTCACCATAAGGCTGTTTTGTCCCGCTTTAGTCGTACTCTGGGCACGCTGCTGCGGAGCGGGGTACCGATTCTCCAGGCCATGGAAGTAGTGCGGCGTACCGCTGGAAACCGGGTGGTAGCGGAAGCGGTAGCGCGGGCGCAGGAGAGTATTCGCGATGGAAGGGGTATCGCCGGCCCGCTGGAAGAGAGCGGTCTTTTCCCCCCCATGGTTGTGGGGATGATCGCTGTGGGCGAAGAAACCGGTGCCCTGGATTCTCTTCTAGGGAAAATCAGCGCTTTCTACGACCGGGAAATCGGGGAGACTGTCGGTCGCCTGTCCTCGCTGATAGAACCATTATTGATCGTCATGTTGGGTGCGGCAGTGGGATTTATTGTGATTTCTATATTGCTGCCGTATTTCCAGATGCTGGGGAACATCAGATAATGTTATGTTGAAGGGGGTTGGAACTGAGCAGCGAAGATACTGCGGTACCCTGGGCTACCATGTTTATAAAACAAATTAATATTCTATTAGGAGGTATTATTTATTATGCGGAAAAAAGTGAGAGATGAGCGCGGTTTTACCCTGGTGGAACTGCTGGTGGTCATCGCCATCATCGGCATCCTGGCCGCCATAATCCTACCCAACGCCTTCAAGGCCATTGAGAAGGGCAAGGTGGCGGCAGCGGAAGCGGACTACAAGGCGATTAAGGCCGCGGCGCTGAATTACTATACTGATACTGGTGTATGGCCTACAGACGGTGCAGGTAACACGGGATTTGTGACTGCACCTACGCCATCGGTATCTGGCTGGAACGGCCCTTATCTTGAGCGCTGGCCGAGCAAGAACCCGTGGGGTGGCAAATACTATTACATCAAAGATGGCGACTGGGATTTCGATAATGATGATGATTCAGGTTACAGGTTCTTACAGTTGGACAATGTTCCGTCCAGCGCCATAAGCAGGTTAGAGAGTGACCTTGGGAGCGACGTTGTAAAAACAGATAATAACAAGATTAACATCCTCATCTCTAAAGACTAAGGTTACGATGTGCTAAAAGAAACTCGGAATTGTGGTTGGGTCTACGATAAGTGTTTAGAAACTGTTTTGTGATACGAATAAAGCATTATATGGCTGAAAACAGTCGGTGATCGACAACAAGGGGCAGCTGGGCCTGCTTTACACGTGTCCTGCCGGCGCCCTCCGGCGCCGGCAGGACATGGCCCCAGCCGGAACCGGTGCGCCTGTTCCTGGGAATGAAGTAGTAAACCGGAATCTCTTTTTCCCGGGAGAGGTTGTGAGCCATTGATGTCAGGTTTCCCCAACCTGCACCGCGACCGCCGCGGCTTCACCCTGGTAGAGCTTCTGGTGGTCATCCGCCATCATCGGCATTCTCGCCGCCATAGTGCTTCCGAATGCATTTCAGTCCACCGAGAAGGCCAAAATCGCCCAGGCCTATGAGACCGCCAAGGCGATAAAGTCGGCTGCGGTGCAGTACTATGCGGATACGGGGCGCTGGCCCGCGATGACTGACAATTACAGTGACATCAACGGGTTCTTGAAAGATGACGGAACGCCCGGATGGAACGGGCCGTACCTGGAGAAATGGAAATTTGGCCCCTGGAACGGCCGGCTACGCTGGGACACGAGCATAAACGTAACCGGGGGACCTGCCAAGGATGCGATTATTGTTTTCGACGATGACCATACACGGGATTCCAATGATAACCAGGGTAAGATTCCGCGTCGTTCGATGGAGGTAATCGACCGCACCCTTGATGATGGGAATCTGGCTACAGGTTTTGTTCAGGGCGACGGATTAGGACACCATGCTGCCTAAGGAGAACTGGTTATTGTACTGGTGGCGGATGTGCAGTAGTGATCAATGCAAGGCGTTCTTGCAAATCATGCAGGCAGTTTTTGGCATAAACTATTTCATTTGGCGTACGGGAAGCGCTTTTCAAAAGCGGGTGACAATATGCTCGGATTTCTAAACCTGCGCCGCGACCGCCGTGGCTTCACCCTGGTGGAGCTTCTGGTGGTCATCGCCATCATCGGTATCCTGGCCGCGATAGTTCTTCCCAGCGCCTTCAAAGCGGTGGAAAAGGCGAAGATATCGCGGGTGGTCGCCGACGTGCGGGCCATAAAGGCGGCCGGTCACGCCTATTACGCCGATACCGGTGACTGGCCTAAATCAGGGCAGGATGCTTACGATCCCGGCCCTGGCGACGACTACGGCTTCCGGTACTTCATGGAGGCCGACGGCAGCGGCAGCTGGAACGGGCCGTACCTGGAGAAGCCGCCGGGTACCACGCCCTGGGGCGGTTACTACCGCTACTGGAAGAGCAGAATAACCGGTACCGTCTATGACGCCGCGGGCAATCCGATTACAGTTAACAACACTAAATGCGCCGTGGTCACCATCGGCGGCTTTCCTGACGAAGGCATCCGCAATGCCGTGGACCAGCGCATCCGGGAGAGTGTCGGTTACTCCTATGTTGGCGAGGAAAGGGGCACTTACTACATTTCGGTGATCATCTGGATGGAAGGGTTGTAAGTGCCGGTGCGCTTGTCGTTTGGGTATCCGGCGCCTAGCCTGTGGTTGGGCTCGCCATAAAGCCGGAGGGATTTGATTGATTAAGCGGCGTTCTAAAAATGAAAAAGGCTTCACCCTGGTGGAACTTCTGGTGGTCATCGCTATCATTGGGATCCTACCGGCCATTATTGTCCCTAGTGCGTTCAGGGCTATAGAGAAGGGTAAGGTTTCCAGGGCGGTTGCGGATCTTCGGGCGATCGGTAAAGCGGCAATGGCTTATTATGCCGACGTGGGCGATTTTCCGGGGTCTAAAGGGCACCCTCCCGGTGAGCCTTTGCAGAACGGGAGCGATCCCGGATTCGTTCGTAAGCCCGATAGCTCTTGGCAAACGGATAACCCCAATGTTGGTTATGGAGGAAACCTGGATGCCTGGGATGGACCGTATCTTGAAAAATGGCCGTCACGGCATCCCTGGGGGGACGCCTACAGCTGGAATTACTGGCGGGATTACCCTGTACCTGGAATAGGTACGACGGTAAGTAAGGCGGGAATTGTAACGCTGGAGGACTACGGTCGCATCCCCCGTGAATCGCTGGAGGCCATTGATCGGATCCAGGATGATGGCGATCTATCCAAGGGCTATGTATTTTACCAGCAGAGTGGCGGTGGCGTTGGTTACAATGGTAACGGCTATCTCCAAGTGGTAGTGGCTACGCAATAAGAAGGAGCTATTGATAGTCGTCGCCATCATCGGAGTGCTGGAGGCGTAAGGCTAGGATCTGCGGTATTGTTACTTGGATAGAAGGAATGTAAGCAAAAGGAAAAATATGTTTTGGATGGAAGGTTTTTTCTTCTTATTGGGTCTTTTTATCGGTAGTTTCCTCAATGTAGTGATTTACCGCCTACCGCGAGGAGAAACGGTAGTTTCGGGGCGATCCCGTTGCCCTGCCTGCGGGCGGGTGCTGGCCTGGTATGATCTCTTCCCGGTGCTTAGCTACCTCGTCCTGCGGGGTAGGTGCCGTTACTGCGGGGCGCAAATTTCCCCGCGGTATCTGATAGTGGAGTTGTTGACCGGCGCGGTGTTTGCCGCGCTGTTTTACCGTTTGGGGCCGACACCGGCGCTGGCCAAGTACCTTTTTCTCGGCGCCGTCTTGATAGCAGCCGCCTTTATCGACCTGGAGCACTACCTGATCCCGGATCGCCTTGTGCTTGCCGGGCTGGCGGGCGCCGTAATCCTGGGTTTCGCGGCCCGAGACCTGGAAATCTGGTCGGCTCTGGCGGGATTCGCGGCGGGAGCAGGATTTTTGTCTGTTGTTGCCGTAATTAGCAAGGGTGGGATGGGTGGTGGTGACGTGAAGCTGGCAGCGGTAGCGGGGCTTTTTCTCGGCTGGCCGCTCGCGGCTTTAGCCTTGTTTCTGGCCGTAGTTGCCGGTGGTCTGGCGGCGGCTGTTTTCCTGTTTCTCGGGATAAAGGGGCGGAAAGATCCCGTTCCGTTTGCCCCCTTCATCGCGGCGGGCACGCTTGCCGCGATCCTTTGGGGCGCTCATATCATTGACTGGTATCGGCAAGTTTTTCTGCTCTAAAGCAATTAAGAAACCTAGCGCAGGCGAAAAGGCTTGAGAAGTGGTCTTAAAGGCACGGAAGCCCGCACGTTGCTCGAGGTTGTCATAGTGATGCTGATAGTTTCTACGGTGCTGGCCATCGCCGTGCCCGAACTTGGGAAGCCCCTCGCCGCCGCCCGCCTGGATGCCCTGGCCGGGCAGGTGGCGGCGGATATCCGAACGGTACAGCAAAGGGCCATTAGTGAGGAAAGCGCCGCCTATTATATTAATTTTTACCCGCATGGCAACCGGTATGAGGTCAGAAAGACGGGCTACCCGGTGTACGTGATACTGGATAAGGTAACCCTGCCCAGCACCGCCCAGCTCGTGGAGACCACTTTCAATGAGGACAGGCTGGCGTTTTCGGCGGGTGGTAGGCCCGTCCAGGGTGGCACCATAACGCTGCGGGACAGGCGATCGGGGCGTTCCCGGTATGTGATCGTTGCTCCCGTCACGGGGAGGGTGCGGGTGAGTGATAGTCCTCCGGAAAGCTGGGAAAAATAGGCATCGGTGGAATAGCCTGGATAATAGTGGTTTTACCTTGATAGAAGTATTAATCGCCGTCCTGGTTCTCGTGGCTGCCATTGTTCCCCTGATGACGGCATTTATTCACGGTACGCGCTGGACGGCCGAATCGCGCGACCTGATAACGGCTGTAAATCTTGCCCAGGGGAAGCTGGAGGAGCTGAAGAATAGGCCCTACGTGAACCTCGAAGCGGGAGAACCGACCGACCCCAATCAACCACCACGCTCCTTTACCGGCTATCCCCGGTATGCTTATGGGGTTGCCGTTTCCCTGATTGCCGTACCCGAAGGTGCGAACGCGAAGAACGTGAAAACGGTAACGGTGGCCGTCTACGACACCGCCACCGGCCGGGAAGTCGTCTCCCTGACGATGGACAAGGGCGACTGGAAAGGTGACTGGAAGTGAGGCGCGGGTGCGCGGGGGAACGCGGTTTTACCCTGGTCGAGGTCGTGGTGGCCGTTTTGATCTTCAGCCTGTTGGTGGGGGCGGCACTGGCCCTGTACCATCAGGCCGTGTTGTCCTGGCGCCGGGAAGAAGCGAGGGTTGACGTCCAGGAGAACTTGCGCATCGGCCTGGATAGGATGAGCAGAGAACTTAAGACCGCCTTAAGACTGGTCGAGGCTCAGGAGGGCAGGCTGGGTTTTATTATTGAGGCAAAAGACGACGCGGGTAATACCGTACAGAAGACCGTATATTATTACCGTGATTCCGCCCGCGGGCAGTTAATGCGCAAGGTCGACGGCGGGCAGAACCCGCTGGCCAGCTACGTGACGGTTTTAAGGCTGGTGTACTACGATGCGGGTGACAATCCCACGCAGAACTTGGACAGCATCCGCCGGGTCGAGATCACCCTCACCGGGCGGAAAGGCAACGGACCCGAAGTCACAATGACTACTTCTGTAAGGATTAGGGCGCTCGGCTGAGGGGGTGCTTGCCTTTGCATCGGAAGAGCGCTGGGCAAGGGCGATCCAGGGGCGCGCAACGGGGACAGGCCCTCATCCTGGTTATGCTCGTGCTCCTTGTCGTCGCCGTGCTCGGCACCGCGGCCGTCACCCTGGCCACAAGCCACCGACAGACGGCCGCCCGGCAGCGGAACCTCGTGCAGGCGTACTACGCGGCGGACGCCGGCGTGGAGAGGGTACTGGTGATGATCAGGCAAAACCCGGGATGGTTTATGCCGGAGCCTTTGAAGAACGTTCCTTACGCCGGCGGCAACATTGAGAGGGTGACCGTCGAAAAGCTGCAGGGAGGGCCCGGAACGGGGCTGAAGATAACCTCCGAGGGCACCTTCATAAAGGCGCGAAAGACGCTGGAGGTCAAAGTCCGGGTTTACACCCCCGGCGACCTGCTTAAAGGGGTCAGCATTTTTCCGCCGGCGCCGGATTACCTGCAAGAAATTACCGGGAACTTTACCCTGAAGGGCGAGTCGGGGAAGCCTAGGCCGGTATTTCTGATAGACGGGAGCCTGGATGTCCGTGGCGCGACCCAAAAGCACATCGATGCCGACGTGTATGCTTCGGGCAGTATTGAAGGGCTGACAGGCGACAACGTCCACCCCAGGTACCTGGCCGTCCCGCCTTTTCCAGAGCTGAAAGAGGAATGGTACCGGACTCAGGCTAAGTATCTTTATTCGGATGATATCACTTTTCCACTAGAGTCGCAGAAGCGTGACCACGGAAAGGAACGCAAGCGAGATGTGCCAAGTAGTGACCACGGAAAGGGAGAGGGGCAGCAGGGGAAGAGCGAAGACGTTGCCGAGTACAGTGGCGTGTACTTTGTGGACGGAAACGTTCGAATTTCAGGCGCGTACAGCGGGCAGGCGGTCATCGTGGCGGGAGGTAACATAGAGGTCACCGGTGACCTTCGGGCTGAGGACCGGGGTAACGACCTCTTGGTTCTTATCTCGCTGAATCCCGGCGGCGGCGTAGACATAAAGAATTATTCGGTGGACGCCTTAATTATAGCCAGCGGTATTTTCTCGGCCCAGGGAAACGCCCAACTTTTCGGGGGAATAATCGCCAGTCAGCTGGATCTCAACGGCAGCGTAACGATTACCTGTGATCCCGCCCTTACTGAGAGCAATCAGGACTTGTTAGGGCTGGCTTTTGGCGACAGCAACAACCGGCCGGTCATAAGGATTGAAAGCTGGAGTGAGCAGTATCCGGTCTTTTAGAACCCTTATATGTCAGCCTGGTGGAGGTCGCGGGCGCGCAGGAACCGGAATTGCACCTGCTTGTAAAGCAATTTTAAGAACCCCTTTTTTTCGAGCTGGACTTAGATTATTATAAAGTGGAGGCTAGGTACTAGGGCCATTATTACGAAGGTAACCAACCATTTCACGGGAGGATTTTATGTTCTGGTCTCGAATCCTGGGCGTAGACCTGGGAACCGCGAACATCAAAGCAGTTTTGATTGCCGGCCGCCGGGTCCACACGGCGAAAGCCCCTGCACCGCCTGCCGGACCGGGCGACCGCGCCGGCCTAACCGCCGCTTTGTCGGCAGCCGTGGCTCAATTAAAAGGCGGGGCAGGCCGGGCGGTGACGGCGCTGTCCGGGGACCAGGTGGTAGTGCGCTTTATAAAACTGCCGCTAATGACCGGGAAGGAATTGCGCTCCGGCTTGCAGTATGAGGCCGAGCGCTATCTGCCCGTGAACCTGCAAGAATATGTTTTGGACTGGGTCGTCCTGCGGAAACTGCCTGACCGGCAAATGCTGGTCATGCTGGCGGCTGCCCCCAGGGAGCTGGCCTATAGTTACTACGAGTTATTCCAGGCCGCGGGCCTGACTCTTCTATCCCTGGACGTAGCGCCCCTGGCCCTGCTGCGTTCCCTGGCCCCGGGCAGGGAGGAGAACGCCATCCTCTTGGATGTCGGAGCCGGTTCCACCCAGATAGTGGTCGCCCCCGGCGGTTGCCCGGAATTCAGCCGGCTGGTAACCCTGGGTCTAAATAGCAGGTCGGGTCCGGACGACCTGGCTTTATTAGTTCAGGAAGTACGCCGTTCGCTGGAATTTTACCGGAGCCAGACCGGGAATAACGTAGACTTCCGCCGCCTTATTTTGGCCGGCGGCGGCGCCTACCTGCCGGGAATTAAAGAATATCTTCAGGAAGAACTGGGATTCGAAGTTGATGTCGGCCCTTCCAGGGTGCCGCCTGAATTTGCCCTGGCCTACGGCCTGGCTTTAAGGAGATAGGCGCATGCATGCCGTTAACCTGTTGCCGCCTGAACTTAGACCCCGCCGCTTTGTAGTTTTGGGCCCGAAGCAGGTGGCATTGGCTTTCCTGCTGGCCCTGAGCCTCGCTCTTGCCTATTTCCCGCTGGCCAATTCTTTCCTGGCCCGGCAGTTGCAACAAATCGAAAGAGAACTGGCCTTGCTGGGTCCCCAGGTGCAGAAGGTTGAAAACCTTGCCGCCTCGTTAGAGCGCGAGGCGGCGGAAGATAAAGTTTTAACTCAAAGAGCGGCCGGCCGCCGGGCTTTAAGCCCCTTTTTAGAAAGCCTGGATTCCAGTTTACCCCCGGGAATCTGGCTGGTAGAGCTACAGGTGTCCGCTCAGGGTGAAATAAATTTAAAAGGAAAGGCTCTCGGGCTTGAACCGGTGGGAGAACTGTTGAACAATTTACAGGTAAGAGCCGGGCTTAAAGAAGTCGTCCTGCCGGAAATTAAGGCGGATCCCGAAGGTAGCTACGTGAGCTTTGTTGTGAAAGCTAGACTATGAATTTCTTCCGTCTTAATCTAAACCGCCGGGAAAAGATCTTGCTGGGGGTTTTGGGTTGCCTGTTAATTTTCTTTTTAACCTACAGCTTTATCGGGCGCCAGCAGCTCCCGCGTTACCGTCAGCTCAAGGCCGAGATCGCCGCCCGCGAGGTCCGGCTAAAAAAAGCCCAGCAGGTAGTGGCAAGCGCCCAGGCCCTTGGCGAGCGCCAAAATAAGTGGCAGGCCGAGAAGGAAGTTTTGCGCCGGCGCCTGGCTTTAGACGATACGGCGCTGGAAGGCTTCCTTAAAATTTTGCAGCCGGAAGAAGAAGGGTTGCAGGTTAGTGAGTTAAGGCCGGGCCAAGAGCGCCGGGAAGGTAACCTCAAGATACAATCCTGGCAGCTCAAGCTGGTAGGATTCTACCCCTCTTTAAAATTGTACCTTAAACGCCTGGAGACCCGGCTGCCTCTCCTGCAGGTTACCAGCATAAAAGTTAATGCCCGGCCCGGAGCCCCTTTTTCCTCGGTAGAGGCCGATCTTACCCTGGAGTTACCGGTTTTACCCGGTGAAAAAGGGCTGCCAGCCGGACCGGTTATCGCCTTGCCCAAGAATGTAGATGTTTTTGCCCCGCCTCCAAAAGGCGGACCAGCGGCAGAAGGGCGCCAGGCGCCCGGTACAACAGAGGGAGAGAAAAGCCGGGCTGCTGCCCCTGCCCTGTCCTATACTCCCGCCAACACCCCACCTGCTTCTCCCGGCAAGGACCGGCCTGCCGTTCCGGGAAGTCTGGGCGGGCCGGGAAACGGGAACGAGCCGGGCGGCAGGGCGGAGAAGCCCAGCTATACCTTTCCGCGCCGGTAAAGGACGTAGCTGCGTGTTGTGGATAGCAGCCGGCGGATAATTTAGCTTGCGGACTTCGAGGCCGGGAAAAGGCTGCCGGAAAGTTCGTTTGGGGCACCCGCAGCTTTCACCCCGGCCGGAACGGAGGGTGTTGCTTTGCGTCCTAAAATTTTGGCCGCGCTGGCCGTTTTACTGTTAAGTTTTATCCTTATCTTACCCCGGGCCGGGGGCACCCCGCGGGGCAGCCAAACTTTGAGCGCCTATTTCGCGGGGATAAAAATTTACCTTAACGGGAGGCCAATTAATTTTCCCGTCGAGCCCTTCCTGCTGGGTGAAACCGGGATGGTTTTTGCGCCGGTAAGGCCGCTGGCCGAAGCATTGGGTCTCGAGGTGAGCTGGGATGGGAGGGCCAGGGCCGTTTACCTCGGCGAAAGGCCCGGTAAATCCACAGAGCAGGCGTCGGCAACAACAAGCCGGCCGCCAGAATTCCTGGAGGACCTTATGGTCATCCGCAATGTCGGGCCTTTTTACCGCCTCCAGAGCCGGAATCTGGCCATTGCCGGCCGGGAATTCGGCCACGGCCTGGCCGTAGAGTTAAATAAAGATGCCAGGGCAGAAGCCGTGGTGGACCTTAAAGGACAGTACCGCTCCTTGGAGGGTTTTATCGGGGTAGAAGATGAAACCATGAACAGCCGCGGCGCTTATAAACTCACCATCCTGACTGACGACGTGGTACGCTACGAAAGCCATCTTATTAAACCCGGAACCTACCCTTACTTTATCAGCCTGGACTTGCGGGGCGTCAAGCGCCTGACTTTCCAGGTTAACTGGCAGGCGGCAGGAATAGGCGATTATGATCGTATAGTGGCCGCCTTGGCGGATATCAAGTTATTTCGTTGATTCCAGGGCAGGAATATTTCTAGACCTGGTGAATTATACTAAAGCAGCATACTCTAATTTTGGCAAAATCCAGCACCGCACATAAGCTTTAAATTGAAGAGGTGGACCGATTGCTGGCAAAGGAAGCCGATTTGATGGCCGTATTGGAAATAGCCCTGCAGCGGGGCGGCGACTTTGCTGAAATCTTTATCGAACGCAAAAGGATAACCAGTATTAGCTGTGAAGATGACAAAATCGAACGGGTGAATTCCGGCCTGGATCAGGGAGCCGGGATCCGCGTGCTGGCCGGCGACCGCACGGTTTACAGTTATACGAACGACATCAGCCGGGAGGGGCTGGAGAAAGCTGCGGCTCAGGTGGCGGCGGCTTTCCAGGGAGAGGCTCAGGTAAAACCGTGCGCCTTTTCCAGGCCCCGGCCGGGAGCCGATTTTGAATTCAGGCGCCGACCAGATTCCGTACCGGTAGAAGAAAAAGTGGAACTGGTGCAGCGGGCCAATAAAGCCGCCCGCGAGGTTGACCCCAGGATCCGGCAGGTAACGGTGGCCTACGGCGATGTTATCCAGGAAGTCACCATAGCCAACAGCGAAGGCGTGCTGGTCGAAGACGAGCGAGTGCGCTGCCGCCTGGCCGTAAATGCCGTGGCTTCCGACGGCAAGATCATCCAGACGGGTTACGAAGCTGCCGGGGGCCTGTGCGGCTTCGAACTTTTTGAAGAAATAGATGCGGCCGAACTGGCCAGGAAGGCCGCCCGGCGGGCGGTGCAGATGCTGGAGGCCAGACCGGCGCCGGCGGGGAAAATGACCGTAGTTATGGCTGCCGAGGCCGGCGGGACCATGATCCACGAAGCCTGTGGCCACGGCCTGGAGGCCGACCTGGTGCAAAAAGGCCTTTCCGTTTACGCCGGCAAGAAAGGACAGCAGGTGGCCTCGCCCCTGATTACCGTCATCGACGACCCGACCCTTCCCAGTAAATACGGTTCTTTCCGGTTTGATGATGAGGGGGCGCCCGGCCAGCGCACGGTGCTCATTCAAAACGGCATCTTGCAGGATTACATGTACGACTACCTCACGGCCCGTAAAGAAAAGCGCCGCTCTACCGGCAACGGCCGGCGGGAATCTTACCAGGATCGCCCGATCCCGCGCATGTCCAACACCTTTATCGCCCCCGGCAATGACGATCCGGAGGAAATAATCCGCTCTACTGCCAGGGGTTTGCTGGTCAAAAAAATGGGCGGCGGCCAGGTAAATACTACCAACGGCGATTTCGTCTTCGACGTAGCCGAAGGTTATCTCATTCAGGATGGAAAAATCGGGCCGGCCGTAAGGGGCGCTACCCTGACCGGCAACGGGCCCGAGGTTTTGCGCCTGGTAGACCGCGTGGGCAAAGACTTGGGTTTCAGTTTGGGCACCTGCGGTAAAGACGGCCAGGGCGTACCGGTAGGCGATGCCCAGCCGACCATACGCATTCCGGAAATGGTTGTAGGCGGTATTCTGGAGGACGAAGAAGGTGAATGAATGGACCCGCAGTTAGAAAAGGATTACCTTGATCTGGTTGTGCAGGTAGTGGAAAAAGCTGGAAAACGTGGCGTTATGGCCGAGGCCTACTTGAGCGGCAGCCAGGAATTAAACATTGAGGTGCGCGACCAGGAAATTGAAGCCCTAACGGTGGCCAGCGACCGGGGGCTGGGCCTGCGCGTGCTTGCCGGCGGCAAGGTAGGATTTGCCTATACGACGGATTTAAGCCCTGCGGCGTTAGACGAAGTGGTAGACCGGGCCCTGGCCAACGCCGGCCTGGCAACGGCCGATCCCTTTAACCGCTTGCCGGGGTCTCCGGGCGGCTACCCAGAACTGGCGATCTACGATCCGGACATCGAAGCTACGCCGGTGGCAGATAAAATCGAGATGGCGCGAAAGTTGGAGCGCGAGGCCAGGGCTTTCGACCCTAGGGTAAAGATTACGGAAAGCTGTTGCTACCGCGACCAGACCTATGTAGTTGCCCTGGCCAATTCACAGGGCGTGGCGGCCAGCTACCGCGGCGCTTACTGCGGCCTGAGCCTTTTTGTGGTCGCCGTAGAAGGGGCTGAAAACCAAACGGGTTTCAGCTTGCAGTATACCTTGCGTTTAAAAGAGCTGGACGCGGCCAGGGTAGGCCGCGAGGCGGCAGCCAGGGCGGTGCGCCAGCTGGGAGCCAGGCGGATCGAGACCCAAAAGGCGGCAGTTGTCTTCGATCCCTACGTGGCCAGCAATTTTTTGAGCGTCCTTGCCTCCAGCCTGACGGCCGAGGCCGTGCAGAAAGGTAAGTCGCTTTTTAAAGGCCGCGTAGGCCAGAAAGTGGCTTCGGATATGGTGAGCATCATCGACGACGGCCGCCTGGCCGGCGGCATTGCAACGGCGCCCTTTGATGGCGAAGGCGTGCCTACCGGCCGCACCGTCCTAATCGAGGGCGGCATCCTGCGCGGCTTTCTCCATAACACCTACACGGCGGCCAGAGAGGGGGTAAAGTCCACCGGCAACGGCAGCCGCGGCTCTTTTAAGACTACGCCAGAGGTTGGGACGACCAACTTTTTTATCCAGCCGGGAAAACTGTCGCCCGAGGAACTTTTAAAAGATATCGAGCGCGGCTTTTACGTCACCGAGGTTATGGGCATGCATACTGCCAACCCCGTTTCCGGCGACTTCTCCGTAGGCGCCAGTGGCCTTTTAATCGAGAAGGGCGAGCTCACGCGGCCGGTACGCGGCGTGGCCATAGCCGGTAATCTCATCGGCCTCCTGGAGGCGGTGGATGGGGTTGGCAACGACCTCGTATTTTTTGGCGCTACCGGCTCTCCGACTTTGCGCATAGCCAGGATGACCATAAGCGGGTAAAATCGGGTTATGAGACCGAGCCCGGAGGCGGGGCTGAGGCATGGAGGCCCGAGGCCGGCCACTTAAGTCTGCGATGTCGAATTGGCCGGGAACCCCGCCGGAGGGTGAGGGGGGCCGTACGGCTTGTTGGCGAGCCCGAAAGACACCGGCGCCAGCGCCCCGGCATGGGGAATGTTTCGGAAGCATCATAAAAACTACCCAAGAGAGCGAAAATATGGTAAAATGCTGCCCATGAGGATTCTAGTTATTAACGGTCCTAACCTGAACCTGCTTGGGGAGCGCGAGCCCGAAATTTACGGCAGGGCCACCCTGGCGGAGATCGAGCAGGAGTTAAGGCGCCAGGCCGAAGCCGGAGGCGTGGAGATCGAGTTTTTTCAATCCAACCACGAAGGAGAGCTGATCGACTACCTCCACGGAGCCCGGCAGCGGGCCGACGCCCTGGTAATTAACCCCGGCGCCTTGGCCCATTACAGTTACGCCTTGCGGGACGCCCTGGCAGCGGTAGGCATACCGGCGGTAGAGGTGCATTTATCGAACATTTACCGGCGCGAGGAATTTCGCCATCATTCCGTACTGGCCCCGGTAGTGCAGGGCCAGATCAGCGGGCTGGGAGCTTTAAGTTACCGGCTGGGGCTGGAGGCAGCCATCGCCCTGGCGAAAGAGCGCAAAACCGGGGGCGGCCCATGGGGCAGGCGCGCATAAGCAACTTGCGCCGCCGGATGCAGGAAGAAAACATAGAGGCCCTGCTCGTTTCGGCGCCGGAAAACCGTTTTTATTTGAGCGGCTTTACCGGGGACGAAGGCTGGCTTTTAGTTACCAGCGGAAAGGCTTTTCTCATTACCGACCGCCGTTTCCTGGAACAGGCCGCCGCCGAGGCGCCGAATTTTATAATCGTCGACCGCGGAGATTCCTTTCTTGCCAGGCTGGGAGAAGTGGTGGCGGAAGAAGGTATCCGCATCCTGGCGCTGGAAGAAGACCACGTTACCTTCAATTTTTACCGCCGGGTAATGGAGGCAGTTGCCGATCCTAAAAGCAACTTGCCTAAGAATTTAATTTTAAAACCCGCTTCGGGCTTAGTAGAAGGTCTAAGGGAAATTAAAGAGGAGGGCGAAATCCAACTCCTGCGCCGGGCGGCTAACCTGGCCGACGCCGCCTTTGAATACATTCTCAGTTTCTTAAAGCCGGGGGCACTGGAAATAGAAATAGCGGCCGAACTGGAATATTTTATGCGGCGGAAGGGCGCCGAAGGCCCGGCTTTTCCGACCATAGTCGCCAGCGGGCCCCGCTCTTCCCTGCCCCATGGCAGGGCGGGGAAGCGGGCCCTGCAGAAGGGCGATTTGGTAGTCCTGGATTTCGGCGCCCTGTTCGGCGGCTATAACTCCGACCTTACGCGCACGGTTGTCCTCGGGCCCGTTACGCCGGAGCAAACCCGCCTTTACCGGACGGTAAGGACGGCCCAGGAGCTGGCCTTGCAGGGGCTAAAAGCCGGCCTGAAAGCCCGCGAAGCCGATGCCCTGGCGCGAAATTATATTGAGAGCACGGATTATGCTGGCCGCTTTGCCCACGGCCTGGGCCACGGTGTAGGCCTCTCCATACACGAAGGGCCGACCCTATCGCATAACCGCGAAACTATTTTGCAGGCGGGTATGGTGGTCACGGTGGAGCCGGGTATTTATCTTCCGGGATGGGGCGGGGTGCGCATCGAGGATATGGCGGTGGTGGAAGAAGACGGGTGCGCCATCCTGACACATGCCGATAAAAGCCTGCTAGTATTATAGGGGGGTTGACTTTTGATCTCAGTTAACGACCTGCGTACCGGACTGACCATTGAGGTAGACGGCGAAGTTTACAGCGTGATAGAGTTTATGCACGTCAAGCCTGGAAAAGGAGCCGCCTTTGTGCGCACCAAATTAAAAAACAGGCGTACGGGCGCGGTAATCGAGCGCACCTTCCGGGCCGGGGAAAAAGTTAACCGGGCGCATGTTGAGCGTCGGGAAGTGCAATATTTATATAACGACGGTGATAATTATTACTTCATGGATACCGAAACTTTTGAACAGTTTACCCTCCCGCGCCACCAGCTGGAGGAAGCGATAAAATACTTGAAAGATGACATGATTCTGGCCATCTTATTTTACCAGGGCGAAACCATAGGCATTGATTTGCCTAATTTCGTCGAACTAAAGGTGGTGGATACCGAGCCGGGTATTAGAGGCGATACGGCTACGGGCGGCAGCAAGAGCGCCACCCTGGAAACCGGGGCCGTGGTACAGGTACCGCTTTTTATCGAGGTCGGCGATGTGGTCCGTATCGACACCCGTACCGGCGAGTACCTCGAACGCGCCTAAAGGCGTTTAAACGGCGTGGAGCGAGGGGAATAATAAAGGAGCGGAAAGGAGCGTTGCTAAATGAAACATTTACGTAAGAAGGTCGCTTACCTGCAAGGCCTCATGGCCGGCCTCGACCTGGATCAGGATAGCAAGGAGGCCCGCATTTTAACGGAAATCGTTGGCGTGCTAGAGGATATGGCCGAGGCTATTGCCGACCTGCGCGAAGACTACGAGGAACTCGAGGAGTACCTGGAGAGCATTGACGAGGATTTGTACGACCTGGAAGACGAGGTCTACGAAGACGATGAAGATGAAGATGAGGAAGAAGAAGACGAATACGAGGAAATAGACGAAGACGAGGAAGAAGATGAAGATGAGGGCGATTACATCGAGGTCGAATGTCCCAAGTGCCACGAGATCGTCTGTTTTGACGCCGATGTTTTGGACGACGAAGATGTGGTAGAAGTCACCTGCCCCAACTGCGAAACCGTGGTCTTCGTTAACGAGGCCGAGGAAGCGCCGGAGGCCGAGGAAACCGGGGAAGCCGCCCCAAGTAAAGCGCCGGCAGGTAATAAAGATACGGAAGATATTTAACCAGCGGGAGAACCGTTTTTAGCCGCCTAAAAGAAGGGCGGCTTTTTACTCCGGTTCCAAAAACAAAACCCGTTACCTTAGATGGTAGCGGGTTTTTGTTTGCATAAAATTGGTAAGGCGTTAATATCCATATGTTAAGGGGGACAAGAATGGCCGTGGTAAAGCTTGCGCTGAAAACCCAAAATGGGGAGGCCCCTCAACAAGATGAGGTCTATAACTGGGAGCCGGTTTTCGGTTTATTGCCCTCTCCCCTTCATTCCTTAATCGGCTCGTTGCCGGTTGAAGTATTGAAAAATCTCGAAGAAATTCGCCTCCGCCGGGGACGGCCCCTGCAGGTTCGCTGGTCCGGCGGCGAGGGCTGGGTGGCGGGAGGGGGAGGCACTACTTTAGATTTGGGCCAGGCTCGTATCCTCCAGGCCGGCGAACTCCAATACGCCCTTCAGGCCTTGACGCGAAACTCCCTCTACGCTCTCGAGGAGGAGTTGCGGCTCGGGTACATCACCATCCCCGGCGGCCACAGGGTGGGGTTGACCGGCGAGGCGGTGGTAGAAAACGGAGAAGTTAAAACCTTGAAAAATATTACCGGCTTAAACATCCGGCTGGCCCGCAGCCTGACGGGTTGCGCCCGGCCGCTGCTACCCTTCCTAAGCGACGGCCAGAACAGGCCTTATAATACCCTGATAATTTCGCCCCCGCGCTGCGGCAAAACCACCCTTTTGCGGGATTTAGTGCGCAGCTTCAGCCTGGGCCTGCCGCCGCTTCCCGGCGGCTTCAATGTCGCCGTGGTAGACGAGCGTTCGGAAATAGCCGGATGTTACCAGGGCATCCCCCAGTTGGACGTGGGGCCGCGCACCGATGTCCTTGACCGCTGCCCCAAGGCTTCGGGTATGCTTATGCTCCTGCGCTCCATGGGCCCGGAAATTATCGCCACGGATGAAATCGGCCGGCCGCCGGATCTGGAGGCCCTCCAGGAGGTTCTCAATGCCGGCGTGGCCGTCCTGGCTACGGTCCATGCGCCTGACATCGAGGCCTTAAGCCGGCGGCCGGGCTGGGCCCCTTTGCTGGCGGCAGGCGTGTGGCAGCGGCTTATAGTTTTAAGCCGTAGATCCGGCCCCGGCACGGTAGAAGCGGTTTTTGACGGGGCTGGAGGGAAGATTCAAAAGCTCTATCTACACCCACAAACCTAACATCAAGGGCGGCTTTGCTGGGAGGAAATTACCGTGCTTAAACTTCTCGGTTCCGGCTTGGTAATATTCGGCTGCGGCATGCTGGGTTTGAGCTTGGCCCAGGGCTACAGGTTGCGGCCGCTCCACCTGCGCAACTTGCAGTCGGCGCTTAAGATGCTGGAAACGGAGATAGAGTATGCGGCTACGCCGCTGCCGGAAGCTCTAGCCAAGATTGCCGGTTTGGCCGACGCGCCGGCCACTACTTTTTTTAGCCAGGCCGCTGCCGCTCTCCGGGAAGAACCCGGCCGGCCGGTTTTAGAAACCTGGCAGCAGGCACTAAAATTTTTGGCTGCCGAGGGCTCTTTAACCGCCGCCGATCTCAATATCCTTAAATCCCTGGGCCAAACCCTGGGGGCTTCCGACCGGGAAGACCAGTTGAAAAATATCGAACTGGCCCGGTTGCAGTTGCAGGAGCAGGAAAAGCAGGCCGAGGAAGAAGAAAAGCGCCAGGGGAGAATGTGGCGTACTTTAGGCTTCTTACTGGGAGCGGCCCTGGTGCTGGTTTTCTATTAAGGGATAGGGGGAGGAATATGCTGAACGTAGATGTCAGCCTCATCTTTCGCCTGGCAGCACTGGCAATCATTATATCTATCTTTTATACCTTCTTAAAACAGGCCGGCCGCGATGAATACGCTTATATGACCCTGCTTGCCGGCCTGGCCATTGCCTTGCTCTGGGTTATTCCGGTAATTATGCAGCTGTTCGAGGCGGTGCGGGCGGTCTTTCAATTGTATTAAAAGGGGTAATCGGGATGGAAATTTTTCAGATAGTAGGCCTGGGACTCACCGCCACCCTGATCATTGTGATCTTGCGCCAGGCCAAAAGCCCGGAAACCGCCCTGCTCATCAGCATAACCGTGGGAGCGATAGTCTTTATCCTTTTGTTGGACCGCCTGGGAGTAGTCATCCGGCTGTTGGCCGACCTTTCGGACCGGGCGGGCATCAACCAGTTTTACCTTAACACTTTGTTGAAGATAATCGGCATCGCTTATGTGGCCGAATTCGGCTCCCAGGTCTGCCGGGATGCCGGGGAAAATGCCGTCGGCGACAAGATCGAACTGGCGGCCAAGGTGCTGATCCTAGTTCTGGCCATACCCATTTTAGCCGCCATCCTCGAAACCATAATACGGCTCCTGGGCTAGGTGAAAAAGATTGCGCCGGAGATGGAGAATAATTTTTTACCTGCTGCTTATATTCATTAATTTTACCCCTCAGGTTATGGCCCGGGAATTATCCGGCGAGGGTTCCCGGCCGGTATTCTTGCTGGACGAAGAAATCCGGCGCCAGCTCGGCGAACTTGACCTGGGAGGGGTAGAAGATTTTCTGCAGCACTTAGACCGGGAAGTCGGGCAGTATTTGCCCCGCCTGGACTTGCGCCAGACGGTTCTGGCTCTTGCGAGGGGAGAATTCAGCCTGTCCCCTGCAGGCATTCTCCAGGGTTTGCTCCGCTATTTTTTTCATGAAGTCTGGGCCAACCTGGCTTTACTGGGGCAACTTATCGTCCTGGCCGTCGTCTGCGCCCTCTTGACCAACCTCCAGGCTGCTTTCGAAAAGGGCACGGTTGGCCAGCTGGCCAGGGGAGTTGCTTTTCTGGCCCTGTCGGCCATAGCCCTTACCTCCTTTCATGTGGCGCTGCGCAGCGGCAGTGAGGCCATCGAGCGCATGGTTAGTTTTTTGCAGGCCATGGTTCCCCTGCAGGCGGTTTTGCTTGCGGCTGTAGGCAGCTTTTCTTCCGCCGCCATTCTGCAGCCGGTGCTCCTGGTGGCGGTGAGCGTTTTAAGCACGGTAACGCGCACCACCATTTTCCCCGTCCTTTATTTTGCCGCCGTTTTAGGGGTGGTAAGCCAGCTTTCCGACCGCTTCCAGGTTTCAAAGCTGGCCGATCTCCTCCGCCAGGCAACCGTGGCTCTGTTGGGCTTGATGCTAACCGTTTTTATCGGCGTGTTAACCGTCTATGGGGTGGCGGGTTCGGTGGCCGACGGCGTGGGCCTACGGGCGGCGGAGTTCGCCACGGCAGTATTTATCCCGGCCATCGGCAAGATCCTTTCCGATGCCGTGGGCGTAGTTGCCGGGACAACCCTCTTGATTAAGAACGGCGTGGGCCTGGTAGGCGCCATGGGTATCCTGGCCTTGACAGCCTTGCCGGCGCTGAAGATCCTGGCCCTGGTAGCCGTCTATAAAATCGCCGCCGCCCTGGTGCAGCCTTTTGGCGAAAGCGGTACGGTGGAAGTTTTAAACGGCATGGGCAACGCCCTGGTCCTTATCTTCGCCTGCGTCACCTCCGTAGGATTAATGTTTTTTATGGCCATCGCCTTGCTCGTCGCCTTAGGTAATTTAACCCTAGCCTTAAGGTAGGTGGTGCCTATTTGGAAGCGCTCGCCGATATTGTCCGCCAGGTGGCCCTGATCGTCTTGCTGGCTGCATTTTTAGAAATGCTGCTGCCGCGGCGGGGGCTGACGAACTACGTGAGGCTGGTGCTGGGGCTTTTCGTGCTGGTGGCCATCCTCAACCCTATAGTGGGTATGCTGGGCCGGGGCGGAGAAGTCGCCGTAGCCGCCTGGGACTTGCGCCCACCCCCTCCGCTTTCAGAAGCGGTAGCCAAAGGACGGGAGCTGGCCAGGCGCAATAATGAAAAAGCCTTGGAAACCTACCGGCATTCCTTGGCCAACCAGATTAAGGCCCTGGTAAGCCTCATTCCAGGCGCGGGCGAGGCAGAGGTGGAGGTAGAAATAGAACCGGGGGAGACGGGCAGGCTTAAGCTGGTAAGGGTCATCCTGTTCAGGCCGGCCGAAGTGCGAGGTGAAATTAAGATTCCGCCGGTAGAGCTTGTCCCCGGCGACGGCGAAAATAGGAAGGTGGAACCGGAACTGGTAGAGCGGATCAAAACCACGGTTTGCCGGTTTTATAACCTGTCGCCGGACCAGGTCCAGGTAATTGCAAGGGGGTGAAATCGTGTCGGATAAGACCCTTTTCCCTAAAGGCTGGCTGTGGCTTTGGCAGCGGCCCCGGCGGGCCCTCTGGTTGGGCGTGGCTGTCCTGCTCGGGCTGGCGTTATTGAGTACCGGCAATCTTATGAAAGACGGTTCCGGGGTTAAAACCGCGGGCCTGCGCCCTGCTCCGGTAACAGCAGGCGGGGGCTCCCAGCAAGAAGGTAAGGGCGAGCTGGGAACCGTTGCCCGGCAGCTGGAATCGCAGTTAAAGGGTATTTTAGAGCAGGTGCGGGGTGCCGGCAGGGTTGAAGTAAGCGTCACCCTGGCCGCCGGGCCTATGCGGGAATATGCCGTCAACACCAGGACCACCAGCCGCAGCGTGGAGGAAAAAGACCAGAACGGCGGCACGCGGCTAACCAAAGAGACCAACGCCGACGACCAGGTGGTCATGGCGCGGGCCGGCCAGATCGGGGGCGAGGGGCCGGTGGTGATTAAGGAATCCATGCCCAAGGTGCAGGGGGTGCTGGTGGTTGCCGACGGAGCCGAAGATCCGGTGGTGCGCGCCCAGATGGCCCAGGCCGTGCAGACCCTGCTGGGCATAGCCGCCCACCAGGTTCAGGTGTTGCCGCGGAGATGAGGTATTGTGTTACAAGGGCACTTCCGCAAGAAGTATGAAAATGCCGGGGGATACTGGCGTAAGGCGACTTTGGGCGAGCCCTGCGAGCCGTTGGCGAGACCGAGCCCGGAGGCGGGGCCGAGGACAGAGAAGGCCTACGGCCGGCCACTGAGACAAACAGGAGGTCGAATTGGCCGTGAACCCCACCGGAGGGCGAGGGGGAGCCATACGGCTCGCAGGCGAGCCCGTCTGGAGCCGTCGCCAGCGCCCCGGCACAGAGAATATTTCGGAAGCATCATTACAAGCAATGGGGTGAAGAAGATGATGGTTGTGACCAATAGGATGCGCGTTTTGCTGGCGCTGCTACTAACCTTCGGCGTGCTGGTCTACCTGGTACAGGGTGAAAGGCGGGCTCTCTCGCCGGCAGGAATAGAGCAGCCGGCAGAAGGGCCGGGCGACAAAATTAATACCGGCGCTAAAACGACCCCTGCTGCGGCTCCTATAGTTCAGGAGCCCAGGGCGGAAGATATCCTTAAGGGCGCTCAGAGCAAGGCGGGCAGTAAAAGCGGCTCGGCTTTTTTTGTGGAATATCGCCTGGAGCGCGACCGCAACCGCAGCAAACAAATCCAGTTATTAAAGGAAATTATTGATAGCCCCAGCGCGCCCGGCGAAGGCAAGCAGGAGGCCCAGAAGAGGCTGGTGGATTTAACCCAGCAGATGGACCTGGAGCTTCAATTGGAAAAATTAATTGTCGCTAAAGGCTACCAGGAGGCCGCCGTTTTTATCCAGCCGCATGCGGTCAACGTCCTGGTCATGGCAGCCAATTTTGGCCCAGGGGATGCGAACAAAATCGGCGACCTCGTATGCCGCGCCACCGGTCGCCCGCGGGAGCAGGTAAGCATTATACCTTTTTCCTAATCGTTGTAGGCTAAGACTTAAGCCTTTGGCGTTGTCGTAAAGAAAACAACCGGATTCAGGAAAGGCGAATGCATCATGTATACTTGCGCTGAAAGCATTGCATTCGCCCTTCCTGCTCTCATATAATATTTTAAGCGGGCCAGATGAATAACCGCTCAGGCTAACGCCTGAGTTTTTATATATTTTTAAATGGGCAGAATGGAGAGATAAAAGTTTGAAGCTTACCGATACGACTCTGCGCGACGGTCACCAGAGTCTCTGGGCTACCAGGATGGCCCTGGAAGATATGCTGCCTATCCTGGAAAAGATCGATAGCGTTGGTTACCATTCCCTGGAGGTCTGGGGCGGCGCTACTTTCGATGTCTGTATGCGTTACCTGGATGAAGATCCCTGGGTGCGCCTTAGGTCCTTAAAACGCAATATCCGCAAAACTCCTTTGCAGATGCTTCTGCGCGCCCAGTCGCTGGTAGGGTACCAGCTCTACCCCGACGACGTGGTGGAAGCTTTTATCGGCCGGGCGGTGGCCAACGGCATCGACATCATCCGCATCTTCGATGCCCTTAACGACGTTCGCAATATGGAAGTACCTATTAAAATCGCCAAGCGCGAGGGAGCGCACGTCCAGGGAACGGTAGTCTACACCATTAGCCCGGTGCATACAACCGAGCATTATCTGAAAACGGCCCTGGAGCTAAAGCAGTTGGGAGTAGATTCTATTTGCATTAAAGATATGGCCGGGTTGCTGACGCCTTTTGCCGCCTACGACCTGGTGAAAACTTTTAAGGAAAATTTGGACCTCCCCGTACAGTTGCACAGCCACTACATCGGCGGCCTGGCCCTGGCCGCCTACGTGGAGGCGGCGCGGGCCGGAGTAGATGTGGTGGATACGGCCTCGGTGCCCCTGGCCTTCGGCGCCTCCCAGCCGCCGGTGGAGACGGTAGTTCGGGCTCTGCAAGGGACGCCTTATGATACCGGGCTGGACCTGCACCTGCTTTTCGAGATCGCCAACTACTTCGATGAGGTGCGGAAAAAGCTGGGTTACGAGCGGGGCGTGACGCGCATTACCGATATGTGGGTCTTCGAGCACCAGGTGCCCGGCGGCATGATTTCCAATCTTATAAGCCAGCTGAAGGAGCAGAAGGCCGCCGACAGGTTGCCCGAAGTTCTGGCCGAAATCCCGCGCGTGCGGGCCGACCTGGGCTACCCGCCGCTGGTGACGCCTACCAGCCAGATCGTCGGTACCCAGGCGGTGCTTAACGTTCTCTTAGGCCAGAGGTATAAAATGATTCCCGGCGAGGTAAAGAATTACGTGCGCGGCCTTTACGGCCGGCCGCCGGCGCCCATTAGCGAGGAAATACGCCGTCTGATAATCGGGGACGAGGAACCCATTACCGGGAGGCCGGCCGATTACCTGCAACCCCGCCTGGAAGCCGCCCGTCGGGAAATCGGCGACCTGGCCGAAAGCGAAGAAGATGTCCTATCGTACGCCCTCTTTCCCCAAGTAGCGCGTAAATTTTTAGCCGACCGCCGGGCCGGCAAGTTGCAGCCGGGCAAGATGGCGGCGGCCAGAAAGGTTTCCGCCCAAAAAGAGGGGGAGATGAAAAAGGTGGAGTTGAAGGAAATTACCCAACTAATCAAAACTTTAGAGGAGACGGGCATTACGGAGTTAAACCTGGAAAGCGAGGGCGTTAAATTAGCCATCAAGCGGGGAGGGGGTGGCAGCCAGGCGGCGGCCGAAGGTCCGGGGCCGCTGGTGAATACCTCCTTGCCTGTTTTAAGCGAGCGGCCGGCCAACGGGTACGTCGAGGTGCGCTCGCCCATGGTGGGAACTTTTTATCGCGCTCCGGCGCCGGGTGCGCCGCCTTTTGTAGAGGTGGGTAGCCGCGTGGAGCCGGGCCAGATCCTCTGTATAATCGAGGCCATGAAGTTAATGAACGAAATTGCGGCCGAAACCGCCGGGGTGGTGGTAGAAATCCTGGCAGAAAACGGGCAGCCGGTAGAATACGGCCAGGTCTTATTCCGCCTGGCAGAGGGGTAGGAGGATGTTCAAGCGGGTGCTGGTTGCCAACCGGGGCGAGATCGCCGTGCGGGTGATCCGGGCCTGCCGCGAGCTGGATATTGAGACGGTGGCCGTTTACTCCGAGGCCGATCGCGAGGCCTTGCACGTCCGGATGGCCGATAAAGCCATCTGCATCGGTCCCCCGCCTGCGGCGCGCAGTTATTTGAACATCCCGGCGATTATCTCTGCTGCCAGGATAAGCGGCGCCGAAGCCATCCACCCGGGCTACGGATTCCTGGCGGAAAACCCTTACTTTGCCGAGATGTGTTCAACTTCCGGCCTCGTCTTTATCGGGCCGTCGCCGGCGGCCATGCAATTGATGGGTGCCAAGGCTTCCGCCAGGGCGGCCATGCAGCGGGCCGGCGTGCCGGTGGTGCCCGGCTCCGACGGAACCGTTCAGGACGACCGCCAGGCGCTGGCCGTGGCGGAAGAGATCGGGTACCCGGTAATAGTTAAAGCTTCGGCAGGCGGCGGCGGGCGCGGTATGCGTATTGCCCAGAATCCCCAGGAGCTACGCCGGGCTTTGTTGTTATCCCGCCAGGAGGCCCAGGCGGCTTTCGGCGATGCCGAAGTTTACCTGGAAAAATACTTGGAGGAGCCCCGCCATATCGAATTTCAAATCCTGGGCGACGGCCGGGGTAACGTTATCCACCTGGGGGAAAGGGACTGCTCCCTGCAGCGGCGCCACCAAAAAATACTGGAGGAAGCGCCCTCGCTGGCCCTTACGCCTTCCTTGCGCCGCGAAATGGGCGAAGTGGCCGTAAAAGCGGCTAAAGCGGTAAATTACAGCGGCGCTGGAACGGTGGAATTTTTGCTCGACAAGCACGGCCGCTATTATTTTATCGAAATGAATACCCGCATCCAGGTCGAGCACCCGGTCACAGAACTTATCACCGGGGTTGACCTGGTGCAGGAGCAGTTGCGTATAGCAGCTGGAGAAGGCTTGCGCTTTAATCAGGAAGACATCGAGCTCCGCGGCCACGCCATAGAGTGCCGCATCAACGCCGAGGACCCGGAGTCTGATTTCCGGCCCTCGCCGGGGCGCATCGAAGAGTATCGCGTTCCCGGCGGTTTCGGCGTGCGCGTGGACGCCGCCGTCTACCAGGGATACGAGATCCCGCCTTATTATGATTCCTTAATTGCTAAATTGATCGTCTTGGCGCCGGCGCGGCCGGAGGCCATCAGCCGCATGCGGCGGGCCCTGCAGGAATTCGTAATCAAGGGCGTACCTACCACCATCCCCTTTCACCTGAAGCTGCTGGACAACGCTTTCTTCCGCCGGGGCGAAGTTTATACCAATTTCATTCAGCGAAGGGGTATCGCATGAATTAACTTTATCGCTATTTCTTTTCTGGCTCAACCCTTCGCCAACTTCCTTTCCCGTTCCCATGAAGCCGAAGCCGATCGCCTAGCTGTAGAACTTACGGCCCGCCCCCGGGCTGCCGCGGACCTCCAGATCAACCTGGCGAGGCGCAACCTGGCCGACATCGCCCCGCCTCCTTTTATTGAATGGTTTGTCTACTCTCACCCTTCGGCCCTGCGGAGGATCAAAGCTATTTTAGGAGAAACGGTTGATGATTCTGTGGACAGGACTGTAGCGTTATAGTTAACTTATGGTAAAATACCCTTTAAAAAAGAAGAAGAGAGGGGAACGGCTTGCTATTGGATGCGCGGGTTCTCATGACCTCGCCTTATCCCGAAATTACGGAACTGGCAGGCGAAATAGCGCAGGAGATCGGGCTACCGGTCAAGGTGATAGACGGGGCCTTAGACGAAGTTGTGCAAATAGTGCAGCAATATATGGCAGATTTCGGCGTCGAGGTTCTGGTCAGCCGCGGGGCTACGGCTGACCTTTTGCGGCAACACTTTTCTTCCCTGCCTTTAATCCGCATCGACCCGTCGGAGTTCGATATTATCGAAGCCCTGGGTAAGGCCAAAAGCGAGCGAGGGGTAACAGGTTTTTTGGGCTCCCGGTTTGACGAAGTGCACCGGCGGGTGGGGCATATCGCTGCCCTTATGGGATTAGACGTAGTGCCGTATCTCTACGGCAACTCGGCTGAGTTTCGCCTGCAGTTTGAAAGGGCACGGCGGGATGGCGTGCAGGTTTTAATTGGCGGGGGCCAGCGGGGAGCGGATATGGCCGCTGCCGCCGGCATAAAACACATCCGCCTCTTGGTAGGGCGGGCGACGGTAAAGCAGGCTTTGGAGAGGGCCAAAGAAATTGCCGAGGCTTCCAGAAGGGAAAGGGAAAAAGCGGAAAAATTTCAAGCGGTAGTCGAATATTCTCACGAAGGGATTATTGCCTTGGATCAAAGCGGTGCTTTTACCATTTTTAACCCGGTAGCGGGGAAATATTTCGGTTTAACGGCTCATATGGTTCTGGGGAAGAAAATGTCGGAATTGCCTTTTATTAAGCCTTTAGCTGAACTGGTTGAAAGCGAAGCCCCTCTCCTGGGCCACTTGCAGGAAACCAAAAAAGGCTTTATCGTAGTCAACAGGGTGCCTTTAATTGCCAATGGCGAAAAGCAAGGTTTGTTAATTACCTTCCAGGATGTCGGTAAAGTGCAACAATTGGAGCGCAAGATCCGGGGCGAGCTGCATCAGAGGCGCTTTCAGGCCAGATATTCTTTCCGGGATATTATCTATCAGAGCTCTGTTATGGAACACGTCCTCGCCACGGCCCGGCGCTTCGCCGCCACCGATTCTACGGTGCTCATCAAGGGCGAGAGCGGTACTGGTAAAGAATTGCTGGCGCAGGGAATCCACCAGGCCCACCCGGAGCGGCGCGAGGGGCCCTTTGTGGCCATCAACTGCGCTGCCTTGACCGAAAGCCTGCTGGAGAGCGAGCTTTTCGGTTACGAGGAAGGATCTTTTACTGGCGCGAAAAAAGGCGGCCGCGCAGGCCTCTTTGAGCTGGCCCACGGGGGAACCATTTTTCTCGACGAGATCGGCAAACTGCCCTTTAACCTCCAGGGACAGTTGCTGCGGGTGCTCCAGGAAAAAGAAATCCGGCGCGTAGGCGGCAATCAGCTCATCCCGGTCGATGTGCGGGTAGTGGCCGCCACCAACGAAGACCTGCGGGATCTGGTGCGCAAGGGTTCTTTCCGCGAAGATTTGTATTACCGCTTAAATGTGCTCACCCTTTACTTGCCGCCTTTGAGAGAGCGCTCCGAAGACATCCCCCTCTTGGCAGAAAACTTTTTGAATAAATTTAACCATAAGTACGCCAAAAAAATTAAAATTCCGCCCGCTTTTATGGGTTCATTAACCCGCTTAAAGTGGCCCGGCAACGTGCGGCAACTGGAGAATTTTATCGAACGCCTGGTCCTGGTTGCCGACGAAAACAACGTGGAAGTCGTCCTGAGGGAAATGCTGCGGCAAGAATTCGGCAACGAAGAGCACGGTCCAACTTTGGAGTTGCAGCCGCATATGAATTTAAGGGAAATGCAGCGGGAAATTGTCAAGAAGTATTTGCGCAGCGGGAAGATGACGCGCACCGAATTGGCGCAGAAACTAGGCATCAGCCGTACGACTCTCTGGAAGTTGTTGAAGGAAGAAGCTTAAGCTGGGTCTGTTCATTATTTGAACTTATTGGAGTTCAAAATTTTGGTCTTCGTTTAAAATATAAACATCTAACAGCCTTAAGTTTATTATTTTAACAACAAGATTATCAAAACTTAGTGAAATTTTAAACAAGCCTTTCTCTTAAAGGCTTTTTCTTTTTGGCATACTTTTTGCTAAGGATCATGTTTGGCGGATCCTCTTATAGTTTTAATAACCAGAGAGAGGTGGAGTCCTTGCTTCTGCGCAGCCTTTTATTCATACCGGGAAATAAAGAGAAAATCTTGCTCAAAACCTCTACGGTCAATGCCGACGCCGTCGTCTGGGATCTGGAAGACGCCGTTCCCCTCGCCGAAAAAGCCCTGGCCAGGCAGCTCATCCGTCAGCACCTTTCCGATCTCGCTTCGCCAGCTCCTCTAGTTTACGTGCGGGCTAATGCTGTAACTACCGGACTGGTAGATGAAGATCTCCGGTATGTAGTGGGCCCTAATTTAACAGGTATTATGCTCCCCAAGGTTGAGACTGCCGACGAGGTGCGCTACGTCGCCAGGAGCCTGGTAACTTTAGAAAAAGAAAGCGGCATGGCCGGCGGCTCGGTAAAAATAATTGCCACTTTGGAGACAGCCCTGGGCGTATTACGGGCCTATGATATAGCCGCGGCTTCCGACCGGGTCGAAGCCCTGTGCCTGGGGGCCGAAGACTTCACCCGCGACCTGGGCACTTCCCGCAGCCGCGAAGGCAGTGAGCTGGCCTACGCTCGTGGGGCTATAGTTTTGGCTGCCGCCGCAGCCAGGGTAGCAGCTATCGATACCGTTTTTTCGGATTTAAACGACGAGGAGGGATTAGAAAAAGAATGCCACCTTGTTAGAGGCCTTGGCTTCGGCGGCAAGTGCGCCATTCACCCCAGGCAGTTAGATATAATCAACCGGGCTTTTTCGCCCACAGAAGAGGAGGTGGCGTACGCCCGCCGGGTGGTGGCGGCTTTTGAAGAAGCCAGGGCCCAGAATCTAGGCGTTATCCTAGTGGACGGCAGGATGGTGGATAAACCCGTTGTGGAACGGGCGCAACGGATACTGGAACGCTTCGGCGGTTAGGGGGAAGTTAAAATGGGCCGGATGCTGGAAAATCATACTAAGACTTTGCTTTATGAAAACGGCCTAGCGGTGCCACAGTTTAAAGTAGCCGCCTCGGTTGATGAGGTGCGGCAGGCGGCGGATGAACTGGGCGGTAAGGTTGTGCTTAAAGCCTTGGTGCCGGTAGGCAAGAAGGGCAAGGCCGGAGCGGTGAAATTTGCCGACGGCGCGGAAGAAGCCGGCGAGGCGGCCGCCGGGCTTCTGGGAACGACCGTCCGCTTCTTCCCGGTAGAAAAAATCCTGGTAGAACAGAAGCTGGAAATCGAGCAGGAACTCTTTGTTTCCATCACTCTAGACAAAATGCGCCGCTGCCCGGTGGTGCTGGCTAGCACTGCCGGCGGTATGGATGTGGAAGAAATAGCGGCGCAGTACCCAGAAAAGATGCGGGTTATCCCCCTGGACCCTTTTGAGGGCCTGCCGGAATATAAGTGTCGGGAGATCTGGACCGAACTGGGTCTGAGCGGAGGGTTGCTGCGCGAGGCCGCTTCCTACCTCTACCGCCTTTACCAGGTATTTGCCCGCTACGAAGCGACCGTTTTAGAAATCAATCCCCTGGCGGTAACCCCCGAAGGCAAGGTGGTAGCGGCCGGGGCGTTGATGGCCGTAGACGATGCCGCCGTCTTCCGCCACCCCGAACTCAAGGACTACGTACAGCTGGGCAGCGAACGCGCCTGGCGACCTCTGACAGAACTGGAAAAAGAGGTAGTGGCGGTCAACGAAGCTGACCCCTACCGTGGGACGGCCAGGTACACTGAAATGGAAGACGGGGATATCGGCTTTATGTGCGGGGGTGGAGGAGGGAGCCTCATGGTTTTCGATACCCTCCTATCCTACGGCGGCAGGCCGGCCAATTATACCGAATTCGGCGGTAACCCGCCGGAGCGTAAGGTTTTCGGCCTGGTTAAGACCATCCTTTCCAAGCCGGGTGTTAAAGGGCTGCTGGTGGACGCCAATATTACCAACAATACCCAGGTCGACCTGGTGGCCCAGGGGATCGTGCGCGCTTTGA
Source organism: Clostridia bacterium (assembly GCA_030445865.1). Classification (GTDB taxonomy): domain Bacteria; phylum Bacillota; class DSM-521; order Neomoorellales; family Neomoorellaceae; genus JASUSV01. The sequence goes on from JASUSV010000004.1 coordinate 55,905, forward strand.
AAGAAAAGGGTATTGACCCGCGGAAATTTCCGGTAGTAGTACGGCTGGCCGGGGTCAATGACGCCGAAGGCCGCAGGATTTTGGCTGAAGCCGGAGTGGAATATTACGGCGAGGAAATGAGCATGTCCCAGGCGGCCCGGCGCATGGTGGAGAAGATGCGGGAAGCTTACGGCGGTTAAAAACTTTCCTAGCGAGGAGGTCCAAAAATTGGGCATTTTAATTGACGCCGGCACCAGAATTTTAATCCAGGGTATTACCGGTCGCGAGGCTTCTATGGTCACCAGGCACATGCTGGACTACGGCACGCCGGTAGCTGCCGGCGTTACGCCGGGTAAAGGCGGTACGGAGGTGCACGGCGTCCCGGTCTACGATACCGTTAGGCAGGCCTGCCGGGAGCACGAAATAAACGCCGCCTTGATTTACGTTCCACCGGCTTTTGTTTATGATGCCGTGCTGGAAGCAGTGGCCAACGGCATTAACCTCATTGTGATCATTACCGAAAATATCCCTCAGCACGACGTGATGAAACTGCTGGCGGCTACCAAGAAGGCTGGGGCCAGAGTTATCGGCCCCAACACCACGGGTATCATCAATCCCAGGGCGAGGATGAAGATGGGCGCCATCGGCGGCGATAACGTAGAGCGCTGTTTCGTACCCGGCTGCGTGGGCGTAATCTCCCGGAGCGGCGGTATGACGGCGGAGACGGCCCACATGGTGAAACGGGCCGGGCTGGGGGTGAGCACGGCCATCGCCATCGGCGGTGACCCCATGATCGGCAGCCCGCCCAGGGAACTTTTGGAACTTTTTGAACAAGATCCCGAAACGCAGGCCGTGGTCATGTTCGGCGAACCGGGCACCACTTTTGAGGAAGATGTGGCCGAACTGTTGGCCGCCAAAGGTTTTACCAAGCCGCTGATCGCCTATATAGCCGGCCGCTTTACCGAAGATATGCCGGAAGGTACGGTCTTCGGCCATGCCGGAGCCATTATCGAGGGAGGCAAGGGTAAACCTTCGACCAAGATGCGGCTTCTGCGTGAAGCCGGCGCCTATGTGGCCGAGCGGTATGACGACATAGTCGATTACTTGAAACAACTGGATTTACCCCAGAATTAACGTTCCCTGGTTTTGTCAGCGTGAATAACGGCGGGGCCAAAAATTATTAGCCAGGTTGAGCGGTATCTCTTCTGGAGGAACAAATGCCATGTGGTATTACCGCAGCTTTTTCTGGCGCAAATTGCATTCCTTAACAGGAGTCATCCCGGTGGGCTTATTTTTGCTCGAACATTTTACTGTTAACTCCTTTGCCACCCGTGGCCCGGAGGCCTACAACCGCGCCGTAGCCTTTTTGCAGGGCCTACCCTTCCTTCTGGCCATTGAAATTGTCTTTATCTTTTTGCCCCTGGCCCTGCACGCCGGGTACGGCCTGTGGGTTGTCTATACCGGCAGTATAAATGTGCGTAGCTACCCCTATTTTCGCAACTGGATGTACCTTTTACAGCGGGTTACAGGGGTTATCGTGCTGTTATTTTTGATCTATCACATCTACGCACTCCGTTTGGCAAGGATTTTTACCGGAGCGGAAGTTTCCTTTGAGCAGGTGGCTGCTCACCTGGCCAGTCCCCTTGTCCTGGCCCTCTATGTCCCGGGTTTGCTGGCGGCGATTTTTCACCTGAGCAATGGCCTGGTGACCTGGGCCATCGGCTGGGGTATTATCACCGGGCCTAAAGCCCAGACCGGCGCTAGCATTTTCGGGGGCATAATCTTTTGCGCCCTCACTGTTGTAGGCTTTAGTTTCCTTCTGGCTTTCATTTGACAGGAGAGGGGATCTAGTCATGGCAAAGCCTAAAATAGTGGTTATCGGTGGCGGTTTGGCGGGGTTGATGGCTACCCTCAAGGCAGCGGAAGAAGGGGCGGAGGTAGAAGTATATTCCCTGGTGCCGCCCAAGCGTTCTCATTCGGCTACGGCGCAGGGGGGAATAAATGGAGCTATAGATACTAAGGGCGAGGGCGACAGCCCGCAAAAACATTTTGAAGAAACCATATACGGCGGCGATTTTTTGGCCAACCAGCCGCCGGTGAAAAATTTTTGCGAGGCCGCTCCGGGAATCATCTACATGTTCGACCGTATGGGCGTGATGTTCAACCGTACGCCGGAGGGCCTTATCGACCTGCGCCGGGCAGGAGGTACCAAGTACAGCCGGGTGGCCTTCGCCGGCGGCACCACCGGTCAACAGATGATGTACGCCTTGGATGAGCAGGTGCGCAAGTTAGAAGCCGAAGGAGGAGTTAGGGTCTACTTTCCCTGGGAGTTCTTGAGCGCGGTTATCGACGACGGCGGCATCTGCCGCGGAGTGGTGGTCCAGGATTTGATAAGCATGGAGATCCATGCGGTGCGTGCTGACGCGGTTATTATCGCTACCGGCGGGATAGGGTATCTCTTCGGGCGCAGCACCAACGGGATAATGAACACGGGCAGCGCCCAGAGCGCCCTTTACCAGCAGGGGGCTTGCTATGCCAACGGCGAGTTTATCCAGATCCATCCTACGGCCATACCCGGCGAAGACAAATGCCGTTTAATGTCCGAAACCTGCCGCGGCGAAGGCGGCCGGATATGGGTTTACAAAGACGGTAAACCATGGTATTTCCTGGAAGAATGGTACCCCAAATACGGCAACCTGGTGCCGCGGGATATCGCTACGCGGGCCATCTTTAAAGTTTGCGTCGAGATGGGGCTGGGCATCGACGGCCAAAACAAGGTTTACCTGGATCTTTCCCATATCGATCCCAAGCATCTGGAGCGGAGGTTGAGCGGCATCCTGGACATATACGAAATCTTCGTAGGCGAAGACCCGCGCAAAGTGCCCATGCAGATCTTTCCGGCAGTCCATTTCACCATGGGCGGCCTGTGGGTGGACTACAACCACATGACCAATATCCCCGGCCTTTTCGCTGCCGGCGAGTGCGAGTACCAGTACCACGGCGCCAACCGGCTGGGAGGTAATGGGATGCCGGCCTGCACCTACGCCGGGGGCGTAGCAGGGCAGAAGGCGGTGGAGTACGCCCGCGGCCGTCAGGAGAAAAGCCCTCCCAGACCCGAGCTTTTAGAAGCGGAAAAGAAACGGCAGGAAGAAATGGAGGCCAGAATCCGGAGCATGGAAGGGCCGGAAAATCCCTACCTTTTACACCAGGAACTGGGCGAGTGGATGAACAACAACGTCACCGTAGTGCGCTACAACGACCGCCTTAAAGAAACGGATAATAAAATCCTGGAGCTTATGGACCGCTACCGCCGCATAGGTATTGCCGACAAGAGCGGCTGGAGCAACCAGGTCGTGCCCTTTACCCGGCGCCTCTGGCATATGCTCCAGTTGGCTAGGGTGATCACTATAGGCGCGCTTCTGCGTAACGAAAGCCGGGGCGCTCACTATAAACCCGAATTTCCGGAGCGCGACGACGTAAATTGGTTGAAAACTACTAAGGCTTATTTTACCCCTGACGGCCCTCGCTTTGAGTACGAGCCGGTGGATACTTCCTTGCTTGAGCCGCGTCCCCGGCGCTACGACTAGGGGTGGTATTAGTGCCGGAAAAGATTCACCTAAAAATCAAGCGCCAGGACGGCCCGGATAAACCAGGTTACTGGGAGGAGTTTGTCATCCCCTACCGCCCTCGCCTTAACGTCATCGCCTGCCTGATGGATATTCAGAAAAATCCGGTCAACGCTGCTGGAAAAAAGACGACGCCGGTGGTATGGGAGTGCAATTGCCTGGAAGAAGTGTGCGGCGCCTGCACTATGGTCATCAACGGCAAAGCCCGCCAGGCCTGCACGGCACTTATCGACAAGCTGGAACAGCCGATTATTCTGGAGCCCCTCAGCAAGTTCCCGGTAATCCGGGACCTTATGGTCGACCGCAAGGCCATGTTCGAGCATCTAAAACGCGTGCGGGCCTGGATCGACATCGACGGCACCTACAATATCGGTCCCGGGCCGCGTATTTCCGAGAAGGTACGCGAATGGGCTTACGAGCTCAGCCGCTGCATGACCTGCGGTTGCTGCATGGAAGCCTGCCCCCAGGTCAATCCCAGGTCCGGCTTTATCGGCCCGACGGCCATAGCCCAGGTAAGGCGCTTCAATGCCCACCCCACCGGGGCTGGGGAGCGCGAGGCCAGGCTGGAGGCCTTAATGGGCCCGGGCGGCATTGCCGAGTGCGGCAACGCCCAGAACTGCGAGAAGGCCTGCCCTAAAGGCCTGCCGCTTATTAAATCGCTGGCCGAACTCCATCAAGAAACGACCCTGCACGGCGTTTTTGGCTGGCTCAAACGCTAGCAAGAAAGTACTAGAAAGAAGGTAATCGCCTTGGCTATTAGCGAGCAATTAATCCAGGCGACGGCAGAAAAACTTCTCACCTACGCCTCCATCGACCTTCCGGCCGACGTTAAAAGAGCTTTAAACGAGGCCTATTCGAAAGAAGAAGACCCGGCTGCCCGGAGCCAGATGGAAGCCATATTTAAAAATATCGAACTTGCCCACCAGAAGCGGGTAGGCCTCTGCCAGGACACCGGTGTTCCCTTGTTTTTCTTGAAACTCGGCTTAAGATGCCAGATAACCGGCGACCCGGAAAGGGCCCTAACCAGGGCTGTAGAAAAGGCAACGCGAGAAGTTCCTTTGCGCCAGAACGTCATCCACCCTTTAACTAAAAAGAACTCCGGCACTAACACCGGCTGGGGTATCCCCTACTGCCACTGGGAGGTAGTGCCCGATCAGGACTACCTGGAAATAACGGCTGTTCCTAAAGGCTTCGGCTCGGAGATGCGGGCCGCCATTAGCTGGGTGCTCACCAGCGAAGAAGTAGACCGGGCGGTAGTCAAAGCCGTCCTCGATATAGTCGAAGACGCCATGGGCGAGCCCTGCCCGCCGGTGATCATAGGTATAGGTATCGGCGGCTTTGCCGACAGCTCTATGCTTAATGCCAAAAAAGCCCTTTTCAGAAACCCTATCGGCTCCCATCACCCGGACCCCAAGGTTGCGACCCTGGAAGAAGAGATCTACCGGGCCGTAAACAGCTTGGGATTAGGCCCCATAGGGCTGGGAGGCAAAACCTATTGCTTGGGCGTGCATATCGAAATTAACGGCTCCCATACCGCCGTCATTCCCATAAGCGTAATCTACCAGTGCTGGGCCTGCCGCTACTCCACCGCCCGCATCTACAACGACGGCAGGGTCGCCTACCTCACCCACGGCGAAGGGGATGAACAACATGGCTAAAGAATACCGCTTCACGTTACCCGCAGAAGAACAGGAAGTGCGCCGGCTAAAAATAGGCGACATCGTGTACCTCACCGGCACCTGCTACACCATGCGCGATATGGGCCACCGCCGGTCTATCGAAATTCTCCAGCAAGAAGAAGCTCTGCCCTTTAACCTGGCCAAAGGCGCCCTCTGGCACTGCGGCCCCATCGTGAAAAAAGAGGGGGAAAGCTGGCAGGTAGTTTCGGCAGGCTCTACCACCAGTTCCCGCTTCACACCGCTGGGAAGTGAATTGATCCGCCAGGTTAAAGTGCGCTTCACCATCGGTAAAGGCACCATGGGCCCGGAAGCCGTGGCCGCCATGCAAGAAATAGGCGCCTGCTACCTGAACTCCATCGGCGGCTGCGCCGCCCTCTACGCCGAGCAGATAAAAGCCGTCAAAACCGTCTTCTGGACCGACCTGGGGCTTCCCGAAGCCATCTGGGTGCTGGAAGTCGAAAACTTGGGGCCCCTGGTGGTAGGCATCGACAGCCACGGCCAGAGCCTTTTTGAGAACATTAAAAAAGACATGCAAAAAGCCTTGCAGGAAATTTACGCAGCCAGCCGCCTAGAAAAAGGATATAGCTACACTTACCTTCCCAGGCGAGTGCCGGGGAAACTGGATAGATAAGCGCTTGATTGTTCTGGAGGAAAAAACAGTTATGGAAAATTTAAATTTAAAAGAATGCGCTGCCCGCATTATTGGGGAACGGGTTAGCATCAGGAAATATCAACCAGTCAAAGTAAAGCGCGAGGACCTGCTGCAGGTGTTAGAGGCGGGGCGTCGTGCCCCTTCGGGGGAAAACGCACAGCCCTGGCGCTTTATAGTTGTTGAAGATGAAATAACCAAGAAAAAGTTAGGGCGCATTGCCCGCCAGGGAAGCGGCCGGCGCTTTGTCGGGGAGTTTGTGGCGGGCATTTTAGAAGAGCGGTTTAAGACGGTCACCGACCCGCAGAAAAAGCAACAATTGTACCGTAATCTCATGTCTGGCGATGTTTCTGCCTTTATCGCCGAGGCCTCTCTTTCTGACCATATGGGCAGGTTGATATAGCAGGCGGCAGCATTTTTGGTTCAGATAGAGATAATGCCTGGGGAAGGGTAGATATTGGAGCGGCCAGAAAGGATATGGGCGCAAGTAGTGGCGGAAGAGCGAGGCAGTCGCTGAAATAGAAGGCAGTGGCCCCTGTATGCTGGGAACAGCGCAGATATTGTGGCTCAAGGGTTTTAGCGAATTTAATTCGGAAGTATCGAAGCAGGTTTAGAGGGGGTGGTCTTGCAGGAAAATAGTCAACACACCACGCGAATTGCCTGTCAAAGATTAGGATTTTTAAAGTTAAATAAATATAATTTTTAGGAAAGGAGATTACTATGCTATTTTCGAAAATTAGGTTTCTAGTTCCAATAATTTTAATTTCTTTCTTGCTCGCTGCCTGCGGTGGCGGCGGCGGGCAGAAGGGCCAGCCCCAGGCGGGCGGTAAGCCGGAAGAGAAAAAGCAGGAACAGGCGGCCAAAACTCAGCAGATCGTAGCCAAGTTCCCTCATGTTGTCGCCCCGGATACGCCCAAGGGGAAGGCGATTAGCCTCTTTGCCAAGCGGGTGGAAGAAAAGACCCAGGGGAAAATGAAGGTCGAAGTCTTCCCCTCTTCCCAGCTATACGGCGACGCCGAAGAAATGGAGGCGTTGCTTGCCGGCAACTGCCATTTCATCGCCCCTTCTTCCACTAAAGTGGTGCAGTTGAACCCCAGCTTCCAGATTTTTGACGTGCCTTTCTTGTTCGATAGCGAGGAGGCGGTCAAGATCTTCTGGAACGATCCCAACGGCGGCCAGGCCATGCAAAAGAAACTGGAGCCAAAGGGCCTGATGGGCCTGGGCTTCCTGTGCAGCGGCTTTAAGCAACTTTTTAGTTCCAGGCGGCCTTTACTGACGCCGGAAGACTGCAAGGGGCTAAAATTCCGTGCGGCAGCAGGAGGCATTCTTACCGAGCAGTTCCAGGCTTTAGGCGCTACCAGCGTTTCTATCCCGTTCGGCGAAGTTTATACTGCTCTGCAGCAGAAGACGGTAGACGGTTCGGAAAATAACCTGGCCAATATTTATACGCAGAAGTTTTATGAAGTTTGCCCTTATCTAACTATCACTAACCACGGCCGCTTCGATTACAGCATTATTACCAATAAGAAATGGTTTGAAGGTCTGCCGGCGGACGTTCAAAACGCCGTTCGCGAGGCCGCCAGAGAAGCCCAGGAATTTTCCCAGCAGGAGCAGATCAGGCAAGACAATGAGTACTTAGAGAAAATTAAGCAGAGCGGGAAGGTGCAGGTTTTTGAACTTACTCCGGAACAGCGCGCGGCTTTCCGCAAGGCTGAAGAGGCCTATTACCCCAAATGGGAAGAGCGCATCGGTAAGGATTTGTTTGACGCGGCCAGAGAAGCTAACGAGGCAGCCAAGCAGAAAAAATAAAAAGGGGTATGGGGTGGGCAAAACCCACGCCCGCCCCCTTCATCCCAAAAGTTGAGGTGAAAATATGAACTGGCGGCAAATTTACGACCTGGTTGAAGATTATCTTACCGGTGTTCTTTTAATAACGGGCTTAGGTATCGTCCTAGCAGGAGTATTTATGCGTTACGTCCTTAACGCCCCGCTCTTTTGGGCTGACGAGATCGGCAATTATTTTGTCATCTGGGGGGCTCTGCTAGGGACGAGCGTGGCGTTGAGGGAAGATAAGCATATAAGGGTAAAGATTTTATATAACTTACTGCCGCTCAAGGCCCAGCGCTGGGTAAGCATCTTTTCCGAAGCTGTGGGGCTAGGTTTTTGCGTTTTCTTTACTATTGGCGGCTTCATCCTGGTCGGGAAATACTTGCAGATCGGCCAGGTATCCCTTAACAGCCAGACCCCTCTATGGATTCCTTATCTGATTGCCCCTATTACCGGAATGTTGTTTGGCTTGCGCTTTGCCGACAACTTGCTTCGCTTGTTATTTAGCAAACGTACTTAGATTTATAAGGATGGCTAAAGGGGGCTAAAATAATTGCTTACCGTTACGTTATTTTTAATTTTTATTTTCCTCTTTTTGCTTAACGTGCCTATAGCTATTTCTCTTGCCTTATCAACCGTAATAATCCTCTCATTGAGCGGGGATTTTAGCCTTTATATGGTCATGCAGAGAATGGTGGCCAGCCTGACCAACCCGGCGCTTATGGCCATCCCCGGCTTTGTCTTCGCCGGCGTTATCATGTCGCGGGGCGGGATTGCCAAGTATTTAATTGACGCGGCCAATGCCTGGCTTGGCCATTTAAAAGGCGGCCTTTCCATTGTTACCGTCTTGACCTGCATGATCTTTGCCGCCATCTGCGGATCCAGCCCGGCTACGGCAGCAGCCATAGGCTCGATAATGATACCTGGGATGGTGCGCTCCGGCTATGATAAGATTTATGCCATGGGCCTGGTAGCTGCTTCCGGTACTTTAGGCATCCTTATACCTCCGAGCATACCCATGGTCCTTTACGGCGTAACCGCCGAGGAGTCCATCGGCCAGCTTTTCATGGCCGGGGTTATTCCCGGCATTATTTTGGGCTGCGTTTTAATCTTGACGGCTATAATTTATGCCCGCAAGCGCAACTACGGCGGGCTGCCAAAACAATCTAGCCGAGAGCGCTGGCTGGCGACGTTTAAGGCCCTCCCGGCCCTCTTTTTACCCTTCTTAATTTTAGGCTCCATATACTTGGGGGTCGCCACGCCGACGGAAGCGGCCATGATCGCCTCGCTTTACGCTATCCTGGTTTCCGCCTTTCTCTACCGGGAACTGCACCTGAGGGACATCCGGGATATATTGAAGGAAAGTGTTTCGACTACCTCCATGATTTACCTGATCATCTCTGCGGCCATGGTCTTCGCCCTTTATTTAACTAATGAGCGCGTGCCCTGGATGGTTTCCGAATGGATTGCGGCCCGTAAAATTCCGGTTTGGATGTTTTTCTTCATTACCCAGCTGATGTTTTTTATCATGGGAACTTTTCTAGAAGCTGCTTCCATTATTTTGATTACCTTACCGATACTTTTACCCATTATGAAGGGGTTGGGTATCGACCCTATCCATTTTGCCGTAGTCATGACAGTAAATATGGAGCTGGCGCAGATAACCCCGCCCGTAGGCCTGAACCTTTTTGTGGTCTCAAGCATAGCAAAAGAACCCTTAGAAAAGGTTATTCTAGGGGTTCTACCTTTCATTATGATTATGATTGCCGTACTAATAGTGTTTGTTGCCCTGCCCCAACTTTCTTTATTCCTCCCCCAGCTCATGTACTAGATGATGGCAATCTATACCAGCAAGGCGCTCATGCCGCCCGGGCAGCACCAGCAGGAGGATGAAAATGCAATGTTAGCTTCATTTTTAAGGTAGTACCCTGTGGCCGGCAGGACCGACCACCTGCGGCCCATGGAAACGGAAGGCGATATAGTTTAGGGGGGCTAAGAAATGCAAGAAGCTATAGCCGATTTTATTTTAAGACCTCCCGGTTTCCCTGCGGAGGCCTTGGACCGGGCCAAGTTCCATATTATCGATACTATAGGCGTAATGCTGGCCGGCAGCCGGGATGAGGTAGGTAGGGCAATAAAAACCTACCTGGAGCAAATAGGTAGCGCCGGGAAGTCTACCGTGCTCGGCTGGGGCCTAAAAGCGCCCCCTCCCGAGGCGGTGCTGGCCAACGCTACCCTGGCCCACGCCCTGGATTACGACGACTCTTCCTGGCGGCTGATCGGCCACCCCAGCGCCGTGGTGTTGCCGGCGGCCCTGGCGGCAGCCGAGATGGTAGGCGCGTCAGGCGCTAAATTGCTGCGCGCCTACTTAATAGGTACCGAAATTTCCTGCAAATTGGGAGTACTTGCCGAGCCCGAGCTTTACGAAAACGGCTGGCATGCAACCAGCATCGTGGGCGTGTTCGGCGCCACCTGCGCGTGCGCCTATTTGTTCGGCCTGGATAGGGAACAAATTATCCACGCCCTGGGCATGGCGGCCTCCTCAGCTTCCGGCCTGCGCCAGAACTTCGGCACCATGACCAAGCCGCTCCACGCCGGACTGGCGGCCCGGGGTGGCGTCACGGCGGCTTTGCTGGCCCTAAATGGTTTTACCGCCAGCCATGAGGCTTTATGCGGTAAGTGGGGGTTTTTTGCTAATTTTGCCGGCAAAAAAGATGCCGACGCCGCCCAGCTCAATCTAGGTCAGCCCTGGGACATCCTGGAGCCGGGGTTTTCGGTTAAGCTCTACCCTTCCTGCGCGGCCAGCCACACGGCCATCGATGCCGTGCTTGAGCTTAAGAACGAATATGGCTTTACCGCCGGGGATGTTGTCAGGGTTGAAGTAGGGGGAGGGCCGGTAGGGCCGATGATGCTCTTCCACCGGCGACCGGCAAAAGGGACGGAGGGCAAGTTCTGCATGCCGTTCCTTATCTCTGTGGCTATTATAGAAGGCAGGGTGGGGCTCGATGCTTTCAGCGATGCTTGCGTTAACAATCCTGCCGTCCAGAGCTTGATGGAAAAGGTTGAGTTCGGCGTTGATCCTCAATTTGTGAGCCGGTCCATAGACGACGCCCCTGCGCTGGTGAAGGTGCACTTGCGGGACGGGCGGGAGTTGAGCAGGCTAGTCGAGCAGCCTAGGGGGAGCCCGACCGAACCGCTGGGCCGGGAGGATTTTATCGCCAAGTACCGCGACTGCGCGGAGAGGGTTTTGCCGGCGGAAAAAGTGGAAAGTTCCCTGGGGCTCATACTCAATCTGGAGGAAGTAAATGATCTGGGCACTTTGATCGGAGAATTATGCCTTTAAAAGCAGAAAACGCGAATGCCCCGGTGGTATTGCAGGTTTTTCTTGCTCCTCCTTGGGAAAAATGTTATTATTTAGACAAGGGGGGGTTGGCATGCCTGAAGAAGCTAAGAAAGAAATAGCCGCTGGCGCTGATGAGCAAATCTTAGGAAGAGGTTTTGACCCTTTTGTCTATATAATTCAGCAGCTCACCAACATGGATGCTCGCTATGAGGCCCGTTTCGACCGGATTGAGACGAGGATTGATAAGCTCGATAATAAGATCGATACTCAGATAAATGCCCTGCGCCAGGAAATGCAGGAGAATATTACTGCCCTGCGCCAGGAAATGCAGCAAGGCGATGCTGCCCTCCGTCGTGATATGCAGCAGGGTGATGCTGCCCTTCTCCAAGCGGTACAATCCCTGCAGCAGGAGATGCGGAGCATACAGAGATGGTCTATGGGGAGTTTACTGGCCGTTGTTGTAGGTCTGGGCGGAGTCATCGCCTCTTTTCTTGCCATATTGGCCAGGCTCCCTCAATAAGGGATTCTCGCAATAGAGAGACGTGTAGGTTAAACCGCTGTGGCGGCTTAATCTTTAAGACTAAAAACAGCCTGGACCGTCCTTCTAAACATTGGGCGGCAGCGGGTACTTGCTGTAATCGGCCGTTGTGGAAGCTGCCGGTTTTTTGGTATAATATAGAAGTTATGGAAGGGGGCAGGTTAAAATGCAGGCGGACAGCGAAAAAGAAGTTAAAACCGAAAAAGGCTCCATCAAGATCGCCGATGAGGTTGTGGCCGTAATTGCCGGCCTGGCGGCAACGGAGATCGAAGGCGTGGCCGGTATGAGCGGCGGCCTGGCCGGCGGCATAGCCGAGATGCTGGGGCGGAAGAACTTGGCCAAAGGGGTAAAAGTTGAGGTAGGCGAGAAAGAGGCGGCAGTAGATGTCTTCATCATCGTCGAATACGGGGTGCGGATTCCGGAAGTAGCATTTAAGATACAGGAAAGCGTGCAAAAAGCCATTGAAGCTATGACGGGACTGAAAGTGGTGGAAGTTAACGTCCATGTCCAGGGCGTGGCCTTCCCCCAGGAAACGGGAGCCGAAGAGACGAGCAGGGTGCGCTAGGCAGGTGTAAAGGGTGAATGTTTGGGAAAGGGCCCTCCTGGCCCTCTACATATTTGTCACCGGGCTCGCAGCCCTTTTCTTTTTAACCGTAGCCGCCGGCTGGCAGCTAGCTTTAAACTACCTGCAACTGGTATTAAGCTGGCCCGACTACCGCTTGATTTTAGGCGTTGCTTCAGGCATAGTATTTTTAGTTGCGGCGCGGTTTTTATGGGCCGGCCTGGCCATTTTGCGCCCCAGGTCGGACTCTGACCAGGCTTTAATCCAGACTACGGATTTGGGCGAAGTCCGCCTTACCATGCCTGCTCTTGAGAGCATGGTCGTCCGGGCGGCCAGGCAAATAAAGGGCATACGCGAGGTAAAAGTACGGTTAAAAGTGCTGCCGGGAGGCCTGGCGGTCATGCTGGAGCTAACGGTCTTGCCGGACCGCAGCTTGCCGCCGCTAGCTCAGGAAGCGCAAGAAGCCGTACGGCGCTACCTGAGCGAGATCGCCGGTTTGGAAGTATTGGAGGTACGCGTGCTGGTTAGCGGCCTCACTCCCGAAAGCATCCGCCGGGTGGAATAGGCAGGTGGCAGAGCGGTGGATAGGGAGCAGATTTTCGGGATTTTGCGAGAACACCGCGGCAAGGTGTTGGGGATGCTCTGCGGCCTTATCTTCGGGCTGATGACGGCTTTTTTGGGTTTTGGTAAGGCCCTCTTTATCGCCTTTTGCGTGACCGCAGGGTACTTCATAGGCCGGCGCTGGGATGGGCGGCAGGGGTTTCAGGATTTGCTTGACCGTTTATTCCGAGGGAGGTAGACCTTGAGCAGGCGGGCAGCCAGAGCCAAAGCTTTGCAAGCTCTTTTCCAGGTAGATCTGGGGCATGTTGAACCCGAGCAGGCCCTTGCATATGTTTTCGAAGAAGAAGCTCTTCCGCCCTCTGCGGCGGAATTTGCCAGGCGGCTGGTCTACGGTAGCGCCGGCCAAATGGGAAAACTAGATGCTATTATCGAGCGCTATGCTATAGGCTGGCGGGTGGAGCGTCTGGCGGCCGTGGACCGGAATATCCTGCGCCTGGCCCTTTACGAAATGCTCTACCTTAAAGGTGAAATACCACCGTCGGTAACCATTAATGAAGCCGTGGAACTGGCCAAGACTTTTAATGATGATGAGGCGGCGGGTTTTGTAAATGCCCTGCTCGATAGTGTGCGGAAAGACTTGGAAGCCGGAATCCTGGCATATCCAGGCGAGAGGGAGAGCTGATGGGTTTAAGCCTGGGGCTGGATACGAGTTGTTACACCACTTCGGTAGCCGTTGTCGATGAGCAAGGAAAATTGCTTTTTGAGCACCGCCAGCTGCTTAAGGTGCCCGTGGGCGAACGGGGACTGCAGCAGTCTATGGCGGTGTTTCAGCATGTGCAAAATTTACCGGTAATTATTCCCAGAGCTTTTGAACATATCAATTCGCGGGAAGTGAAGGTAATCGCTGCTTCTGTCAAGCCCCGTCCCCTGCCCGGCTCCTACCTGCCGGTTTTTGTAGTAGGCGAAGCCCTGGGCCGCAGCCTGGCCGCAGCCCTGAGAGTGCCTTTTCGGGGAGTATCTCACCAGGAAGGCCACCTGGTGGCCGGCCTGTGGTCGGCCGGAGCGGTGCCCCGGGGAGACTTTCTTGCCGTGCATTTGTCCGGCGGCACTTCGGAAATTTTATTAGTCAAATTACAGGGCGACAGTTGGGCCATTCAAAAGCTGGGGGGCACCAAGGACCTGCACGCCGGCCAACTGGTGGATCGCGTTGGCGTGCGTTTGGGCTTGCCTTTCCCGGCGGGGCCGCATTTAGAAAAGCTGGCCTGGGAAGGCGAGGGCAAGATACGCTTGCACTCGTGCGTACGCGGTTACGACTTTAGCTTTTCGGGCCCTGAGGCCCAGGCGCTGCGTTTTATAGAGGCGGGAACAGAGCCCGCCGAAGTGGCCTGGGCAGTAGAACAATGTATTGCTAAAACCTTGGAGCGGGTCTTGCGCCGGGCGGTGGAGGAGTATGGCTTAAAGGATATTCTCATCGTCGGCGGTGTGGCGGCCAATGAACACCTGCGCCGGCGCCTGGTTGCGCGCCTGGAGCACCGGGCCGTAGGCGCACGTCTTTATTTTGCCCGGCCGGAGCATACCACCGATAATGCCATCGGTGTGGCCCTACTGGGATTGGGCTGGGGTACGGCGCAAATCCGGCAAGAAAAGAGCCAGTATTAAGGCCAGGACAGGGATGGCGGCCATGAGGGAGAGGGTGAAGGGCACGCCCCACCTATCGGCTATGGCCCCCAGGAAGGTCACGCCGACGCCGCCGGTGCCGATGGCAAAGCCGATCATTAACCCCGAGGCCATGCCTACATATTGGGGCAGCAGGGCTTGTGCCATAACGATGGTGGTGGCAAAAGTTGAAATTAGGAAAAATCCGGAGATAGCGATTACGGCCACCACCCATGCCCCCTGGGCGCGGGGAAATATTAAGACCAGGGGTATCATTACGGCCATAGACAAAAGAATCATCTTTTTCGGGCCCCAGTAATCGGCAGCGCGGCCGCCCAGGAGGGTCCCTAGGGCGCCGCTAATCAAAAATATAGATAGCAATGTGCTGGCAAAAGTTGGATCACCGTGCAGATAATTTACGTAGTATAATGGTATATAGTTGGTCAGGCCGGCGTGAAGCCAAGAGCGCAGTATTACTATCGTGATTAGGAGCACTAGGCCCCCCAGATGGGCATTTGCCTTAACTTCTTTTTGCCGGGTTAGAGTATACTCGGCGGCCTCGCGCGCGGCTATTACCCTGGCGATGGCCGGCAGGGAAAGCCAGAGTAGCAGGGCCGTAAGGGCTGCCGGCAGTATAAGCAAGGGCGAGGCTTTAAGACCGCCGTAGCTTAAAATTGCGCCGGCTATGAGCGGCCCTAAACCGAAACCCAGGTTCCCACCGACGGAAAAAATGGCCATAGAGCTGGCCTGTAGGCGGCCGCTGGCAAAGTGGGCCGTTTTGGAGGCTTCGGGGTGGTAAGAGGCTATACCCAGGCCGCTTATCAGGACGGCCAAGAGCAAACTCCAGAAGTTGGGAGCCAGTCCGGCCAGGGCCATGCCCGCCCCGGCCAGAAATACGCCTGCCGGCAGGAGCCAGCGGTTGCTGGTGCGGTCGCTCCAGTAGCCGAAAAGAGGTTGGATTACCGAGGAGCTTATGTTCGAGGCCATGACTACTACGCCTACGGCCATGTAGGACAGGCCCATTTGTTCCTTTAGTATGGTAAGAAAGATGGGCAAGAGCCCCTGGTTGATATCTGTTACCATATGGCCGAAGCTCAAAAGAGCTAGGATGCGTTTTTGCAAAGCTTGAACACCTCTTTGGAATTTAATTCTAATAATAAATCCTGTTAAATCTTAGATCAAGATAAAAACCCGGCTAAAAGGCGCCGTTTTTAGCAGGAAATTATTTTTAAATAGCGAACTTAGACCTAGTTAAGCTTCTTTGCCAAAGGAGGGTTTTCTCAGCAAGTGTATCGTATAGTTAATAAAAAACCCCTAGCTACGAGCATCCACCTTATGGAAATCGAAGCCCCCGAAGTAGCGGCCAAGGCTTTGGCCGGCCAGTTCGTAATCCTGCGCGCCGATGATTGCGGGGAGCGCATCCCCTTGACCATAGCCGATTACGACCGCCAGCGGGGCACGATTACCACCATCTTTCAGGAAGTCGGCTTCACTACCAGGAAACTGGCCACTTTGCGTGCGGGCGATTATTTGGCGGACTTTGTCGGCCCGCTGGGGCAGCCGACGGAAATCGAAAATTATGGCCGGGTGGTTTGCGTCGGCGGTGGCGTGGGCGTGGCCCCCGTTTACCCTATCGCGCGGGCCCTTAAGGAAGCCGGCAACGAAGTGATCGCCATCATCGGCGCCCGCACTAAAGAACTATTGATCCTGGAAGAAGAAATGCGGGCCGTATCTAACGAGCTCCTGGTGGCCACCGACGACGGCTCCTACGGGCATCACGGCTTTGTCACCGACGTCTTAAAACAGGTCTTGACGGAACGGCGCGGCATAGCCCGCGTCTGGGCGATCGGCCCGGTAGTTATGATGCGGGCCGTAGCCGAGACGACCCGGCCCTTCGGCGTGCCGACTATCGTCAGCATGAACCCCATTATGGTGGACGGCACGGGTATGTGCGGCGCCTGTCGGGTGAGCGTCGGCGGCGAAACCAAATTTGCCTGCGTTGACGGCCCGGAATTCGACGGCCACCAAATCGACTGGCAACTGGCCATACGGCGCCTGAATATGTACAAAGAAGAAGAACAGCGGGCCTTGGAGGCCCAGACAGGAGGTGGTTGCCGGTGCCGGTAATCCCGAAAAAGAATCCCATGCCTTCCCAGTCGCCGGAAGAGCGGAGGCGCAACTTCCGGGAGGTCGCCCTGGGATATACCCGCGAGTTGGCTCAGGCGGAAGCCGAGCGCTGCCTGCAGTGCAAGAAAGCCCCCTGCCGGCAGGGCTGCCCGGTGGAGATCGATATTCCCGCTTTCATCAAGCTGATTAAAGAAGGGGATTTCGAGGGCGCCATCGCTAAAATTAAGGAGAAGAACAACCTGCCGGCCATCTGCGGCCGCGTCTGCCCCCAGGAGAACCAATGTGAGAAATATTGCACCTTAGCCAAAAAGCACGATCCGGTAGGCATAGGCCGCCTTGAGCGCTTTGTGGCCGACTATCAGTTGCAGAACGGGAGGGTAGAGGTACCGGAACTGCCGCCGGCCAGCGGCTATAAAGTTGCCGTAATAGGTTCCGGCCCGGCCGGGCTTACGGCGGCTGCCGACCTGGCCCGCCTGGGGCATAAAGTAACGGTTTTTGAGGCCCTGCACGTGCCCGGAGGCGTGCTCATGTACGGCATTCCGGAATTCCGCCTGCCCAAGCATGTCGTCCAGGCGGAAATAGATTATATCCGCAGGCTCGGCGTAGAGATAAAGACCAATACCGTAGTGG
The DNA here is from genome assembly GCA_030445865.1 of Clostridia bacterium. Classification (GTDB taxonomy): domain Bacteria; phylum Bacillota; class DSM-521; order Neomoorellales; family Neomoorellaceae; genus JASUSV01. The sequence goes on from JASUSV010000004.1 coordinate 73,082, forward strand.
GTAAAGTGACCAGTGTGGACGAGCTTTTGAACAGCGGATACGACGCCGTATTTATCGGCACGGGGGCCGGTCTGCCCCACTTTATGGGAATTCCCGGCGAAAACCTCCTGGGCATTTATTCCGCCAACGAATTTTTAACCAGGACCAACCTCATGAAGGCCTACCTCTTCCCGGAATACGCCACCCCCATTAAAGTAGGCCGACGGGTGGCGGTGATCGGCGCCGGCAACGTGGCCATGGACGCCGCCCGCACCGCCTTGCGCCTGGGCGCAGAAGAAGTTCACATCGTCTACCGGCGCTCGGAAGAGGAAATGCCGGCCCGTAAAGAAGAGATTGAACACGCCGTGGAGGAAGGCGTGAAATTCCAGCTATTAACCAGCCCGGTAGAATACCACGGCAATGAGCAGGGCTGGGTTACGGGTATGACCTGCATCCGCTATGAGCTAGGTGAGCCGGACGCCAGCGGCCGCCGGCGGCCGGTAGCCATCCCGGGATCGGAATTCCAAATGGAGGTAGACACGGTAGTGGTGGCCATCGGCCAGGGGCCCAACCCGCTGGTCTTGAGGACGACGCCAGGCCTGGAACTTACCAGGAAGGGCACCATTAAGGCCGATGAAACTACCGGCGCCACTTCCCGGCCGGGCGTCTTTGCCGGCGGCGACATCGTTACCGGCGCAGCTACGGTTATCCTGGCTATGGGCGCCGGCAAGACGGCGGCCAGAGCCATAGATGCTTACCTGAGGTCAAAAGGTTAGAGATCGGGGCTATCATGAAGGCCGGGGGAAGGCCGCGGGCAGCCTGGTTTAAGGCATTGTATACCGCCGCAAGTTCGAAAACCTTGCGCTGGTGAACGGGATTGCCGGCTTTTGCACCGGAGCCCGGAAGCCTTTTACCCCAGCCGAAGAGAAGTATATAAACCCAGGGAGGTAACAAAATGGCAGCTCAAATTTTGGACGGCAAGCAAATCGCCGCTGAGGTGAGAGAAGGGGTTAAAAAAGAAGTTGAGGAGTTGAAAAGCAAAGGGATACATCCCGGCCTCGCCGTTGTTTTGGTCGGCGATAACCCCGCCTCGCAGGTTTATGTGCGCAACAAGCACAAAGCCTGCGAAGAAGTAGGCATTTATTCCGAAGTCCACCGCCTGCCCGGGACGACCAGCCAGGAAGAACTTCTTGCTCTAATACGCAAGCTTAACGAGGACCCTAAGCTGCACGGTATCCTGGTGCAGTTGCCCCTGCCCGATCATATCGACGAAAAGAAGGTCATCGATACCATCGCTTTAGATAAAGATGTGGATGGTTTCAGCCCCTCTAATGTGGGCAACCTGGTCATCGGCGACAAATGCTTTTACCCCTGCACCCCCTACGGCTGCATGGTGCTTTTAGAGAAGGCCGGCATCGACCCTAAAGGCAAGAAAGCCGTGGTCGTCGGCCGCAGCAATATTGTGGGCAAGCCGGTAGCCCTGATGCTCCTGGCCCGTCACGCCACCGTAACCATCTGCCACTCGCGCACTAAAGATCTGGCCGCCGAGTGCCGCCAGGCCGATATACTGGTAGCGGCGGTGGGCAAACCGGAAATGATCACCGGCGATATGATTAAAGAAGGCGCGGTGGTAATCGACGTGGGCATCAACCGGCTGGATAACGGCAAGTTGGTGGGAGATGTCCACTTCGAGAGCGCCAGGGAGAAGGCCAGCTGGATCACCCCGGTTCCGGGAGGCGTCGGTCCCATGACCATCGCCATGTTGCTGAAAAACACCGTGGAGGCGGCGCGGCGCCGGTGCTAGGACGCCGCGTCCTGGCCGTCTCCGAGCTGACGGCCTACCTGAAGAATCTAATCGAAAAAGACGGCCGCTTGACCAACGTCTGGGTAAAGGGGGAAGTGGTCAATTTTAAACTCCACTCCTCCGGCCACCTCTATTTTTCCTTGCGCGACCGGACGGCAACCCTGCGCTGCGTCTATTTTAACGGCCGCGAAAGGGCGCGCGAGTTGCGGCTGGCCGATGGTCTAGAGGTGATTGCCAGAGGCTACGTATCTGTTTATCCCCGCGACGGCCTTTACCAGCTCTACGCCCAGGAGATCTTCCTGGCCGGAGCCGGCGCTTGGCAGTTGGCCCTGGCCGAGCTCAAGAAGAAACTAGAAAAGGAAGGGCTGCTCGATCCGTCCAGGAAGCGGCCCTTGCCTTTTTTGCCCCGGCAGGTAGGGCTGATTACTTCGCCTGACGGCGCAGCCCTGCGAGATATGGTGACCATTATCCGGCGCCGCTGCCCTACGGTGGATCTTATTTTGGCTCCGGTTACCGTTCAGGGCGACAGCGCGCCGCTAGAAATCGTCCGGGCCCTGGCGGCCCTAAACCGCTGCGGCGGCGTGGACGTGATCATCCTGGGGCGCGGCGGCGGCTCCAGCGAGGATCTGGCGGCCTTCAATACCGAGATGGTGGCCAGGGCTATTTATGCTTCCCGCATCCCGGTGGTGACGGCTGTAGGCCACGCCACCGACATGACCCTAGCCGACCTGGTAGCCGATCGCTGGGCTCCCACGCCTTCGGCGGCGGCCGAAATGGTGGTGCCGGTCAAGGCCGATTTAGAAAAAAATTTAGAAATATTGGGATTACGCCTGAATCAGGCCGTTAACCGGAAGCTGGCCTCATTACACGAGCGGCTGCACCTGCTGTCCCAGAGTAGGGGCCTGGCTCGGCCCCGCCAGGAAATATATTATCGGCAGCAGCACCTGGACGGCCTGGAGCGGCGGTTATTGGTAGCCGGCAGCAACTTTTACCGCCAGAAAGAAAATGCCCTGGCAAGCCTGGCGGCGCGCCTGGAAGCCGCCAGCCCCGTGCGCATACTTTCCCGGGGCTATGCCGTCTGCAGGAAGCTGAACGGCGAGGTAATAAGCGACTTCCGCCAGGTAGACCTGGGGGAAGCCGTGGAGGTTGTCTTAAAGAAGGGCCTGTTGCAGTGCCGGGTAGAGGCTTTAAGGGGGGACGGCCATGCCTGAAGAATTGGGCTTTGAAGAAGCTCTGGCCCAATTGGAAAATATTGTACGATCTTTAGAAAGCGAAACCTTAACTCTGGAAGATGCCCTGAACCGCTATCAAGAGGGTTTAAAGCTGCTCGGCCTCTGCCGTCGGCGTTTGAAGGAAGCCGAAGGCAGGCTGCGTATTCTCCAGGAGGATCTGGAAGAAGAAGGCGATATTATATGAATTTAGCTGAATATTTGCAGGCCAGGAAGCAGGTTATTGAAGCGGCTTTAGATGCCGCCCTGCCGCCCGCCGATGCTTATCCCCCAAAGGTCCATGAGGCCATGCGCTACAGCGTCTTCGCCGGCGGCAAGCGCCTGCGGCCTATTTTAGTCCTGGCGGCGGCCGAGGCGGTAGGCGGCAGCACGGCCAGGGTTTTACCGGCCGCCTGCGCGGTGGAATTTATTCACACTTACTCCCTGATCCACGACGACCTGCCGGCTATGGACGACGACGATTTCCGCCGGGGCCGCCCTACCTGCCATAAAGTATACGGCGAAGCCATAGCCATACTGGCGGGCGATGCCCTGTTGACCCTGGCCTTCGGTGTTCTGGCCCGGGCCGCCGCCTCGGCGAGGATGGAGGCGCCCTTTTTGTTGGCCGCTATAGCCGAGCTGGCCGAAGCTGCCGGCAGCCGGGGATTGATCGGAGGCCAGGTGGTGGATATAGAAAGCGAAGGGAGGAGGGTGACGCCGGAAACCCTGGAATACATCCACCGCCACAAGACGGGATGCCTTATAAAGGCCTCGGTGCGTTTGGGAGGGCTTTTAAGCGGCGCCGGTCCGTGGGAAATGGAGAAACTGAGCCATTACGGCGAAAATCTGGGCCTAGCCTTTCAGATTATCGACGACTTGCTGGACGTAGAAGGCGAGTTTGAACTGACGGGCAAGAAGATAGGTGCCGACGCTGCCCGGCATAAGGCGACTTACCCGGCAATTTTAGGGATTGAAGAAGCAAGGCTTCGGGCCCGTGAGCTTACCGTGGCTGCTGTGGCGGCGGCACGGGATTTAGGCTCCCAGGCCGAACCCCTCGCCCTTTTGGCCGAGCACCTGCTCGAGCGCAGAGGTTAAGTTTAATACCAGGTATTTTAAAAGGAGGTCGCTAATCATGGCCGGACGAGCCTTATTAGTAATCGATATGTTAAACGACTTCGCCAGCCCGGGCGGAGCGCTTTACGTCGGCGATACCGTTGGGCCGGTGAGCGAGCGCATCCGCCAGGAACTGTCTTCTTTCCGCGCCGGAGGTGGGACGGTAATTTACATCTGCGACCGGCACCGGCCGGATGATGCCGAATTTAAAATGTTTAAGCCCCATTGTATCGCCGGCACAAGGGGGGCAGAGGTTATTGAGGTCCTGAAGCCCCAGGAGGGGGAAATAGTAATACCCAAGCGCCGTTACAGCGCTTTTTACGGCACCGAACTGGATCTTTTTTTGCGTGAAAAGGGGATAAAGGAGATCGTGCTTACCGGGGTCTGCACCAATATCTGCGTATTATACACGGCTGCCGACGCCCGCATGCGCGGCTACGAAGTTACCGTTTTGGCCGGGGCCGTTACCTCCTTTGATGCCCAGGCCCACGCCTTTGCTCTGGCCGAAATGGAGCATACCCTGGGCGCCAAACTAGAACCGTAGATTTTTAAGTAATAGCGAGCATTCTCGAGTATTGGCCAGCGCGGTTAGGGTACAAAGTAGCCGTCAATGGCTGTGGAGCGCCCCTGCTCGTGTTTGTTGCCCAGGGTCCTAATCTTTTCTTGATAAAAACCTTTTACCTTAAGTATAATAATAACTACACGAAAACTGCATATATTTAGGTGGGTGGCGCAGTATCCTAGTCGGCCCACCTACTCCTGAAGACGGGCCTAAAAATCCGTCAAGGGCACACCGATGAAGTTCCTGGCGCTGGCTGCTGACGCCCAGTCGGGGGCTGGTGCTGGGAGTTAAGGCAGGGGGGCGATCTACAAGGGCATGTAGGCGTGGACCCTCCTGCCGTGGAGACCCAAGTTCGTGGGGGAGGGTACCTATGGCTTGGGATAGAAACCTGCAGTCGGTACAGAGGGTGCTGGCTGCAGCGTAGCCTGCCTTGAGTGGTTGTGGTGGAGAAATCTATTTGAAACCATAACTGCAAAAGAGGCTAGGGAATAGGTGATGCCGTCTGGGAAAACCTCTAGGCTGTTCACCGAAAAGGTGAGGTCCGGCAGGGATTAAAGTATGCGCTAAGTGGTAATCCAGTTCTGCTACCGGCAACGGTGCAGGGCACCCCTTAAAGGGAAACCGCCGCGGCGGCGACGCGCGGTGGGGGGCCGGGAAAACCTACTGGACCTAAGCCATAACGTTTACCTGCCGGGCAGCCACCCACTCCAACTAGCTGTCAGCTTTCAGCGGCCAGCTCCCGCCTGATAGCTAACTGGCGAGGGATAATTTTTTGGGAAGTAATAAAGGTAGCGCTTCCTGGCTGAATGCCTTAACCATCGGTGGAGGCACATTTTTTTTAGCTCTTGCCATAGGTTACGGTTCCCAGGCATTCTTAGGCCGGATTGCTTCCTTAATTTTAAGTTTTGCTTTATTAATACTTATTATCTTTATCGGCATCCTCTTTGACATAATTGGCGTGGCTGTGGCTGCGGCCGACGAAGCCCCGCTGCATGCCCGGGCGGCCAAAAAGATAAACGGCGCCAGGCAGGCCGTCTGGCTTTTGCGCCACGCCGACCAGGTGGCCAGCTTTTGCACCGACGTGGTCGGCGATGTCTGCAGCACTTTGAGCGGAGCCATCGGCGCGGCCATTATCTTCCGCCTGCTGGGGCATGCTGTCGATAAAGATATTTTAATCAGTACGCTTATGACGGCTATGGTATCCGCTACGGCAGTGGGCGGCAAGGCGGCGGGCAAGCGCTTCGCCCTGACCGAAGCCGACACCATTGTTTTTTTTGTAGGGCGTATCTTGGCCGCCGCCGAGAAAATTACCGGGCTAAAACTATTTCAAAATTCCGGCCGGAAGGGGAAACGCGCGTGAGCCTGTTAGCGGGAATTTCCGGTCCCGAAGATCTTAAGAAGCTAAATCTTAAACAACTGGAGCAATTAGCCGCCGAGTTGCGGGGCGAACTGGTTGAAAAGGTTTCCCGGACCGGCGGTCACCTGGCCCCTAACCTGGGCATAGTAGAACTGACCCTGGCCCTGCACAGCGTTTTTAATTCGCCCCGGGATAAGATAATCTGGGATGTAGGCCACCAGAGCTATGTTCATAAAATGCTTACCGGGCGGCGAGAGCAGTTTGCTTCCTTGCGGCAGTACGGGGGATTGTCCGGCTTCCCTAAAAGGGAGGAAAGCCCCCACGACTCTTTTAATACCGGTCACAGCAGCACTTCCATTTCGGCAGCCCTGGGAATGGCCCTAGCCAGGGACCTGCGGGGCGAGCGCTACCACGTAATCGCCGTCATCGGCGACGGCGCCCTTACCGGCGGTATGGCCTTTGAAGCTTTAAACCATGCCGGTCACCTGCAAAAAGACCTCATCGTGATTTTAAACGATAATGAAATGTCTATTTCAAGCAATATCGGCGGCCTGGCCGCCTACCTCTCCCGGCTGCGCACCGACCCCATGTATTCCCGCGGCAAAGAAGAATTAGAATCCCTCCTCCACCGCCTCCCGCCCATAGGCCCCAAAGTTCTCCGCCTTATGGACCGCCTGAAAGACAGCTTGAAATACCTGGTCGTGCCGGGCATGTTTTTTGAAGAACTGGGCTTCACTTATTTAGGCCCTATAGAGGGCCACAACATAGGGCGGTTAAAAGAAGTCCTGCAGCGGGCGGCCCGGACTAAAGGGCCCGTCCTGGTGCATGTGGTGACCACCAAAGGCAAGGGTTACCCGCCTGCCGAGAAGGACCCCGGCCTTTTCCACGGCATCGGCCCTTTTGACCCGGCGACGGGCGAAGTGCTGGCCAAGGGCGGTCCTCCTACTTACACTTCGGTCTTCGGTGCCGAGCTGGTGCGCCAGGCCGAGAAGGACCCCCGGCTGGTGGCCATCACCGCGGCTATGCCGGACGGGACCGGGCTGGTGCCGTTCAGCCGGCGCTTTCCCCAGCGCTTTTTCGACGTGGGCATCGCCGAACAGCATGCCGTGACTCTCGCCGCCGGGCTGGCCGCGGCGGGCTACCGGCCAGTGGTGGCCGTTTATTCTACCTTCCTGCAGCGGGCCATCGACCAGGTAATCCACGATGTGGCCCTGCAGCGCCTGCCCGTAGTCCTGGCTATCGACCGCGCCGGGATAGTAGGAGAAGACGGCGAGACCCACCAGGGGCTCTTCGACCTGGCCCTGCTGCGCCCCATACCCGGCTTGGTGCTTATGGTCCCGAAAGACGAGCAGGAACTGCGGCACATGCTGGTGACGGCCCTTAAAGTAGAAGGGCCTGCCGCCCTGCGCTACCCGCGCGGTGCCGGCGTGGGCGTCCCGCTGGAAGGCGAGGCCCAGCCCCTCCCTCTGGGCCGGGCGGAAGTTTTGCGGGAAGGTAAAGAGGCAGCCGTTTTTGCCCTGGGCCCCCTGGTCTACGCCGCCCTGGAGGCGGCCGAAAGATTGGCGCAGGAAGGGCTGCAGATAGCCGTCATTAATGCCCGCTTTGTTAAACCCCTGGATTCCGAGGTTATCCGCTCGTGGGCCATGCGGACGGGCCATATTATAACTTTGGAAGAACACGTAGTAGCCGGCGGCTTCGGCAGCGCCGTGCTGGAGTTTTTGGCCGCCGAGGGGTTAAAGGGGGTAACCGTTACCTGCCTGGGCGTAGGCGATAATTTTGTTCCCCACGGCCGGCCGTCCGTCCTGCGCCAGGCCTTAAATCTAACGCCGGAAGGCATCATACAGGCAGTGAAAGCCAACCTTGAAAGCGGGGCGGGTGCAAAGAAGGCCCGTCCTTCCAAGGCGGTGGCCGGGGTTTAGTGGCGGAAGATAAGATCAGGCTGGATCTCCTTCTGGTAGAGAGGGGTCTTTTCCCCAGCCGCGAAAAAGCTAGGGCCGCCATTATGGCCGGCCAGGTCCTGGCCAGCGGCTTGAAAATAGAAAAACCGGGAACCCTAGTGCCCAGGACGGCTGACATAAAGCTTATCGCCGGACCCGGGCCTTATGTTGGCCGCGGCGGGATCAAGCTAGCCCATGCCCTGAAGAATTTCGGTGTGGACTTAAAGGGTAAAGTCGTTTTAGATGCCGGCGCTTCCACCGGCGGTTTTACCGACTGCGCCCTAAAGCACGGCGCGGCTCGGGTGTACGCCGTCGATGTGGGTTACGGCCAGCTGGCCTGGGAATTGCGGGAGGACCCGCGTGTGGTGGTTCGCGAGCGGACAAACCTCCGCTACCTGACGCCGGAGGCGCTGGGCGAAAAAGTAGATCTGGCCACCCTGGATCTGTCCTTTATTTCGCTGGCTAAAGTTTTACCGGCGGTAATCCGGCTCCTGAAAGATGACGGGCAGATAATAGCCCTCATAAAACCCCAGTTTGAAGCCGGTAGAGAGCGGCTGGGGAAGAAGGGGGTAGTCCGCGACCCGGCCCTGCACCGGGAAATATTGCGAGAGGTTTTAACGGCGGCCCAGGGGGAGGGTCTGGTCACCCTGGGCCTTACTTATTCGCCTATTGCCGGGCCGGAAGGAAATATAGAATTTTTTGCCTGGCTGGGACAGAAGCCGGTAAAAGAAGCCCTGGCGGGAGAAGCTTTAGAAGAGCGCATAGAGGCAGTAGTAGCCGAAGCCTGGGCAAAAGTTAAGAGGAAATTAGTAAAATAAGGCGAATAGGTCATACAGGGGGATATAATTTTGCGTCCTGGCGAGCTTTTAATCCTGGGGCTATTGTTGGGCCTCTTCTTGGGCATTTGGGGCTGCCGCCGGTGGTCGGCTAAGAGGCTGCAGCTCAAATTTGCCAGGGCCCGGAGGGCCGAACGGGAAGCGCTGAATTTTTTAAAAGCACAGGGGTACCACATCCTGGACATGCAGTGCCGGGTACCGGTAGTTACCATAGTCGACGGCTTTCACTACCAGGGAGCGGTGCGGGCTGACATTATCGCCCGCAAAGGGAAGAAAAAATATGTTGTAGAGGTCAAGGCCGGCCGGGAAGGAGAAAAGCCTGCTCAAGCCCGCACCCGCAGGCAACTGCTGGAGTATTTCCTCGTTTACCGGCCGGATGGAGTGTTGTTGCTCGACATGGAAACCCGCCGGCTGCAGGAGATATGCCTGCAGGTAGGGCAGGGCCGGCTTGCAGGAGGGCGCCGCTGCTGCCTGGTTGTCGCCGGTTACATCCTGGCTTTCCTGGCCGGCACCTTTTTTGCGTGGCTGGGGAAGTCAGGTGTAAGGTAAAGGAGTTGGGCTTTTGCAGAGCTTTGGCCTGGTAATTAATTTAGGCAAAAAAAGAGTTAAAAAAGTAACCCCCGAATTGATAAACTGGCTGGAGGCAAGGGGCAAACAAGTATTTCTTCCTATAAACAAAGCCGGCATTTTAGGTTGCCCGGAACGGGGAATCGCGGAAGAGAGGCTCGGAGAAACCGACTGCCTTATCGCCCTTGGCGGTGACGGCACCCTCTTGCGCGCGGCCAGGCTGGTAAGCGATTCCGGTACCCCCATCCTGGGAGTAAACCTGGGCCACCTGGGTTTTTTGACCGAGATCGAACTGGGCGAGCTTTACCCTGCCCTGACCGAATTGCTGGCCGGTAATTTTAGTATTGAAGAGCGCATGATGCTCCAGAGCGAGGTCTTGCGGGAGGAAAAAACCCTTGCCGGCTACCGGGCTTTAAACGACGTAGTAATCACTAAGGGGGCTTTCTCGCGCATGTTGCGCCTGGAAGTTTATGTTAGGGGGGCCTACCTGGATACCTATCCGGCCGACGGCCTCATCCTTTCTACGCCCACCGGTTCCACGGCCTACTCCCTTTCGGCAGGCGGCCCCCTGGTGGCTCCGGAACTGGAAGTCACCATCTTGACGCCCATTTGCCCCCACACCCTTTACGCCCGGCCCCTGGTCGTCCCGGCCGGTCAGGAAGTGCGCGTACATGTTCACGCTCAGGGGGCTGAAGTCATGCTTACTGTTGATGGGCAGCAGGGGCTGCACCTGCAGGACGGCGACGTTATACTGGTAAACCGCGCTCACATGCCGGCAAGGCTGGTGCGTTTAAAAGAGCGGTCTTTTTACGCCCTAGTACGCGAGAAGTTGCGGGAGGGTTAAAGGATGAAGGTTCAGCGCCGGCGTGCCATCCTGGATATAATCGCCTCCAGGCCGGTTGAAACCCAGGCGGCGCTGGCTCAGGAACTGCGGCGCCTTGGTTTCCGGGTTACCCAGGCCACCGTTTCCCGGGATATTAAGGAAATGGGGCTGGTTAAAATTAAATTCGGGGAAAACAGGTACCGCTACGCTCAACCGGAGGAGCAGCGCCTGAGCGACCCCCTGGAGCGCCTGCAGCGTCTCTTTCGCGACGCAGTCGTAAAAATGGATTCCAGCGAAAACCTGATCGTAATTCACACGTTGCCCGGCACGGCTCATGCGGTGGCGGCCTGCCTGGATAAGTTGAACTGGCCGGAAATAATAGGTACCGTTGCTGGCGACGATACCATCCTGGTTGTCGCCAAGCCCAGAGAGGCCGTGCCCAGCCTGCTGGCGCGTTTTCAAGATCTGGTGGAGTAGGTGGGACCGATGCTCTCCGAGCTGGTGATAGAGAATTTCGCCCTTATAGCCGGGTTGACGCTGGAATTAGGCCCGGGCTTAAACGTCTTTACGGGCGAGACGGGGGCGGGTAAGTCAATACTTCTCGATGCGGTGGGCCTGCTTTTAGGGGGCCGGGCTTCGGCGGAATATATAAGGGAGGGAGCCGAGCGGGCGACGATTACCGGTTTATTCTATTGCCAGGATGATGAAGCGGTCGCCGAAGCGCTAGACGAAATGGGCTTAAGTTTTGAGGAAGACGGGGGCCTCTTATTAAGCCGCGAGATAAGCCGCAGCGGCCGCAACGTCTGCCGCATTAACGGCCGCCCCGTAAGCTTAAGCCTCTATCAAAATTTAGGCCAGCTCCTGGTACACCTGCACGGGCAGCACGCTTACCAGGCCATTTTGCGACCTGCCTACCAGTTGGACCTGCTGGATAATTTTGCCGGCCTATTGCCCAACCGCGCCTTTCTGGCAGAAAATTTTAAGCGTTGGCGTGAACTGGAGGGCGAATTATTTAACCTTCAGAATCAGGAACGTGAGCGCGAGCAAAAATTAGACTTACTAAAATACCAGTTAAAGGAAATCGATGCTGCCGGTTTTCGGCCGGGCGAAGAGGAAGAACTGCTGCAGGAAAAAAGCATCCTGGCCAACGCAGAGAAGCTGCGGTCCGCCGCCGAGGCGGCCTACCAGTTGCTTTTCGGCGGCTCGAGGCCGGGTAATTCGGCTTACGACAATTTAAGCCAGGCGGTGGCTGCTGTCGCCAGTATAGCCGATCTCGATGCCGGCTTTAAGGGAGATCTGGAAACCCTGCAAAATACCCTTTACCAGATAGAGGAAATGGCTCAAAAGATGAGGCGCTACCTGGAAAATTTGGAATTTAACCCTTTGCGCCTGCAGGAAGTCGAGGAGCGGCTGGAGCTCCTGCGCCGCCTGAAGCGCAAGTACGGCGGTTCTATTGAAGCGATTTTAAAATACCGCGAGGAAGCGGCGGCCGCCCTTGCAGGCCTGGAAAATTGCGCCCTTCGGAAGCAAGAGTTGGAGAAAGAGGCGGCGGCGGCTGCCGCCGCCTACCGGGAGCAGGCTGCGAATTTAAGTAAATTACGCCGGGAGGCGGCCAAAAAACTGGAAGAAAGCCTTGCGGCCGTTTTACATGATTTGGAAATGCCGGCGGCAGAGATCATAGTCCAGGTAGAGGAAGGTAAGCCCGGGCCACACGGAACGGATAAAGTAGAATTTCTTTTCCGGCCCAACCCCGGCGAACCGCCCCAGCCCCTGGCCGCCATAGCTTCCGGAGGCGAGATGGCCCGGGTAACCCTGGCCTTAAAAAGCATTTTTGCCGAGGTAGACAAAGTGGAAACCTTAATTTTTGATGAGGTCGATGCCGGCATCGGCGGCAGGGCGGCCCGGGCCGTAGCTAGGTACCTGGCAGAGATAAGTAAAAAGAGGCAGGTTATCTGCGTCACCCATGGAGCCCAGTTGGCCGGGCTGGCCGATAAACATTTTTACGTGCAAAAAATTGTCCGAGGAGGCCGCACTTTTACCGAAGTGGAAATATTGTCCGGAGATAAACGAAAGCGGGAGCTGGCCAGGCTATTGGCAGGCTCCGAAAGCGAAGTTGCTTTAAAGCATGCCGCAGAAATTCTAAGCCAAGCAAAAATGCTTAAATAAAGCAGTTTAAGTTAAAGTTTATTTTAAAACCTTTTATTATCAACTTCTACCTTAACCGCAGGCCGTATTTTACAGCATAAAAATATCGGCTAGCGGTTAATTTATTTTTAGATTGCAACACAAAAATTAAAAGAAAGAAGGGGGTCGTTTTGAAGGCATGGCGGCGTAAATTAACCGGCATATTACTGGCAGCCCTCCTTTTAAGCGGCAGCCTGTCTCCTCCGGTGCGTTCTTATTATTCCCTCCCAACCCAGCAGCGCATTCTGGCCGGCCAACAAATTGATTTAAATCTGGATCTACCACCCTATATTGCCGACCAAATTGTAAAAGTTTCGTTGAACGGTTCCCAAGAAGTGAAAAACAGCCAGATCGCATCCGAACCTGGTATTTTCCACGTACAGCTTAAACTCTTCGGTTTCCTTCCGTTAAAAGACGTAACCGTGCAGGTCTTAAAGCCGGTAGATGTCGTTCCCGGCGGCCATTCTATAGGCATCCTGCTCCATACCCGGGGCGTGATTGTCGTCGGGCAGGCGGCAGTAGAAAATAAACAGGGGCGCAAGGTCTACCCGGCCAAGGAAGCCGGTCTGCAAATCGGCGATACCATCTTGGCCATTAATGGTCAACAACTCAACGACGATTACCTGGCCGCTAATCTGATAGACGCCGCGGGCAGGCAGGGCCGGCCGGTGGAATTGCTGGTAGAAAGAGAGGGTAAAAAAATAAAATTAACAGTAATGCCAGAATATTGCCTAGATACTGGTAGATACCGCCTGGGTGTTTATATTCGGGATAATACCGCCGGGGTCGGAACCCTAACTTTTTATGAGCCGAGAGAAAAAGTTTACGGTGCCTTAGGGCACGTGGTCAGCAACTGGGACGGTCGTGGGGTAATGGCTACCAGCGGCGGCAAGGTGGTGATGGCCTACATCCAGGGCGTTAACCAGAGCCAGCGGGGGCAGCCGGGAGAAAAAATCGGGGTTTTTACCGAAGATGACGGGTTTGTTGGCGATATCCTCCTCAACACCTCTTACGGTATTTATGGCAGGCTTTATACTCTACCGTATCCCGGACCGTACGCCCAGCCCGTTCCGGTGGCCCTGGCCGGCGAAGTGCATCCCGGTCCGGCCGAGATCCTGACGGTCATAAACGGCCAGAAGATAGAACGCTTTCAGGTAGAAATCGAGCGCGTTATGCCCTACCAGCGTGCCAGCGGCAAGGGCCTGGTTTTGCATATTACCGACTCCCGTTTAATCCGGGCAACCGGCGGTATCGTACAGGGCATGAGCGGCAGCCCCATAATCCAGGACGGCAAGTTGGTAGGCGCTGTAACCCACGTTTTTCTGAGCGATCCGACAAGGGGCTATGGCGTATTTGCCGAGTGGATGCTTATTGAAATGGGCTTGTTAGAAGCTCCGGTAACTCACTTCCCCGGGAGATTTCTTGTCGAAAGTCCCGGTTTTTCTTTTTTTGGTGGCGATAGATTAAAAGTTTTGCCTGTTTTTGCGATTGGCAGGATTATCCTATATAGGTGTCGAATGTTATTTTCCCAGATAGCGGATGGATAACAGGGAGGCGGGTAATATATGAAATCTATAAAGGTCCTGGTGGCCGATGATAATCGAGAATTTTGTGATGTTTTATCAGAATTCCTGGCCGAACAAAATGATTTTATTCTAAGCGGCAAGGCCCACAACGGGCATGAAGCCCTTAAATTAATCCAGGAGCAGGAGCCGGATATTGTTATTCTAGATATTATTATGCCTCACCTGGACGGTATCGGTGTTTTAGAAAAGCTGCAAGAAATAAATATGGAAACACGCCCTAAAATAGTGATCCTTACCGCATTAGGGCAGGAATCCATGACCGTGCGCTCTATAGAACTTGGGGCAGATTATTACATAATTAAACCTTTTGACCTGGAGGTTTTAGGCAACCGCTTAAGGCAATTAGCTAATGGGCAGGCTTTACCCAGCCCAACGCCCGTCAAAGGCCGTAACCTGGATGTGGAAGTTACCAGGATCATCCACCATATAGGCGTCCCGGCCCACATTAAAGGTTACCAATACCTGCGCGAAGCCATCTTAATGGTAATTGAGGATATCGGTTTGCTGGGAGCCGTTACTAAAGAGCTCTACCCCATGATTGCCCGCAAATTTATGACTACTCCCAGCCGGGTGGAGCGGGCCATCCGCCACGCCATCGAGCTGGCCTGGGACCGCGGCAATATAGAAGTAATAAACAAACTTTTTGGCTACACCATAAATATGGAACGCGGCAAGCCCACCAATTCGGAATTTATCGCCATGATCGCGGATAAGTTAAGGATTGGAGCGAAGGTAAATTGACCTTAAAATTAAAAAATTTGAGGTACTAAGGCTAACAGGTTTTGCTTGTTAGCCTTTTCACGAAAAAATATAGTCTAAAATTTTAAAATTAAATAATTTCTTCGAAGGAAGAAAAAGTATATATCGAATTTCTCATTTTGTTTAATTCTTTACTTTAATATTATGTAAGCACCCTTGGTTTTCAAAAGTGGCATGGAAATTGCATAATTTATGCAATGTCACATTAATAAAAGTTTTCAAGAGGAGGTAAAGGGTGATGCAGGCAAGAAACAGGAAAAAGAAATGGTTGGGCCCGATCATACTTTTGTGCCTGGCACTGGTTTTTCTGGCTGGCTGCGGTGGTGGCGGTAAAACTGGAGCTGGCGCAGGGGAGAGTGCTTCTGCCCCTAAAGGGGCGGAAAAACCCAAGGAAGAGAAGCCTAAGGTTAATTTTCCCACCAAACCAATCACCTTGATTTGCTGGTCTAGCCCGGGTTCACCTGTAGATGTAATGAGCCGCCAGATTTCCAAAGTTGGAGAAAAATATCTAGGTCAACCGATAAATGTTTTAACTAAACAGGGCGGGGGCGGCGCTGATGCGGTAACTTATTTACTTAAGCAGCCTAAAGACGGCTATACAATCCTGGCGGCTACCGCGAGCCTGGCTGGTTTGTTTAACAGAGAAGGTATACCCTTTAAACCCGATGATATACAGCCGATTATTGGTGTCCAGGCCGATCCTTATTGTATAATCGTTCCCGGAAATAGCCCCTTTAAAAGTTTCCAGGAGCTATTAGAATATGGGCAGAAAAATCCGGGCAAAGTAACAATTTCGGGACCTTTTGCTGCCGGTGCCCACCACGTACGCTTTTATCAACTTCAGAAAATAATTAAACAAAAGACAGGTAAAGCATTTGATGTAACCTGGGTGCCCTTTGAGGGCGGCAGTGAGGCCGTTGCCAATGTGATGGGTGGCCATTCTGTTGCCGGCCATACTAATCCCGGTAATATCAAAGCCCAAGTTGCTGCCGGAAAATTGAAGATACTATCAGTTTCCAGCGAGAAAAGGCTAGATTCTTTCCCGGATGTACCTACTTATAAAGAGATGGGCTACGACTTTGTAGCCTATCACTGGCGCGGGATAGTTGGGCCTAAAGGAATGCCGCAAGAGGTAGTGGATATCCTTTATCAAAAACTCAAGCAAGCAATAGAGGATCCGGAGTTTCAAAAATATATTAAGAGTGTTGAGATGATATCCTGGCCGGTATCGCCATCAGAATTCGATAAAGAAATCCGGGAATTTACAGCCGCTACACAAGAAGTAGTTAAAGCCATCGAGAAAAAATAGTTAAGGTCGATCCTGGGCGCGCGCCGGGTCCAATACCCCACGTGCGCCTTTTTTGTTAAAGGAGCCACCCATGAGGGCTGCCGCCCTCTCCACGAACCATGAAAATTGCTATTTTAGAAGGAGGGATTTGGTATTGAAATGGGGCGTAACCATGATTGGCATTTTGTTAATTGCCTTATCAGTAGTTTTTTATTTGAAAAGCTTTTCTTTTCCCCCGCCAACCGGCAAGACATTAGGCCCGTCAGTCTGGCCGCAGCTCATGGCGTGCTTGCTAATGGTTCTTAGTGGTCTGATGATTTTTAACGCCTGGAGGACGAGGGAGGAAGCGGTTTTTAAAGGGCGTTATTATCGAGCGGCCCTGGCAGCAGTCGTGATGGGGCTTTATATCTGGCTCAGTGAAATTATCGGCTACATCGTAACCACAATTTTTTTCATTTTTATTATCCTCTATCTTGCCGGTGAAAGAGACTGGCGCTTGCTGATAATTTTCCCTTTGGGTTTTACCGCCTTTCTTTACCTGGTCTTTTACTATCTCATTGACGTACCCTTGCCAGCAGGCGCTTTAACAGGTTTTTAGGAGAAAGGAGGTTATAATATGCTTGAAAATATGCTCATGGGCTTCGACGTTATCTTTTCGTGGCAAAATTTACTACTCATTGTTTTGGGAGTTTCGATTGGGATACTTGTTGGAGCTACACCAGGCTTGAGCGGTTCCACTGGCGTGGCTCTTCTCCTTCCCTTTACCTTCGGCCTGCCGGTAACGAGTTCCCTGGTGGTTCTCTGTGCCCTCTATACGGCTGCAGAGTACGGCGGCTCCATTACGGCCATTGCCATAAATACGCCAGGCACCCCAGCCGCCGTAGCTACTGCTTTTGACGGCTATCCTCTCTTTCAACAGGGTAAAGGCGGTAAGGCTTTGGGGGTTTCTATCGTCGCCTCTACCTACGGGGGGTTATTTTCAACCCTAGTTTTAATTTTTGCCAGCGTACCCCTGGCCAACTTTGCCCTAAGGTTCGGCCCCCCCGAATACTTTGCCCTTGGAGTTTTTGGCCTGACCATTATCGCCAGTTTGTCCAGCGAAAATTGGGTCAAGGGTTTTGTGGCGGCCGTTTTGGGTCTTTTATTAAAGACAGTCGGCGTAGACCCCTTTTCGGGTTACCCGCGCTTTATCTTTGGTAAATTTGAATTGATGAACGGCTTTCATATTGTCCCTGTGCTGCTGGGGCTTTTTGCCGTATCGGAAGTGTTTCGTATGCTCGAGGAAGAAATAGGTGAGCGTAAATTAATGGATAAAACCTTCGGGCGTATCTTGCCCACCATTAAAGAATATATAGGTTTAATACCGACTATTTTGCGTTCAGGCGTAATTGGGGTGGTTATTGGGGTGATGCCCGGAGCTGGGGCTACAATTGCTTCTTTGATTTCCTATGACCAGGCAAAGAAGATGTCCAAGAACCCCGAGAAATTTGGCAAGGGTGCGTTAGAAGGGGTAGCTGCTTCCGAAGCCGCCAACAACGCTTCGGTAGGCGGGGCGTTGATTCCGCTTTTAGCTCTGGGCGTACCCGGTTCGGCGACTACCGCTATTTTAGTTGGCGCTTTAATGATGAAAAATATTACTCCTGGACCGGAGCTTTTTTCTAAAATGCCGGAAGTAGTTTACGGTTTATTTGCCAGCCTCTTATTGGCTAATATTGTGATGCTTATCGTGGGATTGGGAGCGACAAATATCTGGGTACGGGTAAACAGGATTCCCAAAACAGTACTCTGCGCCGCCATTTTAGCCATTTCCTTTGTCGGCTCTTATGCCATTGGCAACAGCCTCTTTGATGTCTGGGTCCTTCTGGGTTTTGGCGTTTTGGGCTATGTTTTCAAACGCTACGGCTTTCCAGTGGCGCCTATTGTCCTGGCTATGGTTCTGGGCTTTATGGTAGAGTCGAGTTTCCGGCGCGCTCTTTTAACGTCCGGTGGGGACTACCGGATTTTCTTTCACAGTGGAATTTCCGTGGCGCTATTAATCATGGCCGTAATTTCTTTCTGCCTGCCCTTTATTAGCGAGTACCGGCGGCGAAAAAAAGCCAGGACGATGGCAAATATTGATATCGAGAGGTGAGCTTCGCGGCCGGGTTCAATCAACGGCAGCGTGCGCGGGGAAGGAGCTTTCGAGAACAAAAGGAGGATTGATTTTTGAATGCCGGCTAAAAAAACCACCAGGTTCCGTGAACTCCTGGCGCAGGAAGGGATTATCGTCCTACCCGGGGCCTTTGACGCTTTTTCGGCCAGGCTCATCCAGCAGAAGGGTTTCCCGGCTGTTTACATGAGTGGTTCGGGTACAGCGGCGGCCCTGTTAGGTTTGCCCGATGTGGGCCTGATTACCATGACGGAGATGGTTTTTAATGCGCGAGCCATTGCCCGGGCCGTAGAGATACCCGTGATCTGCGATGCCGATACCGGCTACGGCAACGCCCTCAACGTGGTACGCTGCGTGCAGGAATTCGAGCAGGCTGGGGTTGCTGGCATCCAGATCGAGGACCAGGTCTTTCCTAAAAAATGTGGCCATATGGAAGGCAAACAGGTAATTACTAAGGAGGAAATGGTGCGCAAGATCAAGGCGGCCCTGGAGGCCAGGAAAGACCCTAATTTTGTCATTATAGCCCGGACCGACGCCAGGAGCGTCCTGGGTTTGGGCGAGGCTATTTCCCGCTGCCAGGCTTATTTGGAAGCCGGCGCCGACATCATTTTCCCGGAAGCCCTGCAGTCGCGGGAAGAACTGGCCTTGGTGGCGCGAGAAGTGCCGGGGCCCCTGGTAGCCAATATGACGGAGGGCGGCAAGACGCCCCTTTTGACCGCGGCCGAGTTGGCGGCAATGGGATATAAGATTGCCCTTTTTCCGAGTGCAACTCTGCGGGTGGCCCATAAAGCCATGGCAGATTTCTTAAAGGATCTTAAAGAAACAGGGACCCAGATAGGCTGGCTCGACAGGATGCAGAGTCGGCAAGACCTTTATGATTTAGTGGGATTGCCAAAGGTGAATGAATTAGAGGCAAGATACGGGATTTAAAACAACCCTTTCTCTTTCGTTAGAAGATAAAAATAGAGCTTTTCTTCAAAGTTAGAAGATAAAATAAAACTTTTCTTCAAAGGGAGAATTGCCTCCCCGCAAAAGACTAGAAACAGCGGCCCAGGCAAATCTTGCCTAGTCTGGCATAAAAATTGCTACTTTCAATCTGCAGACTAAATCTTCAGGAGGTATTTCTATGCAGTATGAAATGGCCCTACATCCTATGGACATGAAGCTCTACCGCGACAAATTCAGTACACCGGCCATGCGGGAGATATGGTCGGAAGAAAGCATCATCCAGGCGCGCCTGGAGGTGGAAGCTACCCTGGCCGAGGTTCAGGCGGAGCTAGGGATGATTCCTAAGGAAGCGGCGGTAGAAATCAGGAAAAAAGCTACTTTAGAATACGTCACACCGGAAAGATATGCGGAATTATATGCTTATAAAGGGCATGATATAGTGGCTCTGGTCTGGGCCTTGAATGAGGTTTGCGAAGGCGGGCTGGGGGAATACGTCCACTGGCGCTCGACGACGCAGGATATTTTATGGACCTCCACTGCCACTCTTTACAAAAAAACAGTGCAAGTTTTGCTTAATGATTTACGGGAACTGGAAGAAGTAATGCTGGGCTTAATGGAAAAACACAAATTTACCATTATGGCCGGCAGGACTCACGGCCAGCACTGCCCCCCGATCACCTTCGGCTGGTATATCGGCGTGATAGCCTATGCTATAAGGCGACATATCGAGCGGTTGAAAGAATGCAGCAAGAGGTTATTAGTGGGCAAGATTACGAGTGCGGTAGGTACCGGCTCTTCCTATGGGCCGCCGGAACTGGCCTTAAAGCTGCAGGAGAAAGTTTGCGAAAAATTAGGGCTGGGCGTACCTCCGATTACCGAATCCGAAATCGTCAGGGATCGTGTTGCCGAATTCGTGAATGTTTGCTCACTGATAGCCACCACCTTGGAAAAACTGGCCCGGGACATCTGGACACTGCAGCGACCGGAAATTGCCGAACTGGAAGAACCCTTCCGCACCGGCGAGCAGGTCGGCAGCAGTACCCTGGCCCACAAACGCAACCCGTTTGGCTGTGAGTGGGTTCAGGGCGTAGCCAAATTGATTAGGGCCAACGCTTATCCGATTAACGAATTATTCGTTTTCGATGTCAGGGACGGCGTGCGCTTGGCAGTAGAATACGTAGGGGTTCCCTCCTGCGCCATGATGACTTCGGCCATCATCCAGAGCATGAAGAAAATTCTCTCTGGATTAACGGTAAGGCCGGAAAATATGCGCCGCAACATGTACGTCCAAAAAGGCCTCTTTATGGATGAGCCGGTAATGTTGGCCCTGGCGGAAAAGATCGGCCGGCAGTCGGCCCACGATTTAATTTATGATATAACCATGAAAGCATTTGCCGAAGATAAATCGTTAAAAGAAGCGCTTATGGAGAATGAAACAGTTATGAAATACCTTACCGAAGAACAGATCGACGAACTTATCGATCCAGAGAAATATTTGGGCACTATTCCGCACCAGGTGGAGGCTACTTTAGAAGCCATCAGATCGGCCAGGGAGAAAGACTTTTAAGTTTGATCTTGTTTAGAAAATCGCCGGGAGATGGGTAACATCTCCCGGCCATTCTAAAACCTTCTGCAGGAATCTCCCTCGGTTAGAAGAAATATTATATCAGTTTTCTATATTCTGAGGAGGGGGAAATTTTGCTTCCTGCAGAATTAAATTTAGCCCAACAGAGCGAAATACTTTTTTACCGGGAAGTTCTCGATGCTCTGCCGGATGGAATTTTAATAGTCGATAAAGACTGCGTAATCAGATACATCAACCCTGCCTGGACCAGGATAAGAAAATTGACAAAAGAACAAGTAGTTGGCAAAACGATGCAGCAGGTACGGACGGGCCGCATTCTGTCTTCGGTTTTGCGTACCGGCCAGCCGGTGTTTGATGTACATAAAAAAATAGAAGATGAAGAGTATGTAGTTACAGTAATCCCCATTAAGCAGGGAAGCCAAATAATTGGCGGTGTAAGTATTTCCAAAGATATAGCTGAGGTTAAAAGGTTAATTCAAGTAGTTGAGAAATCTGCTGCGGTCATCACTTCGCAAAAAATCGATCCCATCGGTAAGGAAGTACAGTACACTTTTGAGGATATTGTTGGTAGGAGTAAAGCCATAAAGGAGCTAATAGAGAAAGCAAAAAAGGTGGCCCGGACAGATTCCAGCATTCTTATCAGGGGTGAGAGCGGCACCGGTAAGGAATTATTTGCTCAGGCCATCCATAATGCCAGCAATCGCCGCTACGGGTATTTCGTAGCCGTGAATTGCGCCGCTATTCCGGCAGACTTACTGGAGAGCGAGCTCTTCGGTTATGAACCCGGAGCATTTACCGGCGCCGATAAAAAGGGCAAGATGGGGCTATTTCAATTGGCGGATAAAGGCACTATTTTTCTCGACGAAATCGGCGATATGCCTTTATCCCTTCAGGGTAAATTGCTCCGTGTCCTCCAGGATGGGGTAATAAGGCGGGTGGGAGCTACCAGCAAGGTTGATAAAGTCGATGTTAGGGTTATAGCAGCTACCAATAGAAATATAGAAGAACTGATAGCCCAGAAAAGTTTTCGCGAGGATCTTTATTATCGTTTAAATGTTATCCCACTGGTGCTGCCGCCTTTGCGCGAAAGAAGGGAAGATATTCTTACCCTGGCGGAACACTTTTTGGAAACTTATAATAAAAAATTCAAGCGAAAGCTAATATTTTCGCCTCAAGTAACGAGGGTTCTTTATGAATATGATTGGCCGGGAAATATACGAGAACTGAAAAACGCCATCGAATATGCGGTGAATATGGCCGAAGGTCCGGAAATAATGCTTGCCGACCTGCCCGAAAATGTGCGCAGCGCTGCCGGAAATGCCATGCCTGCTCTGCAAACATTAGAGCAGATGGTCATGGAAGCTGAACGGCAGGCTATTATGGCGGCGTTAAATCAATATGGAACGACCACTGTAGGCAAGCGTAAGGCAGCCAGGGCTCTAGGCATAAGTCTCGCCTGCCTTTATAAAAAAATTAAAAAATTGCAGCAACACCATCTTCTGAAACATGAATTGTAGTGAAAAGAGGGGAGAAGATTGGGTGTTACTAGGTTGGTAGCGAAAAATATTTGTAGCCTACAGTATGAACAGTTGCCGGATTCGGTAATAAAGCGGGCCAAGCAGTTAATTCTGGACGCCGTTGGCGTGGGTTTAGCCGGAAGCTGCACTTTTGAAGGCCAGACTATATTGGATTTAGTAAAAGAGTTGGGAGGAAACCCCGAGGCTACGGTACTCGGTGCCGGGATAAAAACCTCCTGCCTGCAGGCTGCCCTGGCCAATGGGAGCTTTATCCATTCCGTAGAGTTGGACGACCACCATAATGCCTCCCATACCCACCCCGGGGCGCCGATAATCGGCGCGGCCCTGGCGGCTGCAGAAAAGGCTGGCGCCACCGGAAAGCAGTTTATCACGGCCGTAGTGGCGGCTTACGAAGTCATGACGAGGATCGGTAAGGCTGTTAGCCCCTCCCACCATTACCGGGGCTACCAGCCCACGGCTACTTGCGGGGTTTTTGGCGCGGCGGCAGCCGCCGGCAAACTTTTAGGGCTGGATGAAACCCGCATGAGTTACGCTTTGGGTCTGGCCGGTACCCAGGCTGCGGGCCTTTGGGAATTTATCACCGAGGGGGCGATGTCCAAGCGATTGCACCCGGGCAGGTCGGCCGCGAGCGGCCTGCTGGCCGCGTTGCTGGCGGCGAGGTATTTTACCGGGCCCACCACTATTTTGGAAGGAAAATACGGTTTCTGCAGGGCCTACGCAGATACGTATAACCTCAATGAAATAACAGCGGGCTGGGGCGAAAATTTTGAGGTGATGCAGGTCAGCTTAAAATACTACGCCTGCTGCCGCCACGCCCATTCCCCCATTGATGCGATACTGGAATTAAAGAGCAAGTATAATCTTATTCCGGAAAAAATCGCGAGCATCATTGTCGCTACCAATACGCCTGCTGCCAAACATGATAACCCGCAGCCGGGGGATATGCTTGCGGCCCAAATGAGCCTACCGTATTGCATTGCAGCGGCCCTTATCGACGGTAAAGTAACTTTAGAGCAATTTACCCCTGCAAAAATAAATGATCCCTTGCAGAGGGCAATTACGCGCAAGGTGGAACTGGTGGTAGATCCGCAATTAGATGCTCTCTACCCTGTAAAATGGGCGGCCGAAGTTACCGTAAAAATGGATGGCGGTACTACTTATAGTTCCAGAAAAGATATCCCCAAGGGGGATCCCGCATACCCCTTGACCGATAGCGAGATTGGCACAAAATTTTCGGGGCTGGCCGGGACCAGGCTGGCGCCGGAAAAAGTGGCGGCGGTGTTAGAGTTCATCGACCACCTTGAAGAACACAATGAACTTACCGGGCTATTTAACTTGCTTGCTAACGGAGGTGCCGGCCAATGAAGATAAGGAAGATCGAGGTTTTTCCGGTTAATCTCAAACTGGCCGTTCCTCTGCATTCGGCCCATGCCCGTTACAACGTTACCAGGGACGTTTATATTAAAGTTTTGACCGACGAAGGTATTGTTGGCTACGGGGCGACAGCGCCAAAATTTTATATCACCGGTGAAACCCAGGAGTCGGTCGTAGCTGTGCTTAAAGATTATTTAATTCCAACCGTTCTGGGCGAAGACCCCTTTGATCTCGAAAAAATCCACGCCCGGATGGATAAAGCCATCCGCTATAACAATGCTGCCAAAACAGCCATTGATCTGGCCCTCCACGACATTATAGGTAAAAGCCTGAAACTGCCGGTGTACAAGGTTTTAGGCGGCTGCTACCGCAAAGAAATGGCCGCTTTTGATTTAATCGGCTTTGTGTCGCCTCAAGAAGCGGCCGAAATTGCCGCCGCCAAAGTTGCCCAGGGATTTCGCGATCTCAAGGTAAAAGTAGGCCAGGGAGAAAAAGAGGATCTGGCCCGAGTAGAGGCCGTCCGCAATGCCGCGCCTGCTGCCGGCCTTAAGGTTGACGCCAATCAGAGTTGGCATCCCAAAGAAGCGGTAAGGATTATCCGGGAGATGGAAGCCTTTGGGGTGGAAGTAGCAGAACAGCCGGTGCCGGTGGGCCAGACGGAAGGGCTTGCTTATGTAAGGCGCAGGGTAAATGCCCTGGTGATGGCCGATGAGGCTGTAAAATCTATCGGAGATGCTATGGAATTAATCCGCGCGCAGGCCGCCGACGCTTTTAACATTAAAATTGCTAAAGTGGGAGGGTTATACAAAGCCAAAAAAATAGCCGCCCTGGCCGAGGCGGCCGGTATGCCCTGCATGGCCGGCTGCACAATTGAAAATAACCTGGTCGATGCTGCGGCGGCCCATTTCTTCGCTGCCACTAAAAACGTGATTTATAACGAGATTAAGGCTCCCACCTGGATTATCGACGATCCTGCACAGGGATTGGTGATTACTGACGGCATGGTCAAGGTGCCGGAGGGGCCGGGTTTAGGGCTTGTGATTGACGAAAGGCTATTTCTGCAGCAAGCTTGAAACAGAAGAAAGGGATACCCATGGCCTTGAGAAGCATGCTTTTCGTCCCCGGAAACGACGCTAATAAGATGGTGAAGGCTTTGAACAGCGGGGCCGATGCCGTAGTTTTAGACCTTGCGGATTCCGTTCCCGTTTCTGAAAAAATGAAGGCCAGGAAGACGGTAAAGGATTTTTTACAAGAGCTCGTGGCGGGCACAGTCTATGTGAGAGTAAATCCCTGTGACAGTAGATATTTTTGGGATGATATGCAGGAGATTATTTGCCCGGGGCTTGCAGGTATAATCCTGGCTAAAACAGAAACTCCCGCTGATGTCGTGAGGGCGAATTGGTTGTTAAAGGAACTAGAAACGAGAAAAAAGCTTGAGCCGGGCAAAATTGAATTGATGCCTTTAATTGAAACTGCCAGGGGTATCTGGTATTCATACGCCATAGCGCAGTCCGATAGCCGCATCGCCAGGCTTGCTTTTAATGCTTTGGGCTATGCCAGCGATTTAGGTATTAATGTTGGCCAGGATGAGATGGAAATCTTCTATGCGCGCTCTCAACTGGTATTAGCTTCGCGGGTCGCCGGTATTGAGCCGCCGGTCGATACCATCTACGATGATTTAAATAATATGGCTGGGCTCTTTGCGTCGGCTGCCCGGGGCCGGCAGATGGGTTTTCAGGGTAAGCTGGTAATCCATCCCAAACAGGTGGAACCTGTGAATAAAGTTTTCTCGCTCCAGGAAGAAGAGATCGCCTTTGCCCGCAAAGCGGTGCTTGCCTTTGAAGAGGCATTGGCCAGGGGAAAAGCAGCCATTCAGGTGGACGGCAAAATGATTGATTACCCGGTAGCCAGAAGGTTAAAAAGCATGTTAAGTCTAATTAATGTTCCTTAAGTGGCCAGGGGGTGAATTATTTGGCACGGTTACTAGAAAACCAGGTTAAGGATCTATTAAAAAGTGTTGGTGTGAAAGTACCCAGGTATGCAGTGGCCAATAGCGCCACGGAAGCCAAAGACATTGCAACCCAGATGGGCAAAGAAGTAGTTATAAAAGCCCTCCTGCCTTTAGGTAAAAAGGGGAAAGCGGGGGCGGTTAAGTTTGCCTCTACGCCTGAAGAAGCGTACCAAAGGGCGGGGGAATTATTGGGGAAAATAGTACGACATTGCAATCACTCAGGACGAAGAAGTTGTAGCCGTAGGGGCTTTGATGGGTGTAGACGATAATGCCCTGTGGCGCCATCCTCATTTAAGTTCCAGGATACAGATGGGAATGGAAAGGGCCTGGCGGCCCCTGACTGCTTTAGAAAAGCAGGCGATAGAAGTAAACGAGGCAGAGCCCTACCGGGGTACGGCAAGATATACCGAAATGGACGGCGGCGACATCGGTTTTATGTGCGGCGGTGGAGGCGGGAGCCTGATGCTCTACGATGCCCTCCTTCATTTTGGCGGCCGACCCGCAAATTATACCGAATTCGGTGGTAATCCCTCGGAAAATAAGGTCTACGGATTGGCCAAGGTTATCCTTTCTAAGCCCGGCGTAAAGGGCCTTTTTGTAGGCATGAATATTACCAATAACACCCAGGTAGATCTGGTGGTTAAAGGTATAATACGGGCTCTAAAGGAGAAGGGGGTTAATCTGGCTAAATTCCCGGTGGTAATTCGCGAGGCGGGCATTAATGAGGCCGAAGCTCGCAGACTCTGCACCGAAGCAGGCCTCGAGTATTACGGCGAAGAAATTACCCTTACGCAAGCGGCTAAAAGGATGGTAGAGAAGATGCGGGAGGTTTACGGCAATTATTAAGCCAGGGGGGAATTAGATGGCCATATTAGCAGATGCGCAGGCTAAAATTGTTATCCAGGGAATAACCGGCCGCGAGGCAAGCATGGTTACCCGGCATAGTTTAGATTACGGGACACGCATTTTGGCTGGCGTTACCCCCGGCAAGGGCGGGCAGGAGATATATGGTGTTCCCATTTATGATACTTTAAAGGATGCTTGCCGTGAGCACGATTTGAATGTATCAGTCGTTTATGTCCCGCCAGCATTTGCCTATGAAGCCGTCCTGGAGGCGATTGAAAACGGCATTAAGCTCATTGTTGTCATAACGGAAAATATTCCCCAGCATGATGTGATCAAATTTCTCTATATCGCCCGTAAAAATGGCGTACGCATTATTGGGCCAAATTGCGTAGGTGTTATCAGCCCCGGGTATCGGGTAAAGTTGGGCGCCATTGGTGGTGATAACCCCGATCGCTGTTTTGTTCCCGGAGCGGTGGGAGTAATATCCAGGAGTGGTGGCATGACGGCCGAGGTCTCCTGGATGATCAAAAGAGCAGGGTTTGGCGTCAGTACCAGTATTAGCATAGGGGGCGACCCCCTCATTGGTAGCCCGCCAAAAGAACTGCTGGAGCTATTTGAGAAGGACCCGGAAACGAAGGCTGTAGTTACGTTTTCGGAGCCTGGGACGAACTTTGAAGAGGAAATGGCCGCTTTTATTAAAGACGGTGGATTTACAAAGCCTCTTATAGCTTTTATAGCCGGAAAATTTACGGAGGGAATGCCGGAAGGCACAATTTTTGGCCATGCCGGAGCTATAATATCTGCCGGTAGGGGTAGGCCTTCTGATAAGGCAAGAAAATTAAAAGAGGCAGGAGCTATAGTTGCCGATCAGTTCGATGATTTGATACCGATTCTCCGCGATATTGCGCCTTCGCCTGATAAATGTTCCGGGAAAGATTGCAAATAGACCTAAAATTAAGCTCTGACCCGAAATTCTATAGCAAGACGCCATGGGAAGAAAAACCTGTGGCGTTTGTGTTTTTTATTGTTTAAAATTGGGCCTGGGTAAGGGGCAGGAAAATAAGAGCTTAAGGCGAATAGATAAACTTCGGCAAGGAAAGGAGCGTTTTGCTCATGTCAATCGTATCCCTACCCCGCTGGCAGGTATGGTTTTTGGCTTTCCGGCCCTGGTCTTTTACGGCTTCATTTATCCCGGTTACCCTGGGTAGTATCCTGGCATGGCAGCAGGGGCCTTTTAATCTTTTTCTTTACCTTTTGGCCCTGGCCGGTGGGGTATTGCTCCACGCCGGTACTAACGCGGTTAATACCTATTATGATTATCTGGCGGGGATAGATACGGTGGCCAACAAAGGGAAGTCGCAGCCCTTCCTGGTCCTGGGGTGGCTGCAACCCCGGGAACTTTTATGGGGAGGCCATCTTGCCTTTGGCCTGGCCATTATTATAGGATGCTACCTTATAGCCTTAAGAGGGTGGCTAGTGCTGGCCTTGGGTATAATAGGACTGGTAGGCGGCTACGGCTATACGGCCCGGCCCCTTGCCTATAAATACCAGGGCCTGGGCATCCCTTTTGTCTTTATCTTGATGGGGCCCCTGATGGTTGTAGGCGGTTACGTGGTTCAGACGGGTAGTTTTGGGTGGTTACCGGTCCTGGCCTCCTTGCCCGTGGGGTTTTTGGTAGCGGGCATTTTGCACGCTAACGACCTGCGGGATATAGAGGGGGACAGAGATGCTGCTATTAAGACTTTATCTCATTATTTGAAGGATGCGGCCCAAGATTTCTACTACTTCTTGATATGGGGCGCCTATCTCTCTCTCGCCTTGCTGGCAATATTAAAGGTTCTACCTTGGGCGGCCCTGTTGCCACTCCTTACCCTACCTGAGGGGTTTAAGCTGATGCGCATGGTCAAGGGCGGCTTTACGGATAACCCAGCCTTCCTGGAGCCAGTAGAACCCCTGACGGCACGGCTGCATTTAATATTCGGCCTGTTGTTGATAATAGGGCTGCTGCTGGCCGGCCTGTAACCGGGAATTGGAGGAACGAGGATTGCAGTTAAGGAGAAAAGGCGGTTTGACGGCAGTGTGGGCGGCGTTGCTGGCCGCCTTTGTTATGTGGTATTTCATATTTGGTGTAAAACTATTTAACTTCTGGTGGTCCATGACGGCGGCGGCATTAATTTTAATGGTCGTCGCCCTTTGGCATCAGGGCCCCCCTGTAAGATTACACCAGGTAAACGGCAGGGCTATTTTAATTGGATTGAGCGCTGCCGTTATCCTCTATACCGTTTTCTGGGCCGGTAATATTGTTTCTCGATGGCTGTTTAGTTTTGCCGGAACCCAGATAGCGGCTGTCTATGACAATAAAGCCCAGGCTTCGCCCTATCTCATCGCCCTTTTGTTGGCTTTGTTCATCGGTCCGGGAGAAGAAATCTTCTGGCGGGGCTTTATCCAGGATCGCTTGGCCGCTCGCTGGGGAGACTGGGCGGGCTTTTTGGCCGCGACGGTAGCCTATGCTCTAGTGCACGTGTGGTCGGGCAACCTTATTTTGATGCTGGCAGCCTTAATTGGCGGTCTCTTTTGGGGCTGGCTTTATAAACAAACGGGGAGCCTGGTGCCGGGCATTGTCTCGCACGCCGTCTGGGACTTGGCTATCTTTATTCTTTTTCCGCTAGCGTAAAAATCCATGACGAGTATGCCGGCTAACTCAGAAGGCAGTAACTCGCTAGTAAATAGCTAGTGCCAGCCAGGAACGTATAACTGTTTCATTTTTGCTATCAAGTTCTATCAAAAGATAGCACCCTGACAGCAAAGCAGGCCTAAAGTTCACGCTCTCCGAGGGGCCGGGTTTCCCCTACCTGCCCGGCTGACGGGACAGGTGGACCGCGGCTTCTGGAGTCCCGCCCGAAACAGTCACCCAGAGGGCTTCCAAACGGCGGGGTGGTACAAGCGCCCGGCCTGCCGGGCTCCCACCCGGAAAGGATAGGGAAGGTTAGCACCGCTGCCAGCGTGCCGCTGCGCGTACACCCCCAGCAGGGCACCCGGCGGTGCTCAGGGCCCTAAGGCCCGTCATCGTTAAAGCCTGCCCTCGCGTGCGCCCACCGCCAGCCGGCGCGCGCTCCGGCAGCGCTTTCTCCCGCCGGGCCTCCCCTACCTCCCACGCCCCGGGGACACCCGGGGCAGAACAGCCATAGTTAAACCGCTTTCTCTTCGTAATACCGCCGCAGGAGTATTTCTTTAACTTTTCTGTAAGGTGTGTACCTCGTTATTTCTTCATCATGTAACCTGCTCTTCACATTTACGGCGTTGACTTGGTCCGCATCAGCAGTAAAGCCGCATTTGCGGCACTTGAAAATGTCCCCGTTGCGGTTCCGCGGGTCTACCCAGTGGCAGACCGGGCACTCCTGGCTG
>JASUSV010000023.1 GCA_030445865.1 Clostridia bacterium
AGTTGCAGGGGTCAAAATTGAAGTTAAGGTTAAAGAGAGGGAATGCTGGATTAGAGCTGTAGTCGACGGCAAGGAAGAGTTTCAGGGCATCCTCAAAAAAGGAGACAGCCGCCTTTTCCAAGGTCAAAAAGAAATTTACTTAAAACTGGGCAGCGCCGGAGTAGTTGAGATAACCCATAATGGCCGAATTTTGCCTCCTCTAGGGGCTCCCGGAGAGGTAGTGGAAAAAACCTTTTCGGCAATTAATCCCGGAAGTTAAGAAATCAGGGCAACAGAGATGGGTATAAGAGTAGCCGTTGTAACCTTGGGTTGCGCGAAAAATCAGGTTGATACTGAATATATGCTCGGCGTCCTTTCCGAGGCCGGGTATGAACTTTGTAACGAACCGGATAAGGCCGAGGTTGTCATTGTTAATACCTGCAGTTTTATCACCGCAGCTAAAGAAGAGGCTCTGGAAACTGTTTTAAATTTGGCCGAACAAGGGAAGGAAAGGAAA
This sequence comes from Clostridia bacterium, assembly GCA_030445865.1. Classification (GTDB taxonomy): domain Bacteria; phylum Bacillota; class DSM-521; order Neomoorellales; family Neomoorellaceae; genus JASUSV01. The sequence continues at coordinate 497 of JASUSV010000023.1, forward strand.
ATAATCGTAGCCGGTTGCCTGGCCCAGCAGCATGCCCGGGAACTCGTGGCAGAGTTGCCGGAAGCCAGCGCTTTTGTCGGGCCCGGCGCTATACCGGAGTTGCCTGACATTGTAGCCAGGGTATTACGCGGCGAAAGACTGGTGAGGATACCTGCAGGGCCGGCGCTTTTGCCACAGGGTTTGCCTCGCGTCCGGATTTCTTCCGGGCCGGTGGCTTATTTAAAAATTGCCGAAGGCTGCAACAACCGCTGTACTTATTGTACTATTCCCAGCATAAAGGGGCCTTTTGCTAGCCGCCCCATGGAATCCATCCTGACCGAGGCCCGGTTTTTATGCCGGCGGGGCGCCAGGGAACTCGTCCTGGTTGCTCAGGATACCACAGCGTATGGCCTAGATCTCTACGGCGCCTACCGCTTACCCGAGCTCTTGCGGAGGCTGGCGGCTTTGCCGGTAGATTGGCTTCGCCTCCTCTACGCCTACCCTACGCGCCTGACACCTGAATTGCAAGAGGTTATGGCAGGCGAGCCAAAAGTTTGCGCTTACCTGGACTTGCCCCTTCAGCATGTCCATCCTGACATTTTACGCCTGATGGGTCGGGGAGGAACTTTGGGGATAGCCGTGGAGAGCATTGCCCGCCTGAGAAAGTTATTGCCCGATATCGCCCTGCGCTCGACCTTTATTGTAGGCTTTCCAGGCGAAAAAGAGGAGCATTTTCAGCGCTTATTGGATTTTATGACGGAAATAGCCTTCGACTGGGTGGGAATATTTACTTATTCTCCGGAAGAAGGTACGCCGGCAGCTGGCCTTCCGGAACAGGTGCCGGAAGAAGTAAAAGAAGAGCGCTATCACCGGGCCATGATGCTGCAGCGCGAAATTACCTATCGCAAAAATCAGTCATGGGTGGGGCGCGAAGTAAAAGTCTTAATTGAGGAAAGGAAAGAGAGCGAAGAGCCTCTGGCAATTGGCCGCAGCTTCCGCCAAGCACCGGAGGTTGACGGCGTAATTTATATTTCCGGCTCCGGGGTACCGGGGGAATTTAAGCGGGTATTGTTAAAAGAAGTGGTGGATGTTTATGATTTAGCAGGAGAAGAGGTTTAACTGGTAATAATACCAGGGAATTCATAAGGTTTGATACGGTTGCCTTTGTTATAATTGAAGGTGAGTACCCTGGAAGGGAGTGGGTTTATGACCTGGAAAGGGTGGCGCCTTCATTTTGTTTTTATAGGGCTGATTTTAACGCTGCTTTTATTGTTCGGCGGTGAAGGATTGTACCGTCGCTATTTCGTAATCGAGCCCTTAAAACAGTCTTTAAAATCGGAGCAAGGCGTGCAGGCAGTAGATGTCCAGGAAATGCCTCAGGGTTATCGCTTGCTGGTAAAAATGGGACCGGTAGAAAATATTCAAAGCGCTTACCAGGAAATAGAAACTCGGGCTGAAAAAGCGTTGGGCAGGCGCGTGCTGGAAGTTGTCTTAATTGACAAGCGCAGCCCAGCGCTGGCGAACGCCTGGCAGCAGGCGCAGTTCGCCATCTACGAAGCGGTGGCAAGGGGAAATTTTACCGAAATGGCCGCCCGGGTGGATGAACTGGCCAGGCGTGAAGAGATAGAACATTACGCTTTAAATATAGACGCTCATAATATATACCTCCAGTTCCACCAGGGAGATAATTATCTTTACGCCGTCATCCCAAGAATAGAAAGTTCAGGAAATATTCTGGCGGCAGGAGGAGGGGTGAATCCGGGTGCTTAAAGAACTTTTACTTGGCAGCCTCATAGGGGTTCTAATCTTTATTTCTTTTCAGGGTATCGATGTGGCGCCCTTTTTTCTCTTAATCGGTTTGGGCGGCCTTGCCTACTGGCTGGTTGAAAAGAGGGGCCTTGTTAATAACTTAAGCGCCCAGGTTTATTCCTCTGCTAATAAAGTAACTTTTGCCGATATCGGCGGACAGGGTACGGCCATCAGGGAATTGAAAGAAGCCTTAGATTTTCTTCTCCGCGGCGAGAGAGTTAAAGCCATGGGCATACGGCCCCTTAAAGGAATTCTTTTAAGCGGCCCGCCTGGAACCGGCAAAACCCTTATGGCGAAGGCGGCCGCAGCCTATACCGATGCCGTCTTTCTGGCAGCCAGCGGTAGCGAGTTTATCGAAGTTTATGCCGGCGTGGGGGCTCAGCGTATACGCAACCTCTTTAAGCGGGGGCGAGAGCTGGGCAGGGCTTCTAAGAAGAAGAGGGCGGTTATTTTTATTGATGAGCTTGAAGTTCTGGGCGGCAAGCGCGGTAGCCATAGTTCGCACTTAGAATATGATCAGACTTTAAACCAGCTTCTGGTGGAAATGGACGGTTTGGACAGTGTAAGCGACGTTAATGTTTTGGTCATCGGGGCTACCAACCGCGCCGATTTGCTGGACCCGGCGCTGCTCCGCCCGGGTCGCTTTGACCGCGTAGTCAAAGTAGACCTGCCGGATCGCGAGGGGCGACTGCAGATCTTAAAACTGCACGTGGCCAACAAGCCCTTGGCTGGCGATGTTGACCTGGAAGCGTTAGCCAGGGAAACTTTTGGCTTTTCCGGCGCCCATTTAGAAAGCGTGGCCAATGAGGCGGCTATTTTGGCCCTGAGGGAAGATGCCCGCTCCATCGAAATGAGGCATTTTCGCGAAGCAATAGAAAAAGTTATGCTGGGCGAGAAACTCGGGCGCAAACCCGGCGAAGCAGAGCTTTACCGCCTGGCAGTGCATGAAGCCGGCCACGCTTTGGAAAGCGAGCTGTTGCGTCCCCAATCGGTTACTCATGTAACCATCACTTCCCGGGGACAGGCCTTAGGGTATACCAGACAGAGGCCGGCAGGGGATATGTACCTTTATACGCGCGAATATTTGGAAGAGCAATTACGCATATGTCTGGCCGGAGCCGTGGCCGAGGACTTGCTCTGCGGGGGCCGCAGCACCGGTTCGGTTAACGATTTTAAGGAAGCCATCCGGCTGGCGAGGGTAATTATAACCTCGGGCCTTTCGCCCCTGGGCGTAGTAGCAGAGGAAGATCTTTCCAAAACCCAGATGCATAAAATCAGTTCCCAAATTATCCGGGAGCAAGAAGCCAAAGTTGCCGCCCACCTGGGGCAATACCGTCATTATCTGGAAGCGATCGCCCTTAAACTCAAGGAGGAAGAATCTTTAAGCGGCGAGGCCCTGCGCTCTTATTTGCCGAAAGCTGCAAACACTTAACCCCCGGCCGCCCGGCATCTGGCTCTTAAAGGGAGGTGGCGGTTTTGAAAGATAAAAAGTGGCTGGCATTTACCATGGCTGTCGGCATGGCTTTAATATTCCTGTTCTTTTTCGGCGCCGCCACCTTTGCCTGGCAAGGTTTTCAAGTAAGATTGGAACCGGTTTTAAGCTGGCAGGGATTTACCGAGATCAGATTGCCCCCGGCAGGCGTTATCAGAGCCCGCACCCATCTTACGCCCCTGGGCCTACGTTTAACTTTAGAAGAAGTAGACCTGGCGCGCCTGATGAACTTACTATCGAAAAGTTTTAACCGGGAGGTTCTTACCCAGGAGGCAATAGTCGCCGGAAAGCGATTTTTGCTTATTTATCTGCTCCGCCTGCTGGCATTAAGTGCGCTGGGAGGAGGGCTGGGTGTAATCCTGCTGCGCCAGGCTTCCTGGCGTCGCGTCTTATGGGGCGCAGTTACTGGCACCCTATCAGTTCTGGTTTTAATCTTGGGCACCTATTTTAGTTATTCCCCGGCCATGTTCCGACACGCGGAATACCGGGGTAGCCTGGCGGCGGCACCTTGGATAATAAATGTCCTGGAGCGGGCCCTAGAAGACATGGATCGCTTCCGGAAACAGGTGGAAATTTTAGCCCAAAATATTACGGCAATTTTGGGCCAGATGAGTGAAATCCAGTCTTTTAGCGGGGATACCTATAACCAGAACCCGCATGAACTTAAAGTTCTGCATATTTCCGATATCCATAATAATCCGGCTGGATACGACATCGTAGAAGCGGTGATTAGGACTTTTGATGTGGATTTGATTATCGATACTGGAGATATAAGTGATTTCGGCACGCCCCTTGAAGCTCAGTTGACGGCCAGAATAAAAAAATTAAAGGTACCATATCTTTTTGCTGCCGGTAATCACGATTCGCCGGAAATTTTAAGATCTATGGCTAAAATCCCTAACGTCAAACTCCTCCAGGGCAAGGTAACTGAAGTTAAAGGCTTACGTATTTTGGGCTTTCCCGATCCTTTAGCGGCCAGCAATGAAATCCAACCCCTTGATGGCGCTGCCTTGGGTCCTTATGTAGATCGCATAGATACTACCTTGGAAGGAATAAAAGTAAAACCCCACCTGCTGGCGGTCCATAATCCCAATCTGGCTTTGCCTTTTGCCGGTCGCTTACCTGTAATTTTGTACGGGCACGACCACCGTTTATCCTTAAAGGAATATAGAGGTTCGGTTATTTGCGATGCCGGCACTACTGGCGCGGCAGGGTTGCGCAGCTTAACTTCTCCGGAAAAGGTGTCGTACAGCCTGGTCTTATTGCGCTTTCAAGACACTGGCCAGGGATGGCAGTTAAAGGCGGCCGACACGATCAGGCTTAACGACTTGCAGGGCAGTTTTCACCTGGAGAGGCAGATCTTTTTCAGGGAAGAAGGAAGATTTTTCTCGCCCTAAAGGAGGATTATGATAAGATAAAGTCGAATAGATAAAATAAGGAGTAAGGATGATGCGCCTTTTTATTGCCCTTCATTTTTCGCTGGGTTTAAGGCAAAGGTTAGCTGCAGCCCAGGATAAATTACGTTTAACCGGGGCCGATGTTAAGTGGGTGGAAATGGAAAATTTACACCTTACTTTAAAATTTTTAGGTGAGGTTGAAGGGGATAAGCTTAAACGCATTGAACTCGCTTTAGAGAATAGCGTCGAGGGCATCAGCCCTTTTAATCTTAAAATCGAGGGGGTCGGGGTTTTCCCGGGGTGGCAGCGGCCACGTGTACTCTGGGCCGGCATAAGGCCTGAGCCCATGCTGACGAAACTCCAGTCTAATATCGAGGCTCGACTGGTCAAATTGGGTTACCCCAGGGCAGAAAAATTTAGCGGGCATCTCACTTTAGGCAGGGTGCGATCAAATCGAGGATTAGATTCCTTGATGGCAGCATATGGCAACTTAAAGCAGGAAAAGTGGGGCGAAGAACAAATTCGCCAGGTTTTCCTAGTGGAAAGCCAGCTTACGCCCAAAGGGCCGTACTACCGCGACTTGGCCGTAGTTAACCTGGGTTAGGGAAGGGGGCATATACCGATGGCTATTTCTGAGAAGCAACAAGCCCTGGAAATAGCTTTAATGCGGATTGAGAGGCAATTTGGCAAAGGTTCTATAATGAAACTAGGCGAAGCCGGGGCCAGGCTAAACGTAGAGGTGATTCCTACCGGGGCTTTAACCCTGGATCTGGCTTTAGGGGTAGGCGGAGTGCCGAGGGGAAGGATAACCGAGATTTTTGGCCCAGAATCTTCGGGTAAGACTACCGTTGCCTTACATATAGTAGCTGAGGCCCAGAAGATGGGGGGTATTGCGGCTTTTATCGATGCCGAACACGCCCTAGACCCGAATTATGCCCGTAATTTGGGGGTAGATGTAGAGAATCTCCTTGTCTCCCAGCCGGACACCGGCGAGCAGGCGCTGGAAATTGCCGAGGCTCTTGTAAGGAGCGGGGCTATAGATGTGATAGTTGTTGATTCCGTTGCTGCCCTGGTGCCAAGAGCCGAACTGGAAGGGGAAATGGGCGATGCTCACGTCGGCTTGCAAGCCAGGCTTATGTCCCAAGCTCTGCGCAAGCTGGCAGGCGTTATTAGCAAGTCGCGGACCGCGGCTATTTTCATTAACCAGTTGCGGGAAAAGGTCGGCGTTATGTTTGGTAGCCCCGAAACGACTCCCGGTGGCCGGGCGCTTAAGTTTTATGCTTCCGTGCGCCTGGACGTGCGGCGGGTGGATGTTTTAAAGCAAGGCACAGAGCAAATAGGCAGCCGGACCAAGGTCAAGGTAGTAAAGAATAAGGTTGCCCCTCCTTTCCGGCAGGCTGAATTCGATATTATATTTGGACGGGGCATTGCCAATGAGGGGTGCTTGCTGGATCTAGGTGTTGAGATGGAGGTGCTTAAGAAATCCGGCACCTGGTATTCCTTTGGCGACGAGCGCCTCGGCCAGGGCCGGGAAAGTGCCAAGGAATTCTTGCGCGAGCACCCGGAGATCGCCAGGGCTATTGAGGAGCAGATACGCCAAAAAGCCAACGGGGCACTGGGTATTTTCACTATCGGGGAAGAACAGGGCGATAAAGGGGAGCCTTTCGCCGAAGAGTAGAAGTCTTAGAGGGCAAGGATTAAAGAGCGTAAGGGGTAACCCTTGCGCTTTTGACCTGTAAGCCGCACCTGAAAATACATGACCACAGAAAGTCACCTTGACAGGTAAATAATAAAATAATACAATACCTCTGAGCGAAACTAGGTTTTAAAAGGTACTACCATTACCTTTAATATAGATAAACTTTAAGAAAAATAGGTACCGGAACATCTGTTTTAGGAAAAACAGGGTGAAATGCAGGATTATTATTCCTGTAATTCCTGACAGGACGGGTATTATTATTATTTTGCTATCTTTTAAGGCGACAAATGGTAGACCTGTAGTAATCTTAAAGCCGAGTTTCTGCTCGGCTTTTTTAGTAGATATTTAGTGATATTAAAGGAGGTGTAATAAAAATTATCTATTTATATTTGTATCTAGCTCTAGCCCTTTTACTGGGGGCAGGGGTGGGTTATTTTAGCAGGAAATACCTGGCGGAAGCCAAAATAGCTTCTGCCGAAAAGGCTGCTGCTAATATAATTGAAGAAGCGAAGAAAGAAGCTGAAGCCAAAAAGCGAGAGGCTCTATTAGAAGCTAAAGAAGAGATTCACCGTCAGCGCGCCGAAATAGAACGGGAAAGCCGCGAGAGGCGTAATGAGTTGCAACGCCTCGAGAGACGGCTTATGCAAAAAGAGGAATCTTTAGATCGTAAAATGGAGAATTTGGAGCGCAAAGAGGCTAATCTACGCCGCCAGGAAGAAGAGGTTGAAAAGCTAAAACAGGAAATAGAAGATCTTAAAAAACGCGAACTCAGCGAGTTAGAGCGCATCTCCGGCCTTTCATGCGAGGAGGCCAAAAATCTCCTCCTCAAAAGCATGGAAGCCGAGATCCGTCATGAAGCGGCTATGATGGTGAAGCAAATTGAGACCGAAGCGCGGGAGGAGGCAGATCGCAGGGCCAAAGATATCATTGTCCAGGCCATCCAGCGCTGCGCCGCCGACCATGTAGCAGAAACCACGGTTTCGGTGGTAAGCCTGCCTAATGACGAGATGAAGGGCCGCATTATAGGCCGCGAAGGCCGCAATATACGTACCCTGGAAAACCTAACCGGCGTGGACCTGATCATTGATGATACTCCGGAAGCTGTAATTTTATCTAGTTTTGATCCTATTCGCCGGGAGGTCGCCCGCATAGCCCTGGAAAAATTAATTGCTGACGGCCGTATTCACCCGGCTCGCATCGAAGAGATGGTAGAAAAAGCTCATAAAGAACTTGAGCAAAAGATCCGGGAAGAAGGGGAACAGGTAACCTTTAAAATGGGTATTCATGGTTTACACCCGGAACTAGTACGCCTTTTGGGGCGCCTCAAGTACCGGACGAGCTACGGCCAGAATGTCCTCCAGCATTCCATTGAAGTTGCTTCTTTGGCCGGCATCATGGCCGCTGAGCTGGGCGCAGATGTTCAGCTCGCCCGCCGGGCAGGCCTCCTGCACGATATCGGGAAAGCGATAGACTTTGAAGAAGAGGGCCCTCATGTTGCCTTGGGCGTAGAGGCGGCGCGTAAATATCGAGAGACTCCCGCCGTTATCCACGCTATTGAAGCGCACCATGGCGACGTGGAACCCCGTAGCATCGAAGCGTGTTTAATTCAGGCAGCCGATGCCATTTCTGCTGCCCGGCCGGGCGCGCGGCGGGAAATGTTAGAAGCCTATATAAAGAGGCTGGAAAAATTAGAGGAGATTGCGGATTCCTTTGCCGGTGTAGAAAAATCCTATGCCATCCAGGCTGGACGTGAAATAAGGATTATAGTTAAACCCGAAAAAGTCGATGATCCCATGATTTTCCGCCTGGCGCGGGATATAGTCAAAAAGATACAAGAGGAATTAGAGTATCCGGGTCAGATTAAGGTAGTCGTTATTCGTGAAACCCGGGCGGTAGAATACGCCAAATAAGTTTAGAGGCGGAGGTGGTCCCTTTTTGCCATCTCTGCCATTAAATTTTAGTTCCGTTTATAGGACAAGATTGGCAGGAATCTTTTCTTCGGCGCAGAAGTAACTTTCAATACCCGATGGGCAGGTGGCTAAGGTGAGTTTTAGGTATAAGCACGGCGGCCAGGTTTCTGACAGCATAGGTCTGTTGATTTCCATCCTAGTACGATATCCTGAAGTAGCGACCATCAATTACGATCCTCAATCTAAGGTACTTCAATTTACTTTTATGCTTACTGAACTTTTAGATGAACCATGCCTCAAAGTTTTTACCAGCAAGTTTATTAAGTGCCTAGAGATCTTCAACCGCCTGGAAGACAGGACGCCCCAGGAAATTAATTTACGTTACAGCCATTTTAATAAGATGACTGTCATCGAAGTTAAACGCGATGTGGAAACTTTAACCAGGGGTGAAATCGGGCTGATTATCGACCTTATACGCGAGGAGTTTAAAGAAGATTTGCTGGCCGAAAATAGCGGCGATTTTTTAGAAGAAGATCTTCTCTTGCAGGAAGAGATTATTGAGCATATGTTAGAAAGCATGAAAGGATCGGTACCCCAGAAGAAATTAATAGCTTTTCGCGAAGAAGGTCGGGTCTTAGTTTTTAACAAATAGTTTTCCGGCCGCCCTTTCTTAGGGCGGCCTTATTATTTTTCTTGAAATAAACTAAAATTTTATATTGCCTTTCAGAGGATTTAGCCTCTTTACGGAGAATATAGATGGGAGTATTTACAAAGGAGGTCAAGTAATGGAAGTTTTAAAAGTTTCAGCAAAATCTAATCCTAATTCTGTAGCAGGAGCATTAGCGGCAGTTTTGCGCGAACACGGTACGGCAGAGATTCAGGCTATTGGAGCCGGCGCCCTTAATCAGGCGGTAAAAGCCGTAGCCATTGCCCGGGGTTTCATGGCCCCCAGCGGCGTAGATTTGATTTGCGTTCCGGCTTTTGTCGACATCCAGATTGACGGCCAGGAACGCACGGCCATTAAATTAATCGTAGAACCTCGTTAGAAATGGGGTAAAATAACAAATTGTTTCCCAAAGCAGACGCTCATTGCGATACTTTACTTGTTTTAGCAAAAGAAAATTTGCCCTTGGCATCAGGTAGTGGGCAGGTAAGCCTGGATAGACTGCGGGCAGGGGGCGTAGGATTACAGTTTTTTGCCGCCTTTGTAGATCCGGAAGCTAAAAGCGGCTACCTCAACCGGGCCTTGGCTTTAATTGACGCTTTTCAGAGGCAGGTGTTAACCTGCCCGGGCGTCAGGTGGATAAAAAAGGCCGGCGATTTAGAACTTGCCCTGGCCGGCGGTGAGCTGGCCGCCGTCCTTGCTATTGAGGGAGGGGAAGTTTTAGAAGGGGAACTGGCGATCTTGCGCCTTTTATTTCAACTTGGGGTCCGCTGTATAGGCCTTACCTGGAATAATCGCAATGCATTGGGCGATGGCGTCGGCGAAACCCGGTCGGCAGGCCGTCTCACTGCCTTTGGGGCAGAAGTTGTGCAGGCTATGAATAAACTCGGCATGATAGTCGATCTGGCGCACTTAAATGAATACGGTTTTTGGGATGCCCTTGATCTTAGCAGTGCGCCGGTCCTGGTATCCCATGCCAATTGCCGTGCCCTTTGCAACCATCCCCGCAATTTAACCGATGCCCAACTTAAAGCCCTGGGTGAAAAAAGAGGGGTTATAGGCATTAGCTTTGTGAGCCCTTTTGTCGCCGCCGACTCCCCTGATTTGGAAAGAGTGGTTGACCACATTATTCACGCTGCGGCCGTGGCCGGAATAGACCACGTAGCCCTGGGCTCAGATTTTGACGGCACCACCGAAATCGTACCCGGCCTGGAGGGACCAGAAAGGCTCCAGGAGCTTCCCGAGGCGCTGGCTAGAAGAGGCCTTAAGAACGAAGAAATCGAAAAGATTTTAGGTCGTAACCTTTGCCGCCTTTTAATGGAGGTATTGCCTCGGTGTTAGCCGATTTACACGTACACAGTTCGGCCTCTGACGGCATCTATTCTTCGGATACATTAGTTGAATTAGCCCGGCAAAAAGGATTGACTGTTTTGGGCCTTACCGACCACGATACCGTTGAGGGCATCGACTCGGCTTTGGAAGCCGGTAGGAAGATGGGGGTAGAAGTGGTGCCGGGAGTAGAATTGAGTACCGATTGGAAAAACAAAGAGGTGCATATTTTGGGTTATTACTTGGACTATCGTTTTGAGGGTCTGCTGGTGGCGCTTAAAAAATTTCAGACCGAACGGGAAAAACGGGTCCAGAATATTGTTGATAGGTTAAGGTTTTTGGGCTATGAACTTACCTCGGACGATGTTTTTAAGGTGGCCCGGGGCGAAGCCGTAGGCCGACCCCACATCGCCCAGGTCTTAGTAACCAAGGGTTATTTTGAAACTATTGACCAGGTTTTTAACTTGTTATTAGATCGCGGCCGCCCGGCCTACGTACCGCGTTTTAAGCTTGCGCCTCAAGAAGCGATAAAGATCGTGCTTGGGGCTGGCGGCGTGCCAGTTCTTGCCCATCCCGGCCTGGTAGGCGATGATAGCCTTATATGCAGGTTGAAGAGTGCCGGTTTGCAGGGTTTAGAAGTTTTTTACCCCCAACATACGCCTCAGGAGACAGAACGTTACCTACGTTTGGCTCGAGAGCTAAATTTAGTGGTTACCGGCGGTTCTGACTTTCATGGTTTTATTGACCGCGAACATGCCGATCTAGGTGCGACAACGGTGGGCAGCGAGGAAATAGCGGCCTTGAGGGCTAGGGCAAGGGGTAATAAAGACTAAAAGGCTGGTTCAATGCATATACTCATTATTAATAAAAATACAAGTTATAGGAGTGGGGGTATTGCTTCACGACGATCCAGGGGCTTTACACCGGCGCATTCAAGAACTTGAAGACCGTCTGGAGCAGCTCCGTATAAGCCGCCGGGTGTTACTCTATTTAATTGAAAAAAGCGAGGCCGATAAAAACCGGTTGCTCCGGGAAAAAGAAGAATTGCAGATTAAGAATAAGCGGTATGCTCAAGCCCTCTGGCGTAAAAATAAAGAGATTTTGCTTTTAGAAAATAAATTGCGGCAAGAAATTACGTCCTAAAACCAGCCCTCCGGCTGGATTAATTTTTTCGGTTCTCCGGGGGAAGACTACCCATAAAAAAGGGGCCATGTAAAGTGAAAGCCGGTTTTCATTTTTCGAGGGTGCCGTGGGGAGCTCGGCCTAGCCTAAAAGCGATGGCCAGCGAAGCCGGGATTGATTTTGATCGTTTTATTGCCGGCCTTGCCGCTAACCGCACGGATACCGAGCTCGCCCGGGAATTTGGTGTTCCCCCGCAATCCATCAATCGGTTGCGCGAGCACTTTGAACGTTACGGTGTCCATTCTATTATTGGTCAGGACTAGGGGGTCGGATAAATTCCGGCCCCCTCTGGCCTTGGCATAGCGGGTGTGATATAATTTAAGAAAAAATTAAAATACCTTTTTGGAGAAGAGAACCCAATGGAAGAGAAATTTATCGGTGAAGGTTTAACCTTTGATGACGTTTTACTGGTGCCGGCTGCTTCGTCGGTATTACCCCGAGAGGTAGATGTAAGTTCCTACCTGACGCGTAATATCAAGCTTAATATCCCCATTGTCAGCGCAGGAATGGATACGGTAACCGAAGCTCGCCTCGCCATAGCTATGGCCAGAGAAGGTGGCATAGGTATCATCCATAAAAATATGAGTATTGAGCGCCAAGCAAAAGAAGTGGACCGGGTTAAACGCTCTGAACATGGCGTTATTACCGATCCGATATCCCTTTCCCCAGACCATACGGTACGCGAGGCGGTAGAGATTATGGAGCATTACCATATCTCCGGCGTACCGATAACGGTAGGTAGCAAACTGGTAGGAATTATTACTAATCGCGATATACGATTTGAACACGATTATAATCGGCCAATTGGCGAGGCTATGACCAAGGATAACTTAGTAACAGCCCCGGTGGGGACCACCCTGGCGGAAGCCAAGGAGATAATGCGGCGGCATAAGATTGAGAAATTGCCGTTAGTAGATGAAGACTTTAATCTCAAGGGACTAATTACCATTAAAGATATTGAAAAGGCTAGGCGCTACCCCCTGGCGGCCAAAGATGCCCGTGGGCGATTGCGTGTAGGCGCAGCCGTAGGCGTTGGTCCGGAGACCGTTTCCCGGGTAGAAGCGCTGGTAGCAGCCGGAGTAGATGTAATAGTGGTGGATACTGCCCACGGGCATTCGGAAAATGTATTGAGGACGGTACGTCAGATAAAAAGCGCTTTTCCTGAACTCGATTTAATAGCCGGTAATGTGGCTACAGCCGAGGCCACAGCAGCCTTAATAGAGGCTGGCGCTGACGCCGTAAAGGTAGGTATCGGACCCGGTTCCATTTGTACTACCAGAGTAATTGCCGGCATTGGCGTTCCCCAGATAACCGCCATTTACGATTGCGCTCGTGAAGCGAAAAAGAAGAACATACCCGTTATCGCCGACGGTGGAATAAAATATTCCGGTGACATTACCAAAGCTATTGCTGCCGGGGCCAGTACAGTAATGATCGGCAGTCTTTTGGCCGGTACAGAAGAGAGTCCGGGTGAAATAGAAATATACCAGGGCCGCAGTTTTAAAGTCTACCGCGGCATGGGCTCCCTGGGCGCCATGAAAGAAGGCAGCAAGGATCGTTATTTTCAGGAAGATATGGAAAAGTTTGTTCCCGAAGGTATTGAAGGCCGCGTGCCCTACAAAGGCCCACTTTCGGAGACCATTTACCAGCTGGTAGGAGGGTTGCGGGCTGGTATGGGCTATTGTGGCGCCAGGAATATTGAGGAGCTTCAGGAGCGGGGTCGTTTTATAAAGATAACGGCGGCAGGTTTACGCGAGAGCCATCCCCATGATGTAATTATAACCAAAGAAGCCCCCAATTATCGCCTGTAGCGGAGGTGACCGGCTTGCCGGAGCCAAAAAAACTGGAAAGTCAGAGCACCAGAGTCTTGGCCGTACGTTTAAATTATGGGGACGATCTTTTGCTGTCGCTGCAAAGAATAATCGAAGAGGAAGGCATTCGCTTTGGATGTTTAACTTTTCTTGGTGCGGTACAGCGGGGGGTGGTTGCTTATTATAACCAAAAAGAGCGTAAGTACCATACTATCGTTAAAGATGAACCTTTAGAAATTGCCAGCGGCATAGGCAATATCTCTTTGAAAGATGGCAAACCTTTTATTCATGCCCACGTGGCTTTTGCCGATAGCGAGGGTAAAATTTTCGGTGGTCACCTGGCGGAAGGGACAATTGTTTTTGCTGGAGAAGTATTTATTCAAGTCCTAGAACTACCGCAACCTCCCACAAGGAAGTATGATGCTCAAACAGGTCTATTCCTCTGGTGAAATGAAACTTAAAATAAGGGTGGGGGTGGGTTAAGGTGCTTATTCCAGTAAAAGTAAAGCAGATTGTCCTGGATCAATCCATGAGCCCGGTTGTATTGTTAATGGACCAGAAGGAATCTCAAATTCTGCCCATATGGGTTGGACCCTTTGAAGCCCAGGCAATTGCCCTGGCCATGCAGGGCATCCTTACCCCAAGGCCCATGACGCACGACCTACTCTGCTCAATTTGCGAAAACCTGGGGGCCAGAGTTAACAAGGTTTTGGTGCAGGATATACGTGATGGCACTTATTACGCGGAGCTTTATCTCCAGCAGGCAGATAAAGAGGTAGTTATTGATGCGCGGCCAAGTGATGCCATTGCCCTAGCTTTAAGGACAAACGCACCCCTCTTTATCACCGAGAAAGTCGCCGCCTATACCCTGTCAGTAGAAGATATTTTTGGCGAGGAACAGGCTGAAGAGCTGCAAGAGCTACTTAAACAAAATGACCCCGGGCCTGATAAAAAACACTTACATTAAGAAAAGTTTTCTGGCCCTGTTCCTTTGGGTAGAACAGGGCCATTTTACTTCAGGAGGATGGGCACTTGCGATATAAGATTCTTGTTTGGGGATGTCAGATGAACGAGAGGGATGGCGAGATAGCCGCAGGCCTGATGGAAGAAGCAGGCTTTACTCCGGCTAATGATGAGATAGAAGCCGACGTACTGGTGCTTTTGACCTGTTGCGTCAGGGAGAAAGCTGAAAATAAGGTTTACGGTAAGTTGGGCGAGTTGCAGAAGCTTAAGAAAAAAAATCCGGAGCTTATTATCGCCGTCGGCGGTTGCATGATGCAGCAGCCGGGGGTGGCGGAAAAAGTCAGGCAGCTCGCCCCCCATGTGGATGTTATTTTCGGCACCCACAACCTTCACCAGCTGCCGGAACTTTTACGCCGGGTAAGGGAGCTACGCCAGCCGGTGGTGGCTATCTGGGCCCAGGAAGGCGAGGTTATAGAAGGCCTGCCTGCCAGGCGGGCTGGCGGCTCCAAAGCCTTGGTTAATATCAGTTTTGGTTGTAATAACTTTTGCAGTTATTGTATTGTACCTTACGTCCGCGGCCGGGAACGCAGTCGGAACCCGGAGAGTATTTTAAGTGAAATACGCCGGTTGGTTGACGAAGGCGTGATTGAAGTAACCCTTTTGGGGCAAAACGTCAACTCCTACGGCCGTGACTTGGGTGCGGGAATAAACTTTGTTTCGCTCCTGGAGCAGGTGAATTCTATACCTGGACTGGAGCGTATCCGCTTCTTGACTTCGCACCCCCGCGATTTTAACCCGGATCTTGTAAAGGCTATGGCCCGCCTGGAAAAAATCTGCGAGCATGTTCACCTGCCGGTTCAGGCCGGCAGCAACCGCGTTTTGGAGCGCATGAACCGGGGCTATACCCGCGAAGATTATTTTCGCCTGGTGGATTCTTTACGCGCGGCTATACCGGATATTAGCATTACCACCGATTTAATTGTCGGCTTTCCTGGAGAAAGCGAAGGGGACTTCGCCCAAACATTGGATCTGGTTGAAAGGGTTCAGTTTGATAATGCCTTTACCTTTATGTTCTCGCCCCGCAGGGGTACTCCCGCGGCGGATTATCCCGAACAACTGCCCCTGGAAGTTAAAAAGGAAAGGCTAAGTCGGCTTATGGAGGTTCAGAACGCCATCAGCAGACGTAAAAACGAGGTTTTCGTAGGTAAAGAGGTAGAGGTCCTGGCAGAAGGGCACAGTAAAACCGATCCCGAAAAAATAAGCGGTCGTACGCGCGGCAATAAGCTGGTAATTTTTGCTGCCCCCGAAGATGTCGTCGGGCGCCTGGTTAAAGTTCATATTACCTCGGCCCAGACCTTTCTTCTCAAAGGTGAATATATAGATGCTCTCCCCAAGACCGGGTGAGCCGGTGGCTGCCATCGTCGGGCCGACGGCGGTAGGCAAATCGGAAATTGCTCTTGAGGTAGCCGCCCGTTTGCAGGCCGAGATCATCTCTGTAGATTCCATGCAGGTTTATATCGGTATGGATATAGGTACGGCTAAGCTGCCGCCGGAAAAGCGGGTGAGTAGGGACGGTACCCCGATCCCCCACCATTTACTGGATTTAGTGACGCCCGACCAACCGTTCAGCGTCTCCCAATACCAGGCCCTCGCCCGGCAGGCTATTTTGGATATCCGTAAAAGGGGTAAATTACCTCTTCTGGTTGGCGGTACGGGCCTGTATTTTCAGGCCGTCATTGACCCTTACAGGTTTCAAACTAGAGACGAAAGTTTACGGCGGCGCCTGGAAGCAGAGGCAGCCGATTATGGCCCGGAGCACCTTTGGAATAAACTCAAAGATCTTGACCCCAGGGCAGCCCAGCGCATTCACCCCCACGACCGGCGAAGGTTAATTCGTGCCTTAGAAGTTTATTTTCTCTCCGGCCAACCTATCTCGGCTACCTGGCACGGTCGCTATCAATCCCCTTACCGTTTAGCCCTGGCAGGGCTGACTATGGAGCGCCCTGTTCTCTACCGCCGCATAGAGAAACGCGTTGAATCCATGCTTAAGACGGGGCTGGTAGAGGAAGTACGGCGCTTATTGGAGAAATATGGACCGGGCGCAACCTCCATGCAGGCGCTGGGGTATAAAGAAATTGCGGCCTATCTGCGGGGCGAGTTAACTTTGGATGCTGCCGTAGAGTTGCTTAAGCGCAATACCCGCCGTTTCGCCAAGCGGCAGCTTACCTGGTTCAAGCGGGATCCGCGTATTCGCTGGTGGGAGATAAAGGAATACCAGCCAGTAGAGGAAATTTCTGCCGAAATAGCAGGCTGGATCAGCAGGACAATTGATATTAGTGTAGAATAGGGTTATACTAAAAGAAATACCATTACCTGGAGGGAAAAAACTGATGAGCAAAACTCAGGGAAACTTGCAGGACTTATTTTTAAACCAGCTCCGCCGTGAGAATGTGCCAGTGACGGTCTACCTGGTAAACGGTTTTCAATTAAAGGGCAACATCCGCGGGTTCGATAATTTTACTTTAATCTTGGATAGCGAAGGAAGGCAACAAATGATTTATAAACACGCTATTTCCACCATCGCTCCTGCCCGGCCTATCAATTTAAACGAAAACCGTAGCGAAGAAAAATGAACTAAAACTCCGGCTGGACCGGAGATTTTAGTTTTAAAAAGGAGTTGGATTTAAATTGAGGATCTGGAAGCTAACGTTAATTTTTGCTTTGGCCTTAATTTTATTGGGCTGCAATACTAAAAATAATTCTGAAATTAAAATAGGAGTTATACCGGTTGAGGATAACTTTCCCTTTTTCGTCGCCGATGCCGAAGGCATGTTTCATAAAGCCGGGCTCAAGGTTGAGTTGGTCCCCTTTAATAGCGCCCGGGACCGGGATTTAGCCCTCCAGGCAGGCAATATTGACGGCGCGGTAGCCGACATTGTCGCCTCAGGACTATTACGCAAGGCAGGCGTACCGGTCAAGATCGTGT
Source organism: Clostridia bacterium (assembly GCA_030445865.1). Lineage (GTDB taxonomy): Bacteria > Bacillota > DSM-521 > Neomoorellales > Neomoorellaceae > JASUSV01. The sequence goes on from JASUSV010000023.1 coordinate 17,718, forward strand.
GCCTGACCATGGGAACAACGCCGGCCGAAGGGCGCTTTGCTCTTTTAGCTAAACCAGGCTGGAAACCCCAAAGCATCCGGGATTTAAAAGGAAAAAAAGTGGCCCTCTCGGAAAACACTATAATTGAATACGTCACCGACAGGCTTTTGCAAGAGGCAGGGCTGGAACCGGAAGAGGTAGAAAAAATTCCTGTGCCCCAGATACCGGAAAGGTTGCATTTGCTACTGGCCGGCAAGGTAGAGGCCGCCCTTTTGCCCGACCCCCTGGCTTCTTTAGCCGAAAAACAGGGGGCAAGGACTCTCCTGGACGATACCAAATTAAAACGCAATATATCCCAGGTCGTGCTGGTTATGTCCGAAAGAACCTTATCTAAATACCCCCAGGAGACAAAGAAATTAATTCAGGTATACGGCGAAGCTGCCAGGGTGGTTACGGCCCAGCCGGAAAAATACCGCCGGTTGTTTATTGAAAAGGCGCGTTTACCTCAAGAACTCCAGGACACTTATCTAACCCCCAAGTTTGCCCCTCCGCGCTTACCTCGCCCGGAAGAAGTTAGTGATGTCATAGAATGGATGTTAAAAAAGGGTCTCATTACCAAACCTTTTTCCTATACCGACCTTGTTTCTGCTGATTTTCTGCCGGCAGGTGGAAGAGAGCAATAAATGGTGCAAGTAGAAGGAGTATCCTATAGCTATAGAAACGGCCTGAAAGTAGTTAAAGCTCTGGTGGACATTGATTTTAAACTAAAAAAAGGTGACACCTGTGCCATTATTGGTCCTTCGGGTTGCGGCAAGACCACGTTGCTCTATTTAATGGCCGGCTTGCTCAAGCCCGAGAAAGGTAGGGTACTGATCGAAGGCAAGGTGCTTTCTGGCCCCCGGGACGGCACGGCGGTAATATTACAGGATTACGGGCTACTGCCATGGAAAACGGTTTTGGCCAACGCCGCCCTAGGGCTAGAGATAAGAGGGGTGGCGTGGCGGCAGCGGGAAGAAATCGTCCGACCCCTTCTGGCCAAATTGGGATTGCAGGGAATGGAAGACAGGTACCCTTCCCAATTGAGCGGCGGTCAGAAGCAGCGAGTAGCCATTGCTAGGGCTCTGGCTTTACGGCAAGATCTCTTATTGATGGACGAGCCCTTCTCGGCTCTTGATGCCCTGACGAGAGAAGAACTACAGGATACCCTGGTAAAAATCCAGGCCGAGCAACAATTGACGATTATTATGGTTACTCATAATATCGAAGAAGCCGTCTATTTAGGCAAGCAGATTGTAGTTATGGGGGGCATGCCGGGCCGCGTGCGGGCAATATTACCTAACCCTGGCGCCGGCCGCCTTGGTTACCGCAGCAGGCAGGAGTTTCATCATTATTGCTCCCGGGTACGCGGAGCCTTGGGGCAGATAGACTATGAGGCTGGTTGAACAAAATTTCTACAAGAACTACGGCAAGGCCGTCTTATTTGTACTTCTACTTTGGCAAGTGCTAGCTTGGCTGGCGGCCAACCCGGGGCTGCCGGGGCCCATACCAGCTATAAAAGAGTTCATCGGTTCCTGGTGGCCGGAGTTAGCCCGTCATACCTTAATCAGCGCTTACCGGGTTTTGTTGAGCCTCCTCTTATCCCTGGCTACGGCAGTGCCACTGGGTTTGTGGATCGGTCGCTGTTCCCGGCTGGATTCCCTTCTGGGCCCGGTTGCTTATTTACTTTACCCGGTACCGAAAGTAGCCCTCCTACCGGTAATTATGCTTTTGCTGGGCATCGGCGAAGGTTCCAAAGTTGCGCTTATATTTTTGGTAATCTTTTTCCAGATTCTAGTTACCACCAGGGATGCAGCCCGCAAGATTCCCGAACAACTTTTGCTATCGGTACGTTCTCTGGGAGCAGGCTCCTGGGAGCTTTACCGCCAGGTAATCATCCCCGCCTGCCTGCCGGAAATATTTACGGCGTCCAGGATTAGCCTGGGGAGCGCTATATCCGTCCTTTTTCTAAGCGAGACGGTAGCCGGGCGAAGCGGCCTGGGTTATTATATCCTCGATGGTATGTTGCGGGCCGAATATGGGGTGATGTTTGCCGGTATCCTGGCTATAAGCTTTTTGGGATTAATACTCTATGCCTTGCTCGATATATTGGAGATATTTTTATGTCCCTGGCGCTACATTTAATTTTTGCTCCTCACCCCGGCGCGTATAATTTTATAAAAAAGGGGGGGCTGGGGCGAGGTGAAAAACTTTGCAGATTAAGATAGGCTTTGGCAATATGACTAAAGGGAACAGCCGGCTTACGACCAGGAACCGCGTGCGCGGGGTTATTCCAGGGAAGCAAAGTGAACGTGAAAATAATGAGGCGAGAATAAATGAAATCCTGGCTGAACTGGATAAATTGATAGGCCTGAAAAATGTTAAAGAACTGGCGAGAGAAATCTGCGCTTATGTAAAGATACAGCAAAAAAGGCTCCAGGAAGGTCTGATGGCCGGACCGGTGGTCTTGCACATGGTCTTTAAAGGAAATCCCGGTACGGGCAAAAGCACGGTCGCCAGGATTATAGGAAGGCTTTTTAAAGAACTCGGCATATTGAGTAGCGGGCATTTGGTTGAGGTTGAACGGGCCGACCTGGTAGGTGAGTATATCGGTCACACGGCCCAGAAGGCGAGGGAACAACTGCGGAAAAGCCTGGGAGGCGTACTTTTTATAGACGAAGCTTATTCTTTAGCCCGAGGGGGAGAAAAAGATTTTGGCCGCGAAGCAATCGATGTCCTAGTCAAAGGTATGGAGGATCACCGTAATAATTTAATCTTAATTCTCGCCGGTTACAGGGAGGAAATGGAGTATTTTTTAGAAACCAATCCCGGCTTGCGTTCCCGTTTTCCCATCCATTTAGATTTCCCCGATTATACGGTTACCGAACTCCTGGAGATAGCCCAGCTGATGTTAAGCGAGCGCCAGTACCAGTTAACGGAAGAGGCGCGCCGGGAATTAGAAAAGATTTTGCGCCGCGAAGTTATTTTTGGCCATCGTTTTAACGGTAATGCCCGTATGGTACGCAATATTATCGAAAGGGCCATACGCCGCCAGGCGGTGCGCCTTGTAGGCAGGGCTAATCTTACCAGAGAAGACCTGTTGACTATAACTCAGGAAGATCTGGCCCGTTTAGGCCTTGGTAGTGAGACTTTATCTTTAGGTACCGGCGTATTCCAGCCCGAAATACCCCTGCCGGGAAACCTTCGTATTTGTTATAATAACCATCGGTAAACCAGTTTATTTTGGGTAGCAGGTGGAGATTTCTTGTTGGAATATATCGAGGCTGTCCTGGCTCGTTTTGGATTGGAGCGGTGGCTGGTAGAAGAACTCCTGGCGGCTGAAAAGGAAGCTTCTATATATTTCCCTTCTCTTGAACGGGTAAGCGCCTTAAATCACCTCAAGGTATTGCACGCCTTTCAGAAATTACAAGTAAATGAATATCATTTTGCCGAATCTACGGGCTATGGGTATGGGGATCTGGGGCGCGAGGTGCTGGATAGATTATTTGCCTTGGTTTTCGGCGCTGAAGCGGGGCTGGTGCGACCCCAGATTGTTTCCGGCACTCACGCCCTCTTTCTTTGCCTGCACGGTATCCTGCGCCCCGGGGACACCATTCTTGCCGTAACGGGCAGGCCTTATGATACTTTAGCTGCAGCCATTGGTCTGGATTCTGCTTTCCCCGGAATGCTGTCCGAATGGGGTATTAATTATCAAGAAATTAAGGACTGGCATCGGGGAGCTATAGACCTAGATAAAGTCGGTTTGGCTGTTGCGTCGGCGAAGCCAAGGCTCTGTTTAGTTCAGCGCTCGTGCGGCTATAGCCAACGGCCTTCGTTAAGCGTACAGGAAATTGGGCTCCTAGTACGAGTTATAAAAGAGGTCCACCCGGAGAGTATATGCCTGGTAGATAACTGTTACGGTGAATTTGTGGAGAGCCTTGAACCGACTGAGGTAGGGGCGGACCTGATGGCGGGTTCTTTGATTAAAAATCCAGGCGGGGGGCTGGCTCCGGGAGGCGGCTATATTGTCGGTAAGTATGATTTGGTGGAAAAGGTAGCCCACCGGTTGACGGTTCCCGGATTGGGCGGTACTGTAGGGGCATTCGGAGAGAAACGCAGCTATTTTCAGGGGTTGTTCCTGGCCCCCGCGATTGTGCGTGAAGCTTTAAAAGGCGCATTGCTGGCCGCGGCATTCTTTAAGCGCCTGGGATTTAAAGTTACTCCCGAAGTCTCCGAGGAACGCAGAGATATTGTCCAAGCCATCAAGTTGGGCAGCCTGGCGGCTTTGAAGGTATTTTGCCTCGGCTTACAAAAAGGTAGCCCTATAGATCACCAGGTTATCCCTGAAGGGGCTCTCTTGCCTGGTTATACCCAAGAAGTAATTATGGCAGGAGGAACTTTTATTCAGGGTTCTTCAATCGAATTAAGTGTAGACGGCCCTGTACGGCCACCTTATATCGCTTATCTCCAGGGCGGGCTTTCCTATGAATATACCAAAGTGGCTTTATTAACTGCAGCTCAGGAATTAGCCCGCTCAGGTCAAATTAAGGGTAACGGCGAAAGAGGCCGATAACCTTACCCAGGATTTTTAAATGTTTAGTAATTATGGGTTCGTACTTGCTGTTGGCCGGCTGCAGGCGAAAACAACCATTTTCCTGGAAGAAATATTTTACGGTGGCTTCTTCTTCCAGGAGGGCGACGATAATATCCCCGTTTTCGGCCGTCTCCTGCTGCCGAACAATTACGTAGTCGCCGTCCAGGATACCGGCTTCCAACATGCTGTCGCCCTGGACGGTAAGCATAAAAACATTTTCTCCGGATAAAAGGTCGATTGGCAAAGGAAAAATGTCTTCGTAGTTTTGGGTGGCAAAAATAGGCTCCCCGGCGGTTATCCGGCCAATAAGGGGAACAGGCTTAAGCTCTTTATGTATTCCTTTTAGAGATATGACTTCAAGGGCCCGGGGTTTGGAGGGATTGCGGCGAAGATAGCCCTTTTTTTGTAGCTTGATCAAATGGGAATGTACAGTGGCACTTGAACGCAGGCCCAGGGCCTTGCCGATTTCCCGTACCGAAGGGGGGTAACCATGGGTTAAGGTAAACTGCTGAATATAATCTAAGATAGCCTGTTGGCGGGGAGTCAAATCTTTGGGCATGGCTCATCCCTCCTGGCTTTAGAGTAAATTATAGCATATACATGCTTACCAAAACAACTGTTTGATGAAGGGTAGGGTAGGGGAGAGATGAAAATTTCAGCTAAAAGGAACTGGGTTATATTAGTTATATTATTGGCGCTTACTCCTTTAACTTTAATCATAAAACTGAATAACGGAGTTGGGAGAACAGATGGTTATAAAAAATTCTTGGAGGGAAATGAGCAAGACAAGAGTCAGCCGTCCTACATTAATAATATTAGCATTAATAACATTAGCAATGATTCTAATGCTAATACCAGGCTTGATAAAGGCGTGGTGGTGCTTATGTTTCATAATGTCAAGCCTGGCACTGCGCTTTCTCCGGAGAAATTCAGGGAAACTCTGCACTTATTGAAAATTAATCATTATAACCCTATATCCTTGGCTACTTTTCATTCCTATCTTGAGGGGTGGGGGGAAGTCCCTCCGCGTGCCGTCCTCTTTACTTTTGATGATGGGTATCAAGATAATTATCAGTATGCCGCACCTATCTTGAGAGAATTTCAATATCCTGCAGTAGTTTTTCCTGTAATGAAATGGTTTAGCCCATACCCCCGCCGAGATGTGGATAAGAGCGGGAGGCCTGCTTACCAACCGCACTTAACGATTGCCGAACTTCAGGATATGGTAAAAAATGGATGGGAAGTAGGGGGGCATAGTTATGACGGTCACTGGTTGGTGCCGGTTGATCCTGAAGGTAAGGAACGCATCCCATTTCTTAAAGGCCGTATGTGGTTGGCCGGGAGGGGACGGTTGGAAAGCGAAAATGAGTACGAGGCCAGGGTCTGGTCTGACATTATGTTAATGAAGGCCCAGATGCTGGAACTAGGCTTGCCGACGACTGATTTTGCCTTTCCATACGGGGCCTATAATAATAAATTATTAGGCATGCTAAAACAAGCCGGGTTTAAGTATTTCTATACTACGGAGGCAGGTATCAATCTGCCGGGGCAAGAACTAATTTATCGGGTTGCGGTTAAAAGCGATCCCCAGGAGACCTTAAAGGCTATAGAAAAAAGGTATTTGACCCAAAAGTTGTCAGCTCTAGCCACCGTTAGTGTTTCTAGATAGCTTCCGATAAGAAGTATTATGTAAACTAAAGGGTAAGTAAAACAAAAAAGCGCGGTATTTTCCTTACCCAGTACCGCGAACTTAAGTGATTTTTCTATTATTTATTTTCCGGACCACGTTCAGGATCAAGGATTATCTGGTTGCCGCGGACACGATGAAGTTCCCTAGCCCTTATCTTTGAACGACGATCCTGGTTGGGACCATTGCGGCTTAACTTGATTTTTTTAGCCGTAGCCACCATCTCCTCTTGGTTATTAAAAATTAAATATCCCTAATAATTATTTTGCCAGGCGCCGGCTTTTCTATAAGCGCAATAACTAAGAATTTTACGCGGTCGAAAAAGGTGTTAGTGTAAAATTTCAGTAGGTGATCCAGACCCGGAGGAATCTGGACAAAGGATAAAGAAAAAGAGACCTCACAAACCTAAAAACCCTAAAGAAAGG
>JASUSV010000024.1 GCA_030445865.1 Clostridia bacterium
TTTTGACCCCTGCAACTCGAGACGATTCTGCCGGCGATGGTGGCACTTCCCGGCTCCCAGGAGGCTTAAGCGGTTCCACCGGAGAGGAATTATAAGGGGGCTGCGAGGGAGCGGGGGGTTGGTCTAAACTACGGGTTAAATAGTAGATTTTATTAAACCCTATCAGTGCCAGGATAACCAAGCCGGCAATTAAAAGGCGTTGCCAGCGCCGTCGGCTTACAGTTAACTCATGACCGGGGGTAAAACCACGTAAAGGTTCTTCCTGTGGTAGCGGCACAATCTCTTTAAGCTGGCGCACCAGTTCCTCGGCATCTAAACCCAAATAGCGGGCGTAGTTGCGCAAAAAACCTATAGCATATACGCGCCCCGGGAGTTCGTCAAAGGCCTCTTCTTCGAGGGCATTTAGATATTTCAGCCGGATCTTCGTCGCCTCTTCAACCTCGTGCAGGGTCAGGCCTTTTTCCTGGCGGGCCCGGCGCAACTGCTCCCCAATGCCGCCCATAACTTCACCCCCAGAAGCCGGCTTTCCCTGGCTTTTTCATACCAGCCACCTAATTCTTTCGATAATACTTATCAAAAATCCTCCCGAATTTTAATCGATTTTCCCAAAAATCCTTTCATATTCTTCCCAATTAATAAGTATCTCGCGCGGTTTTGTGCCTTCGTAACCACTTACCATTCCTCTGGCCTCCATCATATCCATAAGCCTGGCCGCCCGGGTATAGCCGATGCGCAACCGCCGCTGAAGCATGGATATTGAAGCCTGACCGGTCTCCAAAATGACACGTACAGCCGCAGGAAAGAGCTCGTCGGTGGCCTCTTCTTCCTCTTCCCTCACTTCTTCATTTTTAAGAAAATCGGGATCATATTCCGGCCTGCCCTGCTGTTTAACATAAGCAACCAGATCGTCTACCTCGCGATCGGAAACATAAGCGCCCTGCAACCTGATGGGTTTACTCGCGCCTGAAGGCAAAAAGAGCATATCACCTCGGCCCAAGAGCTTTTCTGCCCCGGCCATATCGAGAATGGTACGGGAATCTACCTGGGAGGATACAGCAAAGGCAATACGGGAGGAAATATTAGCTTTAATCAGCCCGGTAATGACATCAACCGAAGGGCGTTGGGTGGCCACCACCAGGTGGATGCCCGCCGCCCGGGCCATCTGTGCCAAACGGCAAATGGCATCTTCAACATCCGCCGGAGCCACCATCATCAGGTCAGCCAATTCATCGATAAGGATAACTATGTAGGGGAGAATATCTTTGCCTTCGGTTTCCTTATAGCGAAGGCGATTAAAACGGCTGATATCTTTTACTCCTGCAGCCGCGAAAAGCTCGTAACGCTTTTCCATCTCATTGACCATCCAGTGCAGGGCGGTCGCCGCCTTTTTTGGTTGGGTTATAACCGGCGCCAGCAGGTGGGGAATACCGTTATATTGGCTGAGCTCGACCATCTTGGGATCGATCATTAATAGCTTGAGTTCTTTTGGTGTAGCTTTAAAAAGCATGCTGCAAATGAGAGCATTGAGGCAGACACTTTTACCGGAACCGGTCGCGCCGGCAATCAATAGGTGGGGCATTTTCACCAGATCGGCAATTACCGGGTTGCCAGTAATATCCTTTCCTAAAGCTACCGTCAGCTTGCTGGTCGATTCATTAAAAACCGGGGTTTCCAACACCTCTCGCAAAAATACCAGGGATATTTCTTTATTGGGAACCTCGATCCCTACGGCAGCCTTGCCAGGTATAGGTGCTTCGATGCGCACCTGCGGGGCGGTCAAACTTAAAGCAATATCATCGGCCAGGCTGACAATACGGCTTACTTTAATGCCTGGCGCAGGTTGTACTTCATAGCGGGTAACGGTAGGTCCACAGGTAACCTGAGTTACCTTTACTTTGACGCCAAAACTATCCAGGGTTTCTTCCAGGATCTTAATTCTTTCCGTAATATCGCGCTCAAGGCGCGGATTCTTAACTCTTAATGGCTTATTCAGCAAGCTTAGAGGAGGCAAAATGTATTCTTCATCTGCCGTCTTGACAACGATCTCTTCGTTTTCCTCGGCCGGCTGGACCGCAAGTTTTGGCCGGCGCCGCCGTTTCCCTTCTTCTTCTATAGGAACCTGGGCCGGCTCCGGATATATTTTAGCCTGGACGGCTTCTTCTTTGCGTTCTTTAGCAACCTGGTTGCCTAGAATTACCGGAACCGCCTCAGCGGGTTTTTTTTCTTCATTTGGGTTTTTGATTTCTGGGCTCGGCAACGCATCTTCTTCGACCTCAATAAACAGGAAATTTAACAGCCACTCTTTTATTGCCTTTACCAAGCGCCAGCAATTTTTGGCTAAATAATTTCCGACTCCTCCCAGCGAACGTCCTGTTAATAATACAAAAGAAATAGCTGCCAAGGCCAGCAGGAATATCCAGGTACCTATCCGGCCAAAAACAGCCCGAAAAATAATGGCCAGGAGCCCGCCGATGAGGCCGCCGCCTTTACCGGCCAGCCCCAATTCCAGCACTTCTTTAAGGCCTTTTCCATCCAATAACCCCTGATGTAAAGCGCTGAGAATGACTACAAAGATGAGGGCTGTGCCGATTAAACGCCAGCGGTTCCGGGCAGGTTTTCCGCCAAAAATAAGTTTAAAGCCCCAAACAGCCATAGCCAGGGGGAGTAAAAATTTACCGTTGCCCATTAACCCCTGGAGAATATGGACCAGGAATTTGCCGGCAGCGCCAATGGAACCTCCAGCGCTGCCCGCAAAACCTAATTGCAGGGTATAAAAGCCGGCCAGGCAAAGCAGGGCTACGGCCAAAAGGGCGATGCCTAAAATTTCGTTTTTCAAGCGTTCGCCGCGCACTTTCGCAGGAGGCATTTTCCATCCCTCCAGCACCTACTATTCTACGCCCGGCGGAAAAATTCCTCTCTAGAAAAAATGGCTTTGTAAAAGATCGAGGATATTTCCCGGTTGGTAGGCGCCCTGCAGGTAATCGGCCGGGTCGGTACTGAAGATGCGAATGACTTTGCATTTCCCAAAACCTAAAGGTTCAACCTGCAACCTGAGACGACCGAGACTTATTTCCTGATAAGCCGGGTAAAATCTGTCAGCATTCTCCCAAACTAACTCTAAAGGTAAAGGGGTATAAATGAGCAATTTAATGCTTCCTCCCGGGGCCCGGCACACCGGCCTTTATCATTTGCCTGAGACTGTTAATGGCCGCCGCTAACCCGCCTACCTCATCAATCAGGCCGACTTCCACCGCATCACGCCCGACTAAAACCGTCCCAATATCACGGGCCAGTTCTCCAGTTCTAAACATCAATTCCCTAAATTTTGCTTCCGAAATTTTGGAGTGTTTGGTAACGAAACGCACTACCCTATCCTGCATCTTATCCAGGTATTCATAAGTCTGGGGTACACCTATAACTAAACCTGTCAATCGTATAGGGTGAATGGTCATGGTGGCCGTTTCGGCAATAAAAGAACGGTTTGCTGCCACGGCAATAGGCACTCCTATGCTGTGACCACCGCCTAATACTAAAGATACTACGGGTTTAGACATGCTCGCCAGCATTTCAGCAATAGCCAGGCCGGCTTCCACATCACCGCCAACGGTATTGAGCACAACCAGAAGCCCCTTAATATCCTTATCCTCCTCCAGAGCTACCAACTGGGGAATAATATGCTCGTATTTGGTGGTTTTGTTTTGCGGTGGCATAACCAGATGGCCCTCGATCTGCCCCACTATGGGCAGACAATGGATGTCGCTTTTTACAGCAGGGACCCCCATCTGACCTAGCTCCTTAATATTTTCCACTTTCTCACTCGCCGTTCTGGCCGTTACCCGCCGGCGGCCAGGCGCCGGTTCAGGCTGGGTTTCCGGCTCCCTGGGTTGGGGTTGAGCTTCCTGCATTTTCATTTGCTATTATCTACCTGCTCTTTCTTCTGAAGAATTTATTCATAGTATGGGAAGGATGTGAGGAGATAATACCTGTTTTTCTCGGCGGCCGACCGGAAACCAAAACAGCAGCCGGGTGAAAGAAGTGGTTAAAGTAGTATAATGAAGGAATATGCCAGGGGTAGACTTCCGACACTTGGCCCCGCCAAAGCAGACATTGAAATCAATTAAACCGGTGCTTCGGGCGTTTTTTGTTGAGCGCTGAAAGGACACAGGTTGGCGTACGGGAGACTATCACAATGTATATACCGCCGGGCGACAAAAAACTCTTTTTACCCCGGTGTTCTAGTTTAACTTCTACACAAAAATCCAATTATAAGGGGTCGGCGGTCGGTCACGTCCTGCTTTTTGGATCAGCCTTCAAATTTTTCTGGGGCCAGTGGAATTTAATCATCGAGCTTTGATGCTCCAAAAAACCCCAGAAAGCCTCTACTGCAGGAGATTGTTCTTTTTTGCGCCCCACGAGGAACAGTTCCCGCTTCAAATCAACGCCCTGCAGGCGTAATGCTGCCAACCGGCCGAGTTTGGCCGACTTCTCGGCGGCGCGGCAGGTTACAAAAGACAACCCTAGTCCTGCTTCCACGGCATTAACCACGGCTTCGGTGCTGCCTAAAGTCATAACAATATTGACAGGTAACTTAATTCCGGCGGCAGCCAGCCGTTCTTCCACCACTTGGCGCGTGCCCGAACCCGCCTCGCGCCAGATGAAAGGTTCCCCTTCCAGATCTGCCGGCGCAACCTCCCTTAAACCCCCCAGCCGGTGCCCCGGCGGTACGATCAATACTATTTCATCACAAGCCAGACAAAGAAACTTTAGGCCGCGGGAGCGGCCTAAAGCCCCTACTACTCCCAGGTCGAGCTCGCCCTCCTGGACCCCTTTTAATATTTCCTGGGTATCGCCGATTCTCAGGCTAACCTGTATCTGCGGGTGTTGTCTTCTGAAAGCGCCGATTAACTCGGGCAAGAAATATTGCCCGGGAGTAGTGCTGGCGCCTAAGATAAGCTCACCTTGCAAGAGCTGTGCCAGTTCGGCCATCTCTTGTTTTGTCCTAGCCAAGCGGCGCAGGATTTCTTTTGCCGAGCGGTAGAGAAGGCGGCCGGCTGCGGTCAGCCTTACTTCCCGGCCCATCCTATCCAGAAGGCGGGCGCCAAAGTAATTTTCTAAAGCGCGTAAATGCTTGCTTACTGCGGGTTGGGTTAAATGCAATTCTTCCGCCGCAGCCGAAAGAGTACCTTTTTCTACCGTGGTTACGAATGTTTCCAGGAGTTCAAGGTTCATACTACCTGTTCTTCTCCTTAATTTATTAACCCGGCTCATATTCTACTACTTCGACTATTTTAGCAATCAGCCCTTTTTCTTTTACAACCCTTACCTTCTTTTCCAGCTTCACAGCCTTTAAAATCTCCAGGGCCCGTTCCTCTTCTCCTGTTTCCAGTTCCAGGGCCAGCCCGCACAAGGAACTAAGTTCCCTCGGCATAGGAATCAGCTTAGCTTTTAAACCAGCGTTTTGGACCGCTTTTTCAGCCTTTAGGGCATAGAAAGTAGAGGGAAAAGTAAATAAAGTAAGCTGGTGACTCATGAGTCCCGTTTTTGAACCTCCCGCACCAGCTCCCGTAAAGCCTCTATAACCTGCTCTACCTCTTCAGCAGTGTTAAAGAAGCCCGGGCTGAGCCTCAGGGTACCAGTTTCTAGGGTGCCGATAGTTTTATGGGCCAGGGGGGCGCAGTGAAGCCCCGACCTGGTCACTATATCATATCTGGCGGCCAGCCAGGCGCTGGCTTCCCCAGGAGAAATACCCTTAATATTTAGGGATATTACCGGGACGCGCATAGCAACATCGGAAGGCCCGTATATAGTAACGTTTGGAAGCTCTTTTAGTCTTTCCAGGAGAATGGCAGTTAACTCCCGGGTATGTTTCCGGATAGCCTCCAAGCCCGTTTCCAGTATGAATTTAACCCCGGCGCCTAAAGCCGCGATCCCGGGAGAATTTAGGGTGCCGCTTTCAAATTTATCGGGCATGATCTCGGGCTGGGTCAAAAGTTCCGACTGGCTACCCGTCCCACCGTATTTTAAGGGAGCAACTACTTCGGGATGCCTTAAATAAAGCCCGCCAGTACCGGGAGGGCCGAACAGGCCTTTATGGCCGGTAAAGGCCAGCAAGTCAATCCCTGCCTCTTCTACGTTAAGGGGGACTTCTCCTGCCGTCTGGGCCGCGTCGACCATGAAATAGACTTTATGCCTCCTGGCAATAGCGCCTACCTCCTCTATAGGCAGGATGGTACCGGTAACGTTAGAGGCATGGGTCAGGCAGATTAACCTGGTGTTAGGCCTGAGGGCCCGCTCCACCGCTGCCGGGTCCAACGTCCCAACAGGGGCGCAATCAATGATAGTTACTTCCACGCCCTGGGTTTGCAAGGCAAATAGCGGCCTGGCCACCGAGTTATGTTCCATGCTACTGGTGATGACGTGGTCGCCGGGTTTAAGCAGTCCCCTGATGGCCAGATTTAAGGCTTCGGTAGCGTTGGAAGTAAAAACGATCTTTTCCGGTTCGTTGATGCCGAAAAGGTCGGCCAGAAGCTCCCGGCTTTCCAGCAATGCCCGGCCGGCAGCCAGGGCCGCCTCATGAGTACCCCTGCCGGGGCTGCCAGTTAAGCAGCGCAAATATTGATCAGCGGTACGGTAAACCGCCTCCGGCTTCGGCCAAGAAGTGGCAGCGTTATTTAGATAGATCAAGGTAAATTATCTCCTCAGGGTTAAAATCAGCTTCCACTCACCGGTGGGCGCTTCTTCTTCCGTCACGCTATAATTCCTGGAAGCCGCCAGGCGGGCAATATTTTCCCTGGCTGCCGGAGTATCGCCCAAGATTTCGATTACGGCCGCGCCACGGTCCATAACCGCCTTCGTTTTCATCACTGGCAGCGGGCAACTTAATCCCCGTACATCTAAACTTTCGCTCATTTAGCCTACCCCCTTACACTTCCCGGTAAACCAGACCCACAACAACGGCAACGATGAGCCCCAATATTACGGCAACCTGGCCGTAGAGCGTCGGGCCGGCCGGACTGCTGGCCAGCATAAAATTATGGGCCAAGGCAGCCCCAGCTACCATACCCAAAACAGCCATGCCAGCATCCCCGTCTCCCTCCCCGGCCAAGATCAACTGCCTCAGAGGACAACCACCCAGCAGGACCGCGCACAGTCCTACCAGGAAGAGGCCCAGAAAATTCCATAAGAAATTAGTATGAGCTATAGGTTGATTGAGAAAGCCCGGTTTGAACTGGCCGAATATAATATTTAAGATCAAAGCCACTAAGAAAATGAGGCCGTAGCCTTTAAGCAAATATACATCTTTTACTAAGAAAAAGTCGCGAAACCCGCCACTCAAACAGAGCCGGGTCCGCTGCGCCAGCGCCCCGCCCATAAGACCAGCCGCTAAAGATATTAAAACCGGCGCATGGAGGGATCCAGGAGGCGCGGTGCTGAAGAAAACGGGGCCGCCAGCCTGGACATTGAAAACGGGTTTGAAGAGCAGCAACAAGAGCAACCCGATCAAGATCAGCGGCAGGACATAACCTCCGGCCTGGAACTTGCTGGGATAAGCCCGGCCCAGGTTGAATCCCCATTTAAGAAACTGGGTACCAAAAGCGACGCCGGCCACAAAACCTAAAAGTCCGACCAGGGCGTTAAGGTCCCCTCCGGCCAGCCGCAAAATCCCCCTCAAAGGACAGCCTAAGAAAACAAGAGCGCCGATCATCATAAAAGCTCCCAGGACGAACCGGATTAAAGGCGCCGAGCCTTCCCGGACCCGAAACTCCTTTGCCGTCAACGAAGCCACAAAGGCGCCCAACCCTAGCCCGATGATCTCCGGCCGGATGTATTGCACGTTGGCGGCGCGGTGAAGGCCAACAGCGCCGCTGATATCGCGGATAAAACAGGCGATACAGTAGCCCATGTTGCCGGGATTGCCCAGTTTGACCAGCAGGGCTCCAAAAAGGCCAATGGTAGCTCCGGTAAGGATAATTAAGGCGTTCTTGTTCTTCAATCTTCACCAGCTCCTCCCTCTTTTATCTAAAAATATCTTGGGGAAGATTTCTATTCGCTGGTGAGATATTCCTTCATATATAGTATAACGTTTTGTTATAGATTCAAACTTCTCCAGATGCTATAGGCGCACTGGGCGCGGGTAGCAGGGATCATAGGATCAAAGTTAGGATAAAGCCATCCTTCCCGGCCGGCCAGTTCCACATAAACGCTGTACCAGTACGTCCCCTGCTTTTCCACTTCGGGACCTGCAAGGCCGCGAACCCGCGTCAAAACGGCCATTACTTCCGCCCCCGTAATTTTGCCTTCGGGGTCAAAAAACCCATTGCCTTTGCCGCGCAGGTAACCATTATCTACGGCCAGCTTGATGAACTTATTGGCCCAGTGTTCCTTCTTGAGGTCGTGAAATTCCCCGGTCGTCTCCGTTGCTTTATCCTGCTCGCCCAGGGCATAAATCAACATTTTACTGAACTCCGCCCGGGTGACCGGGTTTTGCGGCCGGAAAGTCCCGTCACCGTAGCCGCCAATTACGTCTTCCTGCGCCAGAGCACGGATGGCTTCTGCCGCCCAATAATTGCCGGGTACATCTTTAAAAGGGCCTGCAGGCAAGGCCAGGGCTAAGAAGCGGGGGCCGGACAGGGCCAGCAGGGCCTGGGCGGTCATCCACTCCGGATTGGAGACTATACCTTGCTGCCAGCGAAAACTCCCGTCCCCAGACTGGAGGCTTAAAAGATGGCCCAACAGGCCTTTACCTCTTGCGTTCCAGGGCACTCCTGCCGGGTCCTCTCCCAGGGCCAACAAGGCCAGGAATACCAAGGCATCGGAGGCGGCGTTCCCAACTGCCGCTTCGTAACCAAACCCGCCGTCAGGGAGCTGGGTATGCCGGAAATAATCCAAAGCCGCCTTAAAGGGCTCCTCTCCCGGCGTTACTCCTAAAACCCGCAAGGCCAGAACTGCAGCTGCCGTATCGTCCGGGTCGCTAGGCAGCCCCAGGGCAAAGCCCCAGCCGCCGTCGGAATTTTGGGCTTTAAGCAGCCATTCTCGAGCTGCCTCCGCCTGGGGTACGGGTTGGCCAGCCAGCGCCAGGGCCAGGATAGACCAGGCGTGGCTATTGACCAGCTCTTCCTCTCCGCCGCGGCCAAAATGCCCGTTTTCGTCCTGGCTGGCAAGTAAGTAAGCGATTAAGTCGCGGCCGGCGAAATTACGACCGTCCCGGCCCGCCGCTGTTGCCGCCAGGAGGAGGCGGGCGTAATCGGTAGTTTTATTCAGCGACCCCGGCTCTTTTTCTAAAAAACTTATTGGCGTCTCTCTACCCTTACTCCAGCCGGCGCCTGCCGGGTCCTCCCCAGCCGCGGCCAGGGCCATTACTACCCAGGCCGTCACTTCGCCCCCGCCAAAACCCCCGTCAGGTCGCTGGGCTTTTTTGAAGTAGGTTATGGCCCGCTGGCGGGCGGTTATCAGCTCAGTCATTTGGTCTGCCGCAGCCAAAGCACCACTACCAGAGCAGGCTAGGAAAAATATTAACGGTAAGGCCAGAGTAAGAAGCCTAAATTTATCTCTCAAGCTAAACATTAATTTATCCCCCCGGTGGAATTGTAGTGGCCTCCATCTTCTCCCGGTAGCGCCGTAAGATGGCCAATATACCGGGGCCAAAGGCGAGCCCCAGAAAAACGTTGGCCGCCGCGTGGGCGGTGTCAAACCAGAAGCTTGCCGCCCATGTGGCCAGGAAAGTTTTCCAAGTCAGAGGGTAGATAAAGGTAAGCCAGTGCCAGGTATTCATGATCAAGCCGAACAGATAACCCCACAAGGCGCCGAAAAGGGCCAGGAGATAACAGTCGGGAGAGGCAAAAATCTTGCCCATCAGGCCGGAAGTCGCCCCTGCCAGGCCCCAGGCCAGCATTTGCCAGGGAGTCCAGGGCCCCTGGCCTAAGAAAAAGTTAGATATTAAGGCTGCTAGGGAACCAATGAGAAATCCCGCCTTGGGGCCGAAAACCCAGCCGCCCATTATAACCAAAAAGGTGGTCGGCTGGACGTTGGGCAAAGCTGCAAAGGGGACCCGCCCGACAGCCGCCAGGGCCGCCAGCGAAGCCAGGAAGGAGAGTTCCTTTGCCGTCACCCGCTCCCAGATAAAGCTACTTCCCAATACTAAAATTAAAGCCAGGATAACTGCCGCCCAGACCAAGCTGCCAGGACCTCCTCTAAGGCTTTACGCGCCTGCTCGTAAGTAAAAACATTGGTTTTAAAGTTGTAGAATAAGCGGTAGAGCTGGGGAGTAAAAAAGTAAAATCCCGCCAGCACCTCTTCCTTGGGCCCATCGGCAACTATCTCGCCTGCCGAAAGAAAAATAACCCTCCCGGCATACTCGGCTACAAAGCCGGCGTCGTGGGTGATAATGAAAACGGTTTTGCCCGCTTCTGCCAGGCGGCACAATAATTGCCCCAATTTTGCCTTCAGGCGGTAGTCCAGCCCGCGAGTGGGCTCATCGAGCACCAGAACCTGAGGGTCGCCAACCAGGAGGGCCGCTAGGGCGGCCCGCTGGCGCTCACCGCCGCTCAAATCGCGCGGATCGGCCTGGGCCAGATCCTCAAGCTCAAGCAGATGGAGCGCTTCTTGTACCTGGCCGGCATCTTTTAGCCCCCTGGCCGTTAAGGTAAACTCTAGCTCCCGGCGTACCGTGGGGTGAAAAAGCAGGTCGTTGGGATTCTGGGGTAAATAGCCGACCAAGTCGGCCATATCCTCGACCTGGTAACGCCGGGTATCGCGCCCGCCCACCACCACCCGGCCCCGGACGGGCTTTAACAGGCCGTTAAAATGCCTGGCCAGCGTGGATTTGCCGGCCCCGTTGGCGCCGATTAAGGCCACAACCTCGCCTTGTTTGAGCTCCAGGCTAATGCCCTTTAAAACCTCCTTACCGCCGGGATAAGTAAACCCCAGATTTTCGATTTTCACGCTAGTATTTCCAGGCGTAGAAGCCGGGGGCTTCTTCTGGGGCCTCATAAGGCGGTTCTTGTTCTCGGGCATTTTATTAACCGCTCCATCCTCTTTAAATCCCATCGCGCGTAAAAGGGTGCGCCCTTCTTTTACCGTGAGGGGCAAATCCTTAAAGTGGTACCCGGCGAAGAGACGGGCCAGGGGCGGAAGGAGAAGGCTGTCACGACGACTCAGTTCGCGCACCATAGCTGCCGACGGCCCTTGCCCTACCAGCCGCCCATTTTCTAAAAAAAGCAGCTCATCGGCCAGGTGCAAACACCTTTCCAGGCGCTGCTCTGCCAGAATTATAGTGAGGCCGTTTTCTTCATTAATTCTTTTTATCAATTGCAAAATTTCTTCCGCGCTGACGGGATCAAGCTGAGAAGTCGGCTCATCTAAGAGCAAAATAGAAGGGTGCAAGGCCAAGACGCCTGCCAGGGCCAGCTTTTGCTTCTGGCCGCCGGAAAGTTGTCGTACTTCTGCCTCTCTTAAATGATCCAGGCCAAAAAACTGCAATACTTCCGCCACCCGGCGGCGTATGAGGGCGGGCGAGAAACCCAGGTTTTGTAGGCCGAAAGCTACCTCTGCCTCTACCGTGGGCATGACTAATTGATTTTCGGGGTCCTGGAAAACACAGCCCACCACTTCCGCCAGGGCCGGCGGCCCGGCCCGGCGCGTGTCCAATCCCCCCACCTGCACTGTACCTGCCATACGGCCGCCGTAAAAATGGGGGATCAAGCCGCTCAAAGCGCGGAGCAAAGTAGACTTCCCCGAACCCGAGCCGCCGGCAAGCAAGACGAAACTCCCAGGTTGGACGGTAAAGCTTACATTCTCCAGGGCGGGTTTGCTAGAGCGGGGATAATAATAGGTAAGGGTTTCAACCTTCACTTTGCCCAATGCCGCCACCTCCAGGCCATAATGAGCGGCAGGCTTAAGCCGGCGGCCATTAGGGCCAGCCACCAGGGATGGCCGAAGGAAAAAAGCGGCTCTAATCGCGGGTAAAAGTTGAAATTGGCCACTCCCTGCCAGGCTGCCGCTATGCCCCCTGCCAGGCCCGCGAAGATACCGGCAAGGGCGAGGAAATCCTCCCGCCGCCAGCGCTCGACCTTGTAAACCGAGCGCCGGCCACTCCCCAACCCCCTGGCTTGCATGGCTTCACCGAGCTGCCAGGCCTTTTCCAGGGTATTTAAAAGCAGGGGCTGCCAGACGGCCAGCAGGTTGCGCAGGCGGTTTAAACGCGGGCCGCTGGCCAACCTCACGCCCCGGGCGCGCTGGGCTAAAACGATGCGCTCCTGCTCGGCCAGCAGGACCGGAAACAAGCGCAGACCCAGGGCTAGGGCCAACCCCGGGCGCCCGGCAAAAAAGGGGCTTTTATTTAACAAATCTTCCGGGCGCACGCTCACGCTTAAAATACCGAAAGCCGCCGTCAGGGCCAGCAGGCGCAGGGACATAGCCAGACCATAAACGGCCGCTTCCAGGGAAAAGGGCCAACCCGCATAAAAAAGGGTAGTGCCGCTGCGGCTAACCAGAAGGTTAAAGACTAGAATAGCCATAGCCATGGGTGCGCTTAAATACAAAAACTCCCGCATCTCTTTCCGCCCCCCGGCCTCGGCCAGCCCGGTTAAAGCGATGGCGGCCAGGAGGAGCAGGCATATGGGATGGGAGAAGAGCAAGGCCAGCAAAAAGATGGTACCGCTAAAAGCGAGGACTGTCAGGCTGTTCAATTTGTGCCAGAGGTCGTCGCGGGGGAGATAGGTCAGCATAACATTGCTCCTCCTTTATTCCAGAATAACCGCCGCCCCTAAAAACCATCAGTCCTGGCCTGAAACCAGGGGTAGCCTTAAAGTCCCTTCCGGCGTTAAGGCCAAGCCGTAGCAGCGCTGCAGCTTCCTCGGCTCTTCCCGCAACACCGCAACCGCTTTTTTCAACCAGTCCCCATCCGTCCCGATAACCAGCCACAAGGGTGCGGCATCCCCCAGACCCTGGCCGGTAGCCTGGATGGCGGCGCCGGCGGCATAAACGCGGCGGCTTTTCCCGGCAACGTCCAGGAGAGTTAATTTCCCGGATTCAAAGTGGCCGTATAGCCCGCTTCTTACCCTGCGCTCATTCAGGCCGGATAGAAACTCTATATCCTTTAAAGCGTCCCAGGTGCCCAGCGCCAGCGTCGGCAGCCGGCGGCCGGCGAGCAATTTTTCACTTACCTTTTCTACTTCTACCTTAATCCCCAGCCCGGACCAGGATTCCTTCAGCACCGCGGCCTCTTTTTCTGCCCCCGGCGCCGCCAGCACCAGCGCCCGACCGCCTTTATCCCCGTAACCGCGGCTAAAAGGGCACGGGTAGCAGCCGACGACCGCCGGGGTGATGCCGCTCACCTGCCAGGCGTGATAGTCCCACCAGACAAAATCACCGGGCTGCAGGCGGTAGGCGCCAGAGCCTACCCCTGCTGCTACGCCGTTTATAAAATAAAACCAGTCCTGCCGCCCCCCCGGCCCGCCGGAGGTGGATTTCAGACCGTTAATGGCCTCTACAAAATTGCCGCCGTAGGTGGTTTCCACCGCAGCGTGGGCTTGGAGCAGGCTTAAGGCCGTTTCACCCGGCCGGTACTCCTGCTCTACCTCGACCAGCACCTCCTGGCCGAAATCGCGGGTCACGAGGAGGGTTACCGCCTGTTTGGGTATAGCGCCGGGCGGTTTGTCAGCGTCGGCCTGGTTATATTTACCCGTTTCTTGTGTGGCTTGAGCATCGCCGCCGCGTAAACCCGCCTTCTGCTCCTTTTTCAATCCAATTTCTCCAGGATCCGTCACCTGGGTATTGCCTACAGCCGGTTCTTCGGATCCTGCTAGGGAGCCGGGTTGGCTTTTCCCGGCCATTTCGGCCGCGGAGCCGGGTCCGGTTTTATCCTTAAGGTCGGGTTGACCCGCCCCGTCCGCAGCCCCGGTAGGCCCTCCGCCCCCTACCTGGGCATCGCCAAAGGCCGGGGGCCGGGCAGAGCTGTAAGCTCCCCAGGCTCCCAAAGCCATAATCACCAGTAAAGCAGCCGTTAAAAGCCACCTGAAAGACTTTGGGCTCATTTTAAGACCCCCAGAAATCAGGCGACAACTTTTAATAACTACTTAACGCCCGGTAAATCATAACTGCACATTCTGCCCTTTTTGTGCAAGTTTGAGGTTGGAAGGTGCCGTCAGGATAACCTTTTATTAAGCCGGCATCTATGGCAGCCGCTACACTCTTCTTAGCCCAAGAGGACACTTTATCGGCATCGTTAAAAGGCAGTTTCTCGTCGGAAGGAGACACAAGGTCTAACACCCGTACTAGAATAGTTGCTAATTCCTCACGGGTAATGCTTTTATCTGGGCGAAAAGTGTTGTCTTCATACCCTTTAAAGAGCCCGGCTTGAGCCGCAGCCGCAATATAGTTAGCGTACCATTCGTTCCCATCCACATCCTTGAAGGTCGTACTGTCGGTCGCTACCGGAAGATTCAGGGCCCTCACCAATAAAGCGCTCACCTCGGCTCTGGTTATCGCTCGCTCTGGCTCAAAACGTTTTCCGTCTATACCTTTCACAATACCAGCGCCGGCCAAGACCTCAATGGCATCTTTTGCCCAACTATATGAAGTAGTAGCTACGTCTTCAAAGGACTTCTTTTCGTTCTTCGCCAGCACAGCAAAATCAGAGAAATGCCGGATCTTGGCCAAAATCAACCCTTTACTCACATCCACTACTGCCGGGAGGGCTATCCACTTGCTCTTGGTTTTATCATACCAGGCAAGAACCAGGTTTTCCGGCTTTACGGTTGGCGGCAGCGCCAGGCGCAAGGTTAAGGTTACGGGACTTGCAAAGGTAGTACCATCGGGCCCAAATTCATAAAAAGCAGATACTTGCTGGAATCCTGCCGGTACCTGCGGTTTACCGCTGGGTCGCTTCACTTCTTTGATGCTTATCTCCACATCCCTGTTCAAGGCACCTGCCGGAATATCCAAGGCTACTCTACCCTTAGCATCAACCAGCACCGCTCCTTTATCCGCCGTTACCTTTTGTACCAGGTCGATAGTACTGTCTTTAAGCTCTCTTGCCAAGGCCAACCTGTCTGCCCAGGAAAGCGGTTTTTCACTACCAACCACTACTACCGCCCTGGATACACCTTCCACGGCACCTAGTTCATCAGCTTCCTTGTTTTTTAACTCCAAAAGCTGTGCTAAATTATTTAAGGCTTTTTCTGCGTCTACGGAAGGCTTTAATTCAGCAGGTATCTCGTTCTTTTGCTTTATCTGAAGTAGATCGCCGGAAGTAAGCTTTAACAATTCTGCCCAAGTGGGGCCCGAGAAGTTCAAGCTTTCACTGTACCACCAGATAACTCTATCTCCCTCTTTTAACCGCGCTTGATCGGCGGAAACCCCTCCTGGCTCTTCGTTAACCTTATACATCCACCCCGACATACCCTCGTTTGCCTGGCCGGCAATGCTGGTAACAAACGGCGATCCCCAGGCATAAGAAACATGGTAGGAAAGACCTGTGGCAGCCAAGGCGCCGAGGGCAGTAATGCCCCATTCGTCGTCTTGCCTAAGCAAAACATAATCAGGAGCAAACAAGAGTTCATTATTCTTGCCAACAACAGCAACACCAATGCGCGCCTGATCCTCTTGCCTTAAAGGAGGTTCGTTTGGCCCCCCAGCCATTGAATCAGGGAGGAAAAGGAGGGCATAAAGAACTTCAGTAGCCCCATCAACGTTTTTATAACCCCCAAAACTGCCGTCTTCATTTAAAGTCTTATTGAGCAGGTAGGTTACGGGGTTTACGATCTCGCCGTTTACTATTTTACTCCATTCTGTTCCGGCTGGGTCCTTGCCCAGTTTATACAGGGTAACAATTAGCTCGGAAACATCAACAGCAGGATCGTCCCAGCCACTGTAATAACTACCATCGTCGTGTTGTTGTGTTTTTAGCCATTCAAGCCCCCTAACAACAGCGGCCTGAATTTCGCTATCGTTTATAGCGTTTGGAAAATAAGTTAACGCGCGGATGGCCTGGCAGGTGGACATAAAGTCGGGGTAAAAATCAGCTCCAAACGTTTCGCCCCAAGAACCATAATCAGCACCCTGTATCATGTTCTGTTTGCTCAGGATGTAATCACGGGCGTAAACAATATCAATAATGCTGAGCTTACCAGCTTCTCCTAGGCCAATAAAGGCCCACATATCGCTGTAGATGCTGTTTTCAAAAGAACCCCGGCCTGGATCAGAAGCTTTCTGTCTGTTCTTGAGAATATCTGCCAACTTTTCAACTCTTGGACGATCATCCCAACTGCTTAACGCCAGGAGGTACTGCGCCACCGTCTTGGTGCGGGAATTCTTGACCCATGCACCTCCGGGAGCGCCGTAGTCACTCCAGTTCTTACCAAGCATTTTTAGGGTATTTAGCGTCTCGGCCGTTGCAAAGACGCTATCCCACATATGGGATATAGCCGCCGTATCAGGGTCTTGTACGTTACCGAGATATATAAGCCCCTCATTTTTATAAACAGCGGCGCTTACTGTAGTAAAACTATTCAACACCCCCAGCACCTGGGCCGTGGTATCGCTTTCGGGAGAACCAAAACCACCCCATCCGGCACCTGCAGGTTGACCAAAAATGTCTTGGTGTTCATAGAGGAACTTATTAATGTAAGCAAGGGCGTCGTCTTGTCTGACTCGACTTATATACCCCGTTTTGCCAAGCACGCTCAGGACAAAGATTTCGCTATAAAGGCTATCCGTGTTAAAGAGGCCTTTATTGGGGAAGTCCTGTGTCTGCAAGGAAAGCAAACGCTCGGCCAGGGTTTGCACGGAAGCGTTCGTAGGATCAACAGCGTAAAGGGCATTCAGGTGCTTGGCCAGGTAGACGGCATCAGTGACCGTCTGGGCATTTTGTGCCACAGCATGTGCCGCTTCAACCACTGCTGCCTTGAGCGTTTTACCACCACGCTGCCAGTCTCCAGTCGCCAGGTCCTGCCTGGCAGCCACCAGAGCTTCAACACAGCGATGGTCAAAACTCCAGCCGGTCGCGTCGTATCCATTTTTTTGATAAGAGTTACAGAGAAAAATAACCGCTCTATTTATGGCCTCATGAATCTCTTGATAGACCGCCTCGGTAACCGGTATATCACCCAGTACTGCCGCCAGGGCCTGAAGGGTTGAAGCCGTAGAGTACTCGTTGGCAAAAGGGCCAAAACTTCCATCAGCGTTCTGGCTGGCTAAAAGATAAGTAATGGGACTCCGGTTATCGCCCAAAAGATCCGCCAGACTTTCTATCTCGGTCTTTAAACTTCTACCATCCTTTATCCAATCCCCACCACTCAAGTCTTCGCCTGCTAAAGTAAGTACATAAGCCGTATAGGCATTGAGTTTTTCTCCCGACTTATATTTTTGATTGATAAAATCGATAGCTTTAGCGGTTAGATCGCTAACAGTAAATTCAGTTGCCTCTGCCCTCGTAGGTATTCCTAATAAGGGTACAAAAATACTTACAATAAATATCAAAAACATCAACAGCGATAATCGTTGTATGCTTATTCTTTTGATCCTCAATACAAAACACTCCTTTTCTCTGATACTCTCTTAGAATTTTGTCTCAATTCAGCCGCCAGCTGTTACGGGATAAGAAAAACAAAAACCTCAACCCGGGCGAAAGGTTGAGGTCTGAGGTGCTCTTTTCATTTGAAGCACTCCCCCCTTTCTACCGAAGGGTCAAGAAGCGCTGTTTCCGGGCAGGTTTCCTGACTCATGGATCACCGCTTCCCCTGCCTTCCCAGGCAATTTCACCCAGTGGCTACTAGGGTCAGCTCCCCATTCACAGTGGCGGGACCGTTCAGGATTCACACCTGATTCCCTTTTACCCCGGCTGGCCGGGCACCCGGAAACAATATAAAATTTTACTGCCAGGGATAGTTTACCACATCACTATCCCCATGTCGAGGGCCAATCTACTTAGAGTTATTCGCTTAACTAGATCATAAACCCGGCCGGAACGTCAGTATATTTTAAAAAGAGGAGTTTAAAAGCATGGAAGGGTTTTTGCCTAGACTTCTTCTCATCTTCTTCACGGCCTTGGGCGTCGTCGTCGGCGCCGCCCTGGTAGGCTCTTTGGCTGCCGTTCTCGTCGGCCAGGCGCCGCTGCGTACTATGGCCCGGCTGGCGCTGGAGATAAAGATCTGGGCCGTCGCCGCCGCCATCGGCGGTACCTTTGCCGCCCTGGAAGTCCTGGAAATAGGGCTTTTTGAAGGCCAATTTCGCGCGCTGATTAAACAACTCTTGTACATTATCGCCGCCTTTGCCGGGGCCCAGGCAGGATATTTTATCATTGCCGCTCTCACCGGGGGGCAAAAATGAGGTTCCGGATTTTTATATCCCGCCTGATATTTTTGCGCTATCTGGCCATCTTCGTCTTGGGAGCCCTAAGCGGAGCTACCGCCATCAACGCCTTGACCGCCCACCACCTGGAAGAATTAATCCTCGCCAACGATAACCTCCGCCAGCAGCTTCAAAATACGGCCGAGGAACTGGTTAAAGTAAAAGAAAACCTGGCCCAACCGAGTTACCAGGTAGTTACGGCTATCGAAGCGCATATCACCTTCGTTGAAGGCGATAAGCTCCCGGCTGTAGAGCAACAATCGGCCGCCCTGATTTTAACCAGGGAAGCACAAAAAATCCTGGCCCCTTTAAAAGGCCAGGAAGTAAAAAAACTAAATCCCATCCTCATCCCTGCCATGATCGATGGCCGCCTCATACCCGTTAACGGGCGGCAGTTCCGCCTCAAAGCCGATTTAGTTTTAATAAGCGAAAAGTTGATTATTTACCTCCAGGCCCGGCTCGTTCCTCCTTCACTTTAATCAAACCGGCAGTATCCGGTTGGAATTCTTAAAGCAGCCCTTTCTCCTTGAGATACTCCCTGGCTACCTCTGCCGGTTCTTTTTTCTCAACGTCTACCCGGGAGTTTAATTTAGCGATGGTTTCTTCTGTAAAGGAGCCTATTAACGGGGCGATAATTTTTTCAACCTCAGGATTTTGCTGTAATACTTCTTCTTTCATAAAAAGAACGGCGTCATAAGGCGGGAAGAACTTGCGGTCATCTTCCAGAATAACTAAGTCGTAGGCGGGAATGCGACCGTCGGTAGAATAAGCTACAGCTGCGTCTACATCCCCGGATTTTAAAGCCTGGTACATAAGATCATAGGCCATACCAACCACTTTTTTAAAATTATAACCGTAAGTCTTGGCTAGATCGTCCCACCCGTCGCCTTTGCGCTCCTGGAAAGTGGGGTCGGTAGCGATGGCCATATTTTTGGAATGGGGAGCCAAGTCGCTGGCCTTTTTCAAGTTTAGCTTTTCGGCCGTTTCCCGGCGCACGGCCAGGGCGTAAGTGTTATTGAAGCCGAAGGGCTCAAATACTTTGACTTTATATTTCTCATGAAACCGGTCGCGCACATACTCATAAACCTTCCGCCTGTCCTTCCACTCTTCCGTAACCTTCATGCCCAGGATACCCGTAAATTGAGTACCCGTATAACTCACATACATCTGCACGTCTCCCGCCTCCATAGCCTGGTGCACGGCTGTCGAACCCTGGAAGTTGCGTTTATGATCGACGGCAATATGGAGTTTGGCCTCCAGTAATTGCTTGATCATTTCCGACAAAATTTGGGGTTCGGCGTAGTTCTGGGAAGCAATCACCAGCTTGCCGCCGTTTAGAGCAGCGCCTTTTTCCTCCGTTAATCCGGGGCCGCAGCCAGTTAACAATAATCCTCCTAAAATGAAGGTTACAAAAGTAAGGTTTAATAATTTACACTTTAACTGCACTTATAATCTCCTCCCTTAAATTTTTTTAAATTCTTAAACCCCGCGGCGTAAGCCAGTATTCCAGCTTGCCTAAAATATAATCCAAAAGGAGGGCCATAACCGCCGCAGGTATAGCGCCTAAAAGGGTAAGATTGTTATTAACCATACCCAATCCGGTCACAATAAAATCGCCCAGGCCGCCACCGCCGACGAAAGCTGCCAGCGTAGCCAATCCAACACAAATCACGGCCGCCGTGCGGATGCCGGCCATAATAACCGGGAAGGCCAGAGGAAGTTCCACCATTATCAATATCTGGGTTGCAGTCATACCCATGCCCCTGGCCGCCTCGAGCAAGGCATTATCCACGTTTTTGATACCCGTATAGGTATTTCGGAGAATAGGTAAAAGGGAATAAAGAAAAAGGGCGATGATGGCCGGTTTATTGCCGATACCGGCACCGAGGGCGATAAGAATGGCCAGCAAGGCCAGGCTGGGAATTGTCTGCATCAAGTTGGCAAAAGCGAGAGATGTCACCTGTATCCATCTTTGTTTGGAAGCTAGGATGCCCAGGGGAATGGCTACCGCCGCCGCCATAGTTACCGGCAGCACCACCAGCAATAAAAAATGCTCGCGCGTTAGCAGCCAGAATTTGGCGCTACGTTCAAGATAGGTTGCCCATAAGCTCGATAGAGTTACTTCCATTTTTATCCTCTCCCTTCGGATCTATTTCTTCTGCCGGCCAGAGCACATCTACTAAAGTATTTATCAGGCTGGCGTTGGTCAAAAGCCCTTTTAAAATACCCCTCTCGTCAACAACAGGAAGCAAACCGTACTTACTTTTGGCCATATAGCGGGCGGCCGCCAATACCGTCTCGTGAGGAGTGACGGTTTCGGTTACCGGCTCCATTAATTCGCCTGCTTTCTTTCTCTCTCCACTCTGAATGCCTTTCTGCACCCCACGCAGGGTCAAGATGCCCTTTAAAATTCCCCGTTCATCTACTACCAGCATACTGTTAACTTGATGCCGCTGCATGCGTTGAAACGCCTCGGCAGCTCCCACTTCCGGATGGCCGGTAACAGGGTCTTCCACCATAATTTCGGCCACCAGAACCTCTTCAGGGCTACGTAAAAACCGCTTCTTGCCGATAAACTCCCGGATAAAATCATTGGCAGGGTTACGCAGCAGTTCCTCCGGAGTACCGACCTGGACTATCTCCCCTTCCCGCATAACCACGATGCGGTCGGCAAGTTTAATTGCTTCATCCATGTCGTGGGTCACGAAAATAATGGTTTTATGAAGGCTGTTCTGGAGTTTCTTCAATTCGTCCTGGAGTTGTTCCCTGGTAATAGGGTCCAGCGCTCCGAAAGGTTCATCCATTAATATAATTTCTGGGTCAGCGGCCAGAGCCCTTAAAACACCTATCCGCTGCTGCTGCCCCCCGGATAATTCTCGCGGGTAACGGTTGCGATAAATTTTGGGGTCGAAGCCGACCATTTCCAGCAAGGCATCGACCCGCTTATCCCTTTCCTTTTTTGGAACGTTCAAAAGCCGCAATACCAGGCCGACGTTTTGAGCAATGGTCATATGGGGAAAAAGACCGATCTGCTGGATGACATAACCGATTTGCCGGCGCAATTTTGCAGGATTAACATAGCGGATGTCCTGGCCATTTATAAAAATGCGCCCCATAGTCGGCTCAATTAAACGGTTAACCATTTTCAACGTCGTCGTCTTGCCGCAACCGCTGGGCCCAACTAAAACCACCAGCTCCCCCTTGGCAATTTCTAAATTAAGAGAACGCACGGCGTATGTTCCGGGACTATATACTTTGCTTACATTTTCAAATTTGACCACAGGCCTCCCTCCCCCCAGGTAAAAATAAAACCCCGGGAAACATTCCCGGGGCAACAGACGTTAAATGAGTTAAGATATGGGCCCCTCTCTTATATGAGAACCCTATCTTCCCTCTTTCAACGCTTACGAGGTTAGCTGACGGATTCGGGCCGAAAGAGTAGCCCTACTCTGCGCCGGCTTGCCGGGGAGCAGAGATTCACCCCTGGAATTGGTTCCCCCGCTCCTCTTATGAACCAAGAGGATTCAGCGACCGAGGAAAAAATTATTAAGTTTTTAATATATTGATTTTAACATTGGGGAAAGCAGGGATAAAATATTATCTTGCAACGTAATACGGATTATCCAGACTAAATTTTAAGGTATTGCAAGACAGTTCATTTTAAAAGCTCCTAGCCATAATTTAGAAGAATTTTGGCCCGAAAGCAGAGATTTGCCTGGGGTTAAAAATTGCCGGTCAGCCCCAACCAACCCGCAGCCTCAAGGGCCGCCAGGAAACGCTGGCGCAGGTAGGGATAGCGCTCGGCCAGGAGGTTAACAATAGTCTTAACCTCATGGCGCCTGGTTTTCCCTGCAGCCGGGCAGGGATTGGTTATCACCGGCAGGCTTTCTGCTTTTACCAGACTTGCTACCGTAGCCTCCGGGAGATAAATAAGGGGACGAATGACTTTCAACCCGGTTCGAGTCAAATCGGTCACCGGAAGGAAAATGGAAAACCGGCCGTTATACAGCCAGTTAAGAAGAAAGGTCTCCAGCAGATCGTCCAGGTGATGGCCGAGGGCCACTTTATTACATCCCAGTCGCCTGGCCACTTCGTTCAAGGCTCCGCGGCGCAGGTGGGAGCAAAGGGCGCAGGGATGTTGCTCCTGGCGGTAGTCAAATACAATGGTTCCAATAGATGTAGGTTCGACGTGAAAAGGTATGTGATGTTCACGGCAGAAGACCGCCAGGGGGTTAAGGTCCACCCGCCAGCCCATATCTATAAATACAGCATGAAAATCAAAATTTAAAAAGGAGAAGTTTTTTAGAAGCCACAGGATGTAAAGTAAAGCCGAGCTATCTTTACCCCCGGAAGCGCCTACAGCGATTTTA
The DNA here is from genome assembly GCA_030445865.1 of Clostridia bacterium. GTDB lineage: Bacteria > Bacillota > DSM-521 > Neomoorellales > Neomoorellaceae > JASUSV01. Next base: position 22,719 of record JASUSV010000024.1, read on the forward strand.
TCGCCAGGGGCAATCATATTATATTTCTTACTAGCCCGTTTAACCGGAGTCAAAAACCACTTGCTATAAGTACGCTTAATACCGTGTTCCATATTTTTCTGCTGACCCATCTATCGCTTGCTCCAATATCCAAAATCCGCATAGGGAACAGGGGCTTGCAAATTCTGGTAAGATATGCTACTTTTATTCCTGTCAGAGATTAAGCAACGGGAGGCCTGATCTTGACTAAAGACGTAATTGCTGCCATTAAAGAACGGCGAAGTATCCGCCGTTTCAAGCCTGATCCCATCCCGGAGGCTACTATCGGCCGCCTGCTGGAAGCAGCCTGCGCCGCGCCTTCGGCAGGCAACGTCGAACCCTGGTTTTTCTACTGCATCTACAACCATGAGATCAAAGAAGCCCTGGCCCGGGCAGCTCTGGGGCAGAAGTTCGTCGCCCAGGCGCCAGTGGTCATTGTAGTATGCGCCGACCCGGAGAAAGCGGCCGCCGCTTACGGTGAGCGCGGCCGTAATCTTTATTGCCTGCAGGATACCGCCGCCGCCGTCACCAACCTCCTGCTGGCCGCCACCGGCTGCGGCCTGGGGACCTGCTGGGTGGGGGCTTTCAACGAATCTGAGGTGGGCCGCATCCTTTCGTTGCCACCTAACCTGCGGCCGGTGGCCATAATACCGGTGGGCTACCCTGACCAGACGGTTGCACCGCGGCCGCGCCGCCCCCTGGAAGAGGTAGTTAAAATTATTCGTTAGCGAAAAAAGTGTAGCATAAAAAAATACGGCAGTAAATATAAATTAACTGCCGGTTTGATTATACCGACGACCTTACCTCAACGTACCCCAGATATCGGCGAACTCCTGCGGCGTATTCACTTCCACCTTAAGATCTGCAGCCAGGTTCAGTAACCTTCTAGTGTAAGGGTGCCGGGGATGGTTCACTACTTCGCTGGCGGGCCCTTCTTCTACTATACAACCACCCAGCATTACGGCCAGGCGGTCGCTTACTTTCCTGGCCAGAGCGATATCGTGAGTGATCAGGAGAATAGCCAGCCCTCTTTTTTCTTATAAGTATTGCCAGTCTCTGGCCAGGGCAGGGATAAAACCTTTAGCGTCTTTCCAAACCAGGGTGTCAAAAATAAAGCTCATGCGCACATAGCCGGGACCGCGGGCGTAGTGGGCATAAGGCGAAGGAAATCCCCAATCTCCAGTAGGGTCTGCAACAGTATAAACTACGGGCGGCTTCCCGCCTGGCTGTTCGCTCCCGTCTCTCCAGGCGCCGCAACCCACCAGTATAAATACAAAAAGAAAACTTAAACCCAAAGCCAGCAACTGCCGCCTGTCAGGTTTTAATTTATGCAGCACTGCCCTACCACCCCCGGGTGTACTCGCCGGCGCAGGGGATGCAGACCGGCTGGCCATCCTTAAGGCGGACCCGTACTTCAGCCACCGGCTCGCCGCAGACAGAGCAGGTGACCGATTCAAAAAGGCGGGCTTTGGGCGGCAACTCTACCTCGACGTGCTGCACGGTACATATTTCTTCTTCCGGCGCCTCCAAAA
>JASUSV010000025.1 GCA_030445865.1 Clostridia bacterium
TTTTTTTTTTTTTTTTTTTTTTTTTTTTTTTTTTTTTGTATATTCCATCACCTAAACCAGATCCAACCTGCAGGCAAAACTCAAACGCCCTTAGGGCGGAACCCTCTCCCATCCCATGAAGAAAAGGTGGTCTCCACCCGGCCGCCCCGGCCACGGCCGCGTCTGCCACGCAGCGCGCCGCCACCTTTTCGGGCGCGCCCCGGGCCGCCAGGCGAAACGTGGCCTCGAAGGCCTTCTTATTCGCTTCGCCTGGCCCGCCTCTGCCGCCACCAGCGTACCAGCCAGCCCTCGGTCCGCAGTTCCACCTGGGGCTCATCACCTTCATCCGGCACCGGGATAACCCCGAAAGGTTCAGTTGCTTTTTTGTAGCCCTTGAGCTGTATAAAAGCGCCGTCTCCCGCCTGCCGCCCTTCTATTTCCAATAACCCCAGGCCTTCCAAAGCAGAAGCCAGTTCCGGCCGGGAGTTTACCGGCCATCCGTTGATTCTTAAAATTATATCGCCGCTGTTTAAACCCATTCTAGCCGCCGGGGTGCCCCTTACTACGTCTAAAATCCGAACACCTTCGGGCGGCGGCACGTAAAAAGGCCGGCCGCGCATTTCGGCTTCCCGGCCTAATTTGATGGTATATTCGTGGCCCAACGGGCCAAATAAGGCCGGCAGGAAGGCCAGGTGGGGGAAGTAAGATGCCAGCACGGACAGTCCCAGGAGGATAAGGCTGTAAAGAGCCAGGGTAAGGGCCGAACGCCGGCTTTTAGCCTGGGGGCGGCAGGTAAGGGCGAGGTCGCCGTAACCTAAAGCGGCCAGGACGGGCAACATGACAAAAAGGGCTTCATCCGGTTCGGCAATTCCCTGGGGACGGATGAGGGGCCACCAGTCGGGCATGGCTACAGCAACATCCGGGGGTAAACCCGGCGGCAGGGTTATGAGGGTTAATACAACTATGGGTATAGGCCAAAACTTCTGCAGGTTAAAAGCTCCTACCACGCGGCCGCTGCCGTGCCGGGTATACACCGGCGCGGCGCCCAGGTGACCGCTACCCCAGATGAGTACGGCCTCAACCATATGTAGAACTGCCACCAGGCCCATAAGTTGGGGCACATCGATATCCGGCCGGCCAAAAATCAAGGAAACCAGGGAAATAATGCCGCCGGCATAGGAAAAACAAAGGAAGCGGGGGCTGATTAACATGAGAAGGGCCGCCAGAACCCAAAGGTAGCCGATGCCGGCGCCGGAAAGAGAAACCCCCACTACCACCATTAAGAAGCTACCCACCAGGCCACCGATAATACCGTGTAAAGTGGCCTGCAAAGTATGTTGCCAGGTTGGTTCAACAGCGATTCCGAAAAGGTCTTTCTTAAGGGCGGCTATGCGGCGATACTGCCAGCCGATGAAAAGCACCACCAGCCAAAAAAAGGGGCTGAGCAATGCTTGGGCTAAAGCCTGAAGGGTAAAAGGGATAATTTGCTGCCAAGGAAACAACGTGACACCATTCTTTCTTTTATTATTTCTTCTTGAGCAGTTCCACGGCTTTCTGCAGCTGGAGATCTTGCTTCAAGTCGGGGCCGTGAAGGAGAACTTGCTGGGCAACCCTCTGGTCCAGGCTCACCTTATAATCCGGTTCTATTCCTTTCTGGTCTATATCTCGCTTGGCCGGGGTCAAATACTTATGGGTAGTTAATTTTACGGCCGCCCCTCCATTCAAACGAAAGATAGTCTGGACCACGCCTTTGCCGAAGGTCTTCTCGCCCACCAACACTCCGCGGCCGGCATCCTGCACTGCGCCGGCCACGATTTCGGCCGCGCTGGCCGTTCCCCGGTTTACTAAAACTACCAGCGGCAGGTCCACGCTGCCTCCCCTGGCCGTAAGGGCTTCCGTGCTTTTCTGGTTAACGATATAAACAACAGGGCGACCTGAAGGAATAAAAAAGCTGGCCACCTCTACGGCTGCCGGCAACGAACCGCCGGGGTTGTTGCGCAGGTCCAAGATAATGCCTTTTAGCCCTTGTTTTTGCAGCTCCTGGAGCAGCCGGCCCAGGTCGGCCCCCGTCTGGTCGTTGAAGGTGGTCAAGCTTATATAACCGATTCCTGGAGCCGAGGCGAGCATTTCCCCGGTTACCGAAGGTATTTTAATTATTTCCCGGGTTAAAGTGAGGCGGCGTACCTCTTTTTCTCCCGGTCGCTGAATAGTGAGGCTCACCTGCGTGCCTGGCTGTCCCTGCATTAAGCTGGCAGCCGTATCTAATCCCATATTAGAGGTAGGCCGCCCTTCGATTTCCACGATGTAATCGCCGCTAAGGATGCCGGCCCGGTGGGCAGGAGTCCCCTTAAAAGGCGAGACTACCACCAGGCGTCTTTCTTTTTCTTTTTCCTCAATAGTTATGAGTAGACCCACGCCGCCATAGGTCCCCTTAACATGTTCTTCCAGGCTTCGAAAAACCTGGGGTTCCAGGTAACTGGAATAAGGGTCATCGAGGGCTTCTACCATTCCCTTGGCAGCCCCCTCCAGCAGTTTGGAGGTGGGTACCGGGTACAATGCCTGGTTACGGATTAAGGTAATAACTTTAACTACCTGTTCAACCTGACGGAAATGGGTGGCTACCGCCACCCCCGAGGCCAGAGTAAATAAAAGCGAAAACGCTAAAATTAGACCGATTATCCGGCGCCAGTATTTGGCCATTAACAACACCGCCTGCTTCTATTAGCTTCTCCCCAACTATTCCCATTTATATGTCTTTCATACCGGGTTTAGTAATAATTCATAGGATTGGTAGGCTCACCATCAAGGCGAATTTCTAAATGAAGATGCGGCCCTGTGGCCCAACCAGTTGAGCCCACCCGGCCGATGACCTGGCCGCGCTTCACCTCCTGGCCGTCCTTAACCAGAATGGCCGAGAGATGCGCGTACATAGAAGAAAAACCGCCGCCGTGGTCAATGACAATATGGTTGCCGTAGGCTCCCAAATAACCGGTAGAAATTACCACCCCGTCTTCCACCGCTACTACATCAGTACCCGGGGGCGCAGGGATGTCGCTGCCGGTATGAAAACGCTTGGTCTGCAATAAAGGATGGACGCGCCAGCCAAAGGCCGAGGAGATGTCATAATAACCCGGAACGGGCCAGGCTAACTGGCTTGTCCCCCGTGGCCCCAGGGGACGCCTGCTCCGCGCCTGCAATTCCCGGATCTTGACGGCGATTTGCTGCGATAAGGCTTCCAGTTCATCGAGGGCTTTGGCAACGGCTTTCTTTTCTTCTTCTATCCTGGCCAGCAATTTCGTGCGGTCTTCTTTACGCGCCGCCAGTTGCAGGCGCTCGCCCTCGGTCCTGCGCTTCAAGGCATAAATGGCATTCCGCTGGGCCTCCAGTTCCGACTTGCGGGCAGCAATAGCCCGGCGTTCCTTTTCGATTTCCTCTAAAAGCCGCATGTCACCGGCCGCAATCTTCCCCAGCAGTTCCACGCGCACCAGAAAATCGGTTAGGCTGGTCGATTGCAGCAGCACTTCTAGATAATCAACCCGGCCGTTTATGTAAATCTCCTTTACCCTCCGGCGGAAAATGCCCATCCGCTCTTCCTGGGCCGCCTCGGCTCGCGCGAGTTCCGCGGCGGCAGCCTCTACCCTGGCCTGGGCCTGGGCCAGTTGCTTTTCCAGGGCGGCAATCTCGGCCTCTTTGGCTTTTATTTCTGCTTCTAAGGCCTCCAGTTGTTCCAGAAGTTCCTGGCCTTCCCTGTCTTTAGCCTTTAAAAGGTTGGTTTTCTGCTGAATCTCCTGCTGTACCCTGTTTTGTTGGTTTTTAAGCTCGTCCAGTTCCGAAGCGCCATAGGCCGGCAGCAGAGAGGCGGCCAAAAATACTAGCAACAATATTAAAGCCGTTAATTGAAATTTACTACGCATATGAATACCCCTTCATGAACAAAGCTTGTCCTGCTTTTTAGACCCTCAAAAAACGGCGCATGGAAAAGTAGGTACCGGCAATGCCAATAAAAGCCCCGCCGGCGACTAACCCCCAAATACTCATCTGGATTAAGCTCGCATCGGTAACCAGCGGCACAAAGACCAGGGCCAGACGAACTTGTTGCACAAGAAAGTTATATCCTGCGTAAAGAAAGAAACCTGCTATTCCGGCCCCCGCCAGTCCGAGAAACAGGCCCTCCAGGAGAAAGGGCCAGCGGATAAACCAGTCGGTTGCCCCTACATATTTCATAATGCTGATTTCCCGCCGCCGGGAATAAATGGCCAAACGAATGGTAAGAATAACCAGAAACAGGGCTCCCAGACCCAACATTAAAATCAAGCCTGCCCCCAGCCAGCGTAGCCAGCGAATTACCTGCAGCAAGCGCTCGACAACCGCCTGCCCGTAATTGACTTTTTCTACCTCAGGAAGGGAAGCAATGGCTGCAGCTAGGGTTTGTATTTCTGCCGGGTCGCTCACCCGGACGCGGAATAAGTCCGGCAAAGGATTTACACCGCCCAGCGCGCCTAGGAGATCGTGTTCATTGCCTAACTGCTGGCTGAGGATTCTCAGCCCTTCTTCTTTAGGTATAAAATCGACCGCCGTCACCCCGGGAAGCTTTCGTATAGCCTCCCCCGTGGCAATAGCTTTTTGGCGAGGCGTCTCGACTTTTAAAAAAACAGCGATCTCTACGTTGGACTGCAAAGTCCGGGCAATATTCTCTACGTTAAAGGCCAGGAGCAAGAAAGCGCCCAAGATAAAAAGGGAAACAGCAACGCTGGCCATAGCCGCCAGGCTCAACCAGGCATTGCGCCACATAGAATACCAGGCCTGGCGGACGAAATAGCCCAACGTTCTAAGCTTCATAACCGTAAACTCCCTCGCGGTCGTCCCGGACCAGGCGCCCGCGTTCCAAGGCTATGACCCTTTTGCGCAGGCTGTTAACTATGTTCCAGGCATGGGTGGCTATAATTACCGTGGTCCCCATGCGGTTAATCTCTAGAAAAATGTTCATAATCTCCCTAGCGATAGCCGGATCTAAATTCCCCGTCGGCTCATCGGCAACCAGGATATGGGGGTTATTGACAATGGCCCGCGCTATGGCCGCCCGCTGTTGCTCGCCGCCCGAAAGCTGGTGAGGGAAAAAGTGGGCCCGCGCCGTCAGACCCACCCTGGCCAGGGCTTTTTCCACCCTCGGCTTAATTTCTCGCCTGGGCATTTCTAGAACCTCCAAGGCAAAGGCGACATTTTCGGCCACCGTCCTGTCGGGCAAGAGGCGAAAATCCTGAAAAACCACCCCGATGTTGCGCCTTAAAAAAGGGATTTCCCTGGGGCGCAGGCGGGAAATACTCCGGCCGCCGATTAAAATCTGCCCCCGGCTGGGCAACTCCTCGCGTAAAAGCAGGCGGATAAAAGTAGTCTTCCCGGCCCCGCTCGGGCCGACGAGAAATACAAACTCACCTTTATCGATCTTGATGCTGACGTCGTCCAGGGCGATGATATTGGGGCTGTATATCTTAGAAACGTTAAAGAACTGGATCACCCCGGGTACCCCCAAAAAAATAACAACCCTATGTTTAAGGGTTGTTTCGACATCGACGGCTAAAAATCCTTTTAATCTGGCAATTATTTGCGCCTTATTACCTCTTTAACAGCTTCTAAAATAGCCCCAGCGGTAAGGCCGTATTTGGTTAACAGTTCTTCCGCGCTCCCGGATTCGCCGAAAACGTCCTGCACGCCCACGCGCTTCATGGGCACCGGCTTCATCTCAACCAGGGCTTCGGCGACGGCGCTACCCAGGCCGCCGACCACATTATGTTCCTCAGCCGTAACTATGGCCCCCGTCTCTGCTGCCTCCATGACGGCTTCGCGGTCCAGCGGCTTTATGGTGCTCATGTTCAGCACTCCTACCTCAAGGCCCTGGGCCGCAAGCATCTCCTGGGCCCGCAAAGCCTCGGCCACCATCAGGCCACAGGCGATAATAGTAGCCATATGGCCCCGCCTCAACCAATCGGCTTTCCCCAGAATAAAGCGATAATCGTTCCCGTAAATCCGGGGAACGTTCATACGGCCCAAACGGAGGTAAACGGGGCCGTAATGCTCGGCCGCCGCTTTTACCGCCTGCCTTGTCTCTTCGGCATCCGCCGGCACGATTACCGTCATGTTAGGCAAAGCCCGCATTAAAGCGATATCTTCCAGGGCCTGATGCGAAGCGCCGTCTTCGCCTACCGAAAGGCCGGCGTGAGTGGCGGCTATTTTAACGTTCAGGCGGGGATAGGCAATGGTATTGCGGATCTGGTCGTAGGCCCGGCCGGCGGCAAAGACGGCAAAAGTGCTGGCGAAAGGTATCTTCCCCGCCAGAGCCAAACCGGCCGCCGTGCCCATAAGGTTTTGCTCGGCAATACCCATATTAAAAAAGCGTTCGGGAAATTCCTTGGCAAAGTATTCGGTTTTGGTAGATTTGGAAAGGTCAGCATCCAGAACCACTATACGCCGTTCGAGGCGGCCTAAATCCACCAGGGCCCGCCCGTAAGCTTCTCTTGTGGCAATTTTTTCCATAATATACCCACCTTCACATCCCAACCTCTTAACTTTCGAGTTCGGCCAGAGCCCGGGCTACCTGCTCGGGTTTCGGAGCTACGCCGTGCCAGTCTACTTGATTTTCCATAAAGGAGACGCCCTTACCCTTAACCGTTTCGGCAACGGCAACCGTAGGCCGGCCCGAGGTCCGCCGGGCTTCTTCTACCGCGGCCAAAATCTGGCGGAAATCGTGTCCGTCAATCTCGATCACATGCCAGCCAAAAGAGCGGAATTTTTCGGCTACCGGTTCCGGAGACATAACTTCTTCCACCCGGCCGTCGATCTGGAGATGATTATGGTCGACAAAAGCCATGACCTTGTCCAAATTATAATGGGCCGCGGCCATAGCGGCCTCCCAGACCATGCCTTCTTCCAGCTCGCCGTCGCCAAGCAAGACGTAGACGCGGTAATCGCGGCCATCTAAGCGGCCGGCCAGCGCCAGGCCATTGGCTACAGCCAGCCCCTGTCCTAGCGAACCGGTGGATATTTCTACCCCCGGCAAAGACTTGCAATCAGGATGCCCCTGAAGGCGGGACCCCAACCGGCGCAAAGTCCAGAGCTCCTCCTTTGGGAAATAGCCGCTTTCGGCTAAGGCGGCGTAAAGCAGAGGCGCAGCATGCCCCTTGGAGAGAATAAACCGATCCCGCTCCGGCCAGTCAGGCCTGCGGGGGTCATGCCGCAGCACATGAAAATAGAGGGCGGTAACAATTTCCACGCCGGACAGGGAACCGCCGGGGTGGCCCGAACCGGCCGCGCCTATCATGCGCACGATATCTTGCCGGATAAGGCGCGCCTTTTCCTGCAACATACTCAAAGTTGCTTCCAGTTTATCCTACCTCCATTCGCGAAATCCTTCGCCCAATACCTCATGGATATTGGCAACAATTACAAAAGCATTTTTATCAACCTCGGCTACCACCTGTTTGAGCCTGCTTACCTCGGAACGATTCACCACGCAGAGCAGAACTTCCCTTTGCCGGCCGGTATAAAGCCCGCGTCCCTGCAGACCGGTAGCGCCGCGGTTAAGCTCGCTAAATATACGCGAAGTAATTTCTTCCGGCTTGTCGGAAATTATTAGGGCCGCCTTGGCGTAGCCGCTCCCCTCCTGCACCACATCGATAGCCCGGCTGGTAAGGAAAAGGGCCAGAAGAGCATAAAGGGCCAGTTCAAAATTAAACGTCAGGCCGGCCAGGGTAATCACCGTGGCGTCTACGATCAGAAGGCCTATCCCGGGACTGATATGCAACAAACGTCTAAAGAGCAGGGCCGCCAGGTCCGTCCCGCCGGTGCTGCCGCCGAAGCGGAAGACCAGGCCTAGACCTACGCCGGTCGTGATGCCGCCATAGATGGCCGCCAGCAAGGCATCGGCCGTAGGCGGCTTTATCCAGGCTAGAACGTCGGTTAAGGCTGAAAGGGTTAATGTCCCGAATAAGGTTTTCAGGCCGAAGTTCAGCCCCAGGACCTTAAGGCCCGCCAGGAAAAGGGGTATATTCAGCGCCAACATGGTCAGGCCGACGGGGAAACCAAAAAGGTGGTGAATTATTACCGCCAGACCGCTAACCCCCCCGGCAGCAATCCGGTGAGGCACGAGGAAGAGCACCAGACCCAACGCCGCGATCAGGCTCCCCAACAAAATCCCCACGTAGGCCTGCAACTCTTTAAATAATACCCAATCCTTTTTCGTCATTTTTCGCCAAAATCCTGCTTAAACTTTCAAGTTAACAACTTGTATCCCTCATTGTTTACTCCGGCCGAGGAGTTTATTCACAAGCGGCCGCTCCGGAAAATGGCCCACAAGAGCCAGAGGGACATGAGACCGGCTACTATAAAACCGGTTTCCAGGATCGGCAGGCGGAAAAAAAGGCGGGCCGCCGGCACCACGCCTAGAGCAGCGCTGATAATCAGGCCGCTCATAATAATGCTGAAAGACAACAAGGCCAGGCCAAACGAGAGCTTGTTGGCCATGCGTTCCAGGTGCGCCAGGGCCAGCTTCAAGTCTCCGTGCTGGAGTTTAAAAACAAAACCTTCCTTCGCCACCCGTTCTAAAATGGTCTGTGCCTGGGCCGGCACACGGAGGAGAATATCCCGGTAAAGATGCAAGCTCTCTTCCAGCCTGCTTAAAAGCTGGGGTGGCGACAGGCGTTGTCTGATTAGCTGGCGTCCATAAGGCTCCGCAATTTCCACCAGGTTTATCTCGGGATCGAGTCTAGCGGCTAACCCTTCAAGGGTCAGGAGAGCCTTGGCCAGCAGGGTAAACTCTGTCGGCAAACGCACATGGTAGCGAAAAGAAAGGTTCAGAAGGTCGTTAACCGCAGCTCCCACCGATAATTGACTTACAGGGACGTCCAGGTATTTATCCCGCAAGCGGTCGACCTCGTACCGCAAACTTTTCAAGTCGATTCCCGGCGGCAAAATCCCCATATCGGCAATCGCTTCTACTATATCTCGGCTGCGGCGCCGGATCAGGCCCACTACCAGCTTGATAAACTGTTCCCTGCGCTCACAGCTTAAATTGCCAACCAGTCCGAAATCCATCAATACCAGGCGTTCCCCCGGTAAAATGCCGATATTGCCTGGATGCGGGTCGGCGTGAAAGAAACCATCAATCAAAACTTGTTTGTAAAAAACCTTTACCAAACGGGCAGCTATTCGTTTCAGATTATAACCGCTTCTTTGAAGAGCCTCTATATCGTTTAACTTCACAGAATCTATATACTCCATGGTGAGCACACGGCTAGTAGTATAATCCCAAAATACCGCAGGTATGTAAACATCCGGATCGCCGGCAAAATTACGCCGGAAACGGTCGGCGTTCCGGCCTTCCCTGGCATAATCCAATTCAGCAGTCAGCGCCTGGGCAAATTCTTCGGCCATCTCGACAAAATCATAGATCTGGCCCCAGCTGGTGTGCCGCTGGGCCAGGCGGGCAAGATCGAAAAGGATTTCTATATCTGTTTCGATTACCTGGCGGATGCCCGGACGCTGTATTTTGACGATTACCGCCGTGCCCCCGGGCAGAGTTGCTCGGTAAACCTGGCCGATAGAAGCGGAGGCCAGGGGCTCTTGGTCGAAAGAAGTAAAAAGTTCCTGCGGGGGCAGGCCCAGCTCCTGGGTGATAATCCCCTCGGCATGATAAAACTCAAAAGGTGCCACTCTATCCTGGAGTTGGGCCAGCTCAGCTACTACCTCCTCCGGCAAGAGATCGGCGCGCGTACTTAAAAACTGGCCCAGCTTTATAAAAGTGGGGCCCAATTCCTGCAACGCGCGGCGCAGGCGGGCGCCGGCTGATAAAGGCGGGGTTTTGGGATACCAGCGGGACAGCAATTCCCCCAGCCCTAGCTGGTCTAAAGCATAACCGAAGCCCTGGCGTGCCAGGACGTTCACTACCTGGCGGTAGCGGTTTAAATGCACATACCGGCGTCGGAAAGATATCAATTACCGGCCTCCTTCAAAATAAAAAACGCCTGCGGGATGGCCCACAGGCTTTATTTTCCTAAGCATTAAGGAGTTATCTCTAAGGCCTCCTGCAAAAAGTCGGCGAGCATCTTTTTCTCTTTATGAGTAATTTGAGTTATATGCTCTTGCAGCCTGCCGACAAAAGCGGTTAATTGATTCTGCCACGGCAGAGAGGAGGAAGACTGCAGGGCCGTGCCCAGGCCTGTACCCGCTACCAGGATTAACCCCGCTTCCGGCCCCGGCGCTCCCTTAAAAAGGTTCTTAACCATGTTTAGACCTTTTTCGCCGAGCGACTTCAAAGATATCAGCAGGAGCGTCAAGGTATAAGCGCTCCATATAAGGGGGTGCTCCTTCTTGATGGCCATCTCCGCCAGCAGTTTTTCCACCTCCGGGCCGGTTTCGCCTGCCTTGAGGTGAGGGAGAATCGAAAGCAAATACTTGCGAACCGATAGCCATTCCGAAGTAAAGGTTTTATCCTCTTCCGCGTCCTCCTGCACGCGGTAGGCATTATCCGTCGGGACAAACATTACCATGGAACGCCCCGGCAGCTTTTCTTGGCCGACGACGTATTCCCGCCTTAAATAACCTTCTTTCTCTAATTCCTGGAGCAGATCGTAGGCCGTCCACTTGCTGACTTTTAATTTTTCGGCTACGCTGATGTAATGCACCGGGGCAGATGTTTCTTCGTATATCTTCTTGAGGCCGGCCAGAAACTGCAGGCGCCTTTTGGTGAGCATGTTTCTCCTCCCAGAATCCCTTGCTTTATCTTTTATTTTCTAAGGATAAACTATTTGCCCGCCTGTGTCAATTTGCTTTCATCGCATTCGCCGTGCCGCCGGCGCCAGATCTGGTCGGCCACCTCGGCCCAGCAGGCAGAATGGCGGTCCAGGAAAGACCCGATGGGTCCCTCTAAAACCGTTTCCGCCCCGGCATGCGTGGGCCGCGCCCCTGTCTCCCTGACGATTTCCCGCAAAACCTGGGGCACATCGATAATCGGGCAGGGCCTCAGGTAATTGGAGTTAAAGGGTTGGCGTCGCTGGTATGCTTTAAATAGGGGGGATTGTAGGACCTCCATTAAACTTTTTTCTTTAATATTGTCGGTAGAAAAATGGACAAAGGCACACGGCTCTACCGCCCCGCTGGCGGTGATGTGAAAGTAGCGCCGCCCGCCGGCAATACATCCTAAAGTTAGCTCCCCGTCGTTCCAAAAATCGGCAATCTGAATAGGTTTATGACTTCGGATGTAAGGTATGCGTTCCGCCAGGTAGGCCCTCTGGGCGGGAGTAATCATGAGCTCTAAATCTGGATCCCGGCCTATGGGGATATAATGGAAGGTCCAGCCGTAGGCCACGCCGCGCTCGATGAGAAAATCAATAAAATCGTCGCTGGTGACCTCTTCCACATTCTGACGCGTGATGGTAATCGAGACGCCGAAAACGGCACCCCGCCGCCGCAGCCTATCCATAGCAGCCATTACGCGCTCAAAAACGCCCCGGCCCCGGCGGGCATCGGTACGTTCCTGCCAGCCTTCCAGGCTGATGGCCGGCGAGATATTGCCGACTTCGATTATTCTATCGGCAACCCGGTCATCAATAAGGGTGCCGTTGGTATAAATCATGAAGGCCATTTCCGGGTGACGGGCAGCGAGTTCAAAAAGGTGGGGCCAGAGGAAGGGTTCGCCGCCGGACATGGCCAGCCAGTAGATGCCTACTTCCTTGGCTTCCCGGCAGAGGCGGTCGACCAGCTCCAGGCTTAAAGAATCGTGTTTAGAATACTCCCCGGCCCAGCACCCATGGCAGCGGAGGTTGCAGGCGCTGGTCGGGTCGAGCAAGAAAAAGTTGGGGATATGTACGCCGGTTTCCCGCTCCACCTGCAACTGGCGCGGAATGCCTAGAAGCATGGCGTTGACGAACCAGTTATAAACCATACGCTGCTTGATGTTGGGGTGCAACTCGGTGAAAAGGCGGTTGACGTAAGCGCGAACAGCCGGATTCCTTAAGTAAGCTTCGCGAACTTTAAGGATCTGTTCCTTATGGGCTTCTTTTCGGGCCAGGAGGCGAACTATATTCAATAATTTAGGAAAGTTTTCTTCCGGGTTTTTCTCCAGGTAGCGAAAACCTTCCCGGAGCAGTTTCTCGGCAACATAACGCTTGGCGATTTCCAGATTTGGCGCTTTGGCTAGGCTCATAAAGCTTTACTCCTCCCAGAATCAAATTTAACCCTTAAGATCCAAGATACCCAAAAAATATCCGAACTATACCCTCCTCGAATTACTTTGCTTTCATCCTAACGTTAATACCATGTTTTGTCAAGTAGAAGAACGCAGGTAAGCTTCGATAAAAGGGTCGAGCATACCGTCCATAACGGCCTGTACGTTGCCGACCTCTACATTAGTGCGGTGGTCTTTGACCAGGCTGTACGGATGAAAAATATAGGAGCGGATCTGGTTTCCCCAGGCTATATCTTTCTGCTCGCCCCGGAGCCGGGCTATTTCCTGTTCCTGCTCACGGCGCTTTAATTCGGCCAGCCTGGCCTGCAAGATCTTCATGGCCGCCTGGCGGTTGGCATGCTGGGAACGCTCATTCTGGCAAGTTACCACTATCCCCGTAGGAAGGTGGGTTATCCGCACGGCGGAATCCGTTTTATTTACGTGCTGGCCGCCGGCCCCCTGGGAGCGGAAAGTGTCTATTTTTAACTCCTGCGGGTTGATTTCCACTTCTTCTTCGGCCTCTACTTCCGGAATTACGTCTACGGAAGCAAAAGAAGTATGCCGGCGGCCGGCGGCGTCGAAGGGGGAAATACGCACCAGGCGGTGCACGCCCTTCTCGGCCCGGAGGTACCCGTAGGCATTTTCCCCCTTAACCAGCAAAGTAGCGCTCTTAATCCCCGCCTCTTCCCCCTCCAGGTAGTCCAGCAGTTCGACCTCGTAACCGTGATCTTCGGCCCAGCGCATGTACATGCGCAAAAGCATGGCCGCCCAGTCCTGAGATTCCGTACCGCCGGCGCCGGGATGCAGGGAAAGAATGGCATTATTCCGGTCGTAAGGGCCGGAAAGCAGCGCTGCCAGTTCGGCTTGCTCTACTTCTCGCTCAAGCCCGGCCAGTTCCCTGGAGATTTCGGGTTCCAGGGATTCATCCCCCTCTTCGCATGCCAGGGACCATAGTTCCTGGATTTCTAAAAAACGCTTATGCAGGGCTTCGAACTGATTAATCTTGCGCTTTAAAGAGGTCAGCCGCTTAACCTTTTCTTCGGAACGGGAGCGATCTTCCCAGAAGTCAGGAGCCAGCATTTCCGCCTCAAGTTGTTTAATTTCTTTTTCGGCCTCAGGCAAGTCAAAGAGAAACCCTCAATTCTTCCAGCTCTTTATTTAAAGCCATCAGTCTGGGTTTAAGCTCCTGAAGCAACTTGAGCACCCCTCTCAACGTTGGCGCCACAACATTTTTTGTACTTTTTACCGCTGCCGCAGGGGCAGGGGTCGTTGCGGCCGATCTTCTGCCCCCTTCTGACCGGCTGCCGCGGCGCTTCTTCGGCATAGCGGTTTTCCTGCAAGTTGCGCGGCCGCTGCTCTTCTACAGACGGCGCCACCTGGACCCGGTAAAGGTAGCGAACCACGTCCTCCTGGATAGAGGCAATCATCTGATTAAACATCTCGTAGGCCTCAAATTTATATTCCACCAGGGGATCGCGCTGGCCGTAAGCCCTTAAGCCTATGCCCTGGCGCAGCTGATCCATAGCATCCAGGTGGTCCATCCATTTGGCATCCACTACGCGCAACAAGATGAAGCGCTCGATTTCCCGCAGCACCTCGGCGCCCAGCTCTTGTTCCCGGGCCTCATAGGCCTTGAGGGCCTCCTCCCGCAGGAAAGCATATACTTCTTCCTTATCCATCCCGGCCAAATCCTCTGGCTTCAGCTTATGACCGGGCAAAAAGAGTTTTTCCGCCTGGTTAAGGAGGCCGGCCAGGTCCCATTCTTCGGGATACTTGCTCTCCCCGGCAAACTGGTCTATCGTTCGATCCACTACCGCCGTAATCATCTCGATAATATTCTCCTTCAAGTCGGAGCCCATAAGGACCTGGCGGCGCTGGCGGTAGATGATTTCCCTCTGCTGGTTCATAACATCGTCATATTCCAACACGTGCTTGCGGATATCGAAATTATGAGCTTCGACCTTTTTCTGGGCCGTTTCAATAGAGCGCGAAACGAGAGGGTGGTCAATGGGTGTAGAATCGTCCATGCCGAGCCGGTCGAGGATGCCGCTAATGCTCTCTGAACCAAAAAGGCGCATTAAATCGTCTTCCAGCGAGACGTAGAAACGGCTCGAGCCCGGATCTCCCTGCCGGCCGGCGCGGCCCCGCAACTGGTTGTCTATGCGGCGGCTCTCGTGCCTCTCCGAACCGATAATGTGCAGGCCGCCGAGGGCAACTACTTTTTTATGCTCTTCTTCTACGATTTTTTTGGCCTCCGCCAAAAGACGGTGATACTCCCGGCGGGCCGCCTCGACCTCTTCGTTGGGCGCCGGGCCGTAACCCGCGGCTTCGGCAATAATCTCAGGCGCGTAACCCATTTGCCGCATTTTTTCTTTGGCCATAAACTCCGGGTTGCCGCCCAGCATGATGTCCGTGCCGCGACCAGCCATGTTGGTGGCTATGGTCACCATGCCCAGGCGGCCGGCCTGGGCCACGATCTCGGCCTCTTTTTCGTGGTACTTGGCGTTCAGCACCTGGTGCGGTATGCCACGGCGTTTAAGCATTTCGCTTAACCGTTCCGATTTTTCAATGGAAATAGTGCCCACCAGCACCGGCTGGCCTTTGGCGTGGCGCTCGCAAATTTCTTCTACAATGGCATTAAATTTACCCTTCTCGGTCCGGTAAATGATATCCGGGTAATCTTTGCGTATCATGGGTTTATTAGTAGGGATGACTACCACATCTAACCCGTAGATTTTGCGAAACTCTTCGGCTTCTGTTGCCGCCGTTCCCGTCATTCCGGCCAGTTTTTTATACATGCGGAAGAAATTCTGGAAAGTTATGGTGGCCAACGTCTGGGATTCGCGCTCGATTTTAACCCCTTCTTTAGCCTCAATGGCCTGGTGCAATCCGTCGCTGTAGCGGCGGCCAAACATCAAGCGCCCGGTAAATTCATCTACGATAATAACTTGGCCGTCTTTTACTACGTAATCCCTGTCCCGTTTCATTAAAGTATGGGCCTTGAGGGCCTGGTTGACGTGGTGCGAAAGCTCGATGTTTTTATCGTCGTAGAGATTTTCGATACCGAGCAAACGCTCGACTTTGGCAACCCCTTTTTCGGTAAGCGTGGCCACTTTGGCCTTCTCATCCACGGTATAGTCTTCTTCGGGTTTAAGCTTGGGAATAATCTTAGCCACCGTATAATACATAGCCGTAGGCTTTTCTGCCTGGCCGGAAATAATAAGGGGCGTCCGTGCTTCATCGATCAGTATACTGTCCACCTCATCGATGATGGCGTAGTTAAGCTCGCGCTGAACCAGTTCGCTAGGGTGGAGGGCCATGTTGTCCCGCAAATAATCGAAGCCGAACTCGTTGTTGGTGCCGTAAGTTACATCCGCGGCGTAGGCCTCGCGCCGCTGGGCAGCATCAAGGCCGTGGACAATTAAGCCTACCTTCAGCCCCAGAAAACGGTATATTTTACCCATCCACTCGCTGTCGCGCTTGGCCAGGTAATCGTTCACGGTTACAATATGCACGCCTTTTCCCGTCAGGGCGTTTAAATAAGCCGGCAGAACCGCCACCAGCGTCTTACCTTCACCGGTCTTCATTTCGGCAATGCGGCCCTGGTGCAAGACGATGCCGCCCATAAGCTGCACGTCGAAGTGGCGCATACCTAAAACCCGGCGGGAAACTTCCCTGACGACGGCAAAAGCCTCGGGCAAAATTTCGTCTAAAGTAGCCCCCTGGTCCAGGCGGCGGCGAAATTCTGCCGTCTTGGCCTGGAGGTCGGCGTCGCTTAAGTTCTTCACTTCATCTTCCAGGCCGTTTATAACGGCTACCTGGCGGGAAAGTTTCTTTATATCTCGAGCATTATCGTCCAGGATATTGCGCAATAATCCCAGCACGACATTATTCACCTGCCTTTTTAAGTAAACAAGAGAGGAACCGCCAATCCTGGTTCCTCTTTGCTCCTACTATTCCTATTTTAGCACGGATTGCCTCCAAGGGCAATCGGCCTTTTCCTGGGCGTACCCCTTTTCAGCCTTCTTTGGCTTATGTTCGCAAAGGCCCCTCGCGGGCAGGACTTTTGCTCGGCCTGAAAGCTTAAGGCGGACTTCCCGGCAAATTCAAAAGGGAAAGAACCTCGCTTTCAGACCAAATATGTACTCTTTTACATCCCCTGGCGCTTTTGTCCGCACAAAAGACAGCCTACCGCCTGAAGTACAGCCTTGCCGACCGCAGCTACATCGTCTGCGCCGGCAAAAGCCGCCCCCAGGATGCGCTCTTCACCTTGAGCCGATAGGCATAAGACCAAAACCACTACCGCCTCCTGGCCGCCCAGCCGGATCTTTCGCACATCTTCCAGGGCCAGGCGGTAGCTGCCGGTCAAATATTTTTCTACCGCCGCCAGAGTAGCAGAAGCTACCAGCCGGGGGAAGAAGCTCGGCGCATTAAGGCCGGAAATCTGGCCGACAAAGGTTTCCTCATCAATACCGATTTCCACCGTAACCTCTGCGTCAAGGCCGCTACTTATCAAGTTTATCCTTAGCAACTTGAAATCGCGAATACCGGTTAAATACAAAGATGGGGATTCTCGCGCCTTTTCCTCCAGGGCAAGTTGGGCCACGCTGATCTTTTTGCGATCAATTACCGTACCTAGTTGCACCATTACCGCCGTTTCAATATCTCTTACCACCTGCTTTGGATTACGTTCGGGAACGGCGAGAACGTGGATTTCCTCAATAGCGCCTCTGTCATCGGTTACCAGGCGGGTCGAAATTACGCCTTTAATTTGGCTGATTACTTTTTCGTACTCGGCTACCTTTGGTTCCGGTGTTTTTTTCTCTATCTCCACTCGCCCGCCAACCTTTCTTTAAGCTTCGGGTTCTATCAGGCCATAGTTGCCGTCTTTGCGCCTGTAAATTAGATTGACCTCCTCCGTTTCGGCGTTGGTGAAAATAAAGAAACTGTGCCCAAGCAAATTCATCTGTAAAATGGCTTCTTCCAGCGACATGGGCTTTAAAGGGAAGCGCTTGACGCGAACGATGCGGGGTTCCAGATCCTGGTTTTCTTCTCCGGGCTGGGCGGTTACCCATTCTTTAAAATTACGACTTTTGATTTTTTTAGCCAGTTTTGTTTTATACTTACCGATTTGTTTCTCTAATTTTTCCACTACCAGATCTACCGAGGAATACATGTCCCCTGCCTCTTCTTCACCGCGAAGAAGGTACCCGTCAATGGCAATAGTTACCTCCACTATATGCCTTTCTTTCTCGATGCTCAGGCTCACCTGAGCCGTAGCGCCCGCACCGAGAAAGCGGTCCAGCTTGTTTAGACGCTTTTCGATGTATGCACGCAAGGCCTCAGTTATAGGAAGATTTTTGCCGCGAATGGTAATCTGCATCCTCGAGCACTCCTTTCGGGTTCTTTTATTAATAAAATTATTCCCTAGAAATGCAGGGAATCCTGCTGAATTTTAATTAAAAGAACGGACTCCTGCCAAAAAGCTGCATAGCGTTTTTGGAAATAACTGTAAAAAGAGAAAAATGCTGACGGAATCTCAAATGTCGAAAAACGACAGGGAGAAGAGTTATAAATTACTTACAGGCCTGTGAATATTGTGGATAAACCTGTATATAACTTGCCTCTCAAAGCTTTTTGCTGTGGATTTCCCCATTAGTGGCGATAAGAATTGTCAATTTATAACGAAAAAGCATTTACTCTTAGTCGAAATAATAGGAACTTTGGTGTGACTACATTAACCCGGTTCTGATACAGGCTTTGGCCATGTGCTGTCTTCTCCGGCCGCAATCAATGCGGCGCGGAAATTCTCTTCAATTATGCCCGTAGCTACGGTGATTACGCTTACTTCCCTGGCGCCGGCGGCCAGCAAAACCCTGGCGCATTCCGATGCCGTGGCTCCGGTGGTCAGAACATCATCTACCAGCAGTACTCCCCTACCCCGTATAACCACCGGCTTTAATACGCGAAAAGCCCCTCTGAGATTGGCCAGCCTTTCGCGGCGGGTAAGCCCGACCTGAGGTGGCGTCTCCCAAACCCTGCTTAACACATCCCCCTGCACCTTAAGGCCGAGTACGGCCCCCAGTGAGCCGGCCAGTAATTCCGCCTGATTAAAAGCCCTTTCTTGTAGCCTTGCCGGCGCCAAGGGTACCGGTATTAAAACTTCGGGCCGACCGAAAGATTTTTCGTGCACCAGGACCTCCGCCATTAATTTCCCCAAAGGGCCGGCCAGGGACCGGCGGCCGTTATATTTGAAATCCTGGATGGCCTCCTTAAGTACACCCAGGTACGGCCCGGCAGCCCGGGCAAGTCGAAAAGGGGGCGATTCTTCCCGGCACTGGGGGCAAATCCGGCCATTGCCGGCCGCCGGGTCCCCTCTCCGGGTCCTATCGCCGACAGCTTTCAGGCGGCCGCAACGGGGGCAGGGCGCATATTTCTTTTTCCAGTCCGCCAGCAGCGCCCGGCAGGAAGCGCAAAGCGTTTGCCCTCCCGTAGGCCGGGCGCAAAACGGGCATATTTGCCGGCGTGGAGCAAGAAGCTTGAACAGCATAACACCTTCGGGTCCTATTAAAGTTTATACGTTCCCGGTCGCAAATAGCCCCTGCGGGCGGCCAGGAGGTTAAATTCCCTTATCCGGGCCCTGGCTGCCGTCATTGCCGGGCTGATGCGCCGGCCGACAAACCAGACGCGGCCATGAGGGTAGCTTAAGGTTCGACCCACCCGGCCGGCTATCTGCACCAGGGTATTGACATCGAAAATTTCCTCTACATCGGCAAACAGCACCAGGACGTTAATGCGTTCCAGGGTTAAGCCCCGCTCGAGCAAAGTGGTAGTAACCAGCACTTCCAGCTGCCGATGTCGAAAAGCTGCCAGCTTTTCGTCCCGCTCCGGGTCGGCTGCCGAGCAACCGGCCACCCGGCCGCTGCCTGCCAGGGCTGCAGCTATTCCCGCCACCATCTCAACCGCCGGTACAAAAACTAGAACCTGGGCTTTGTCTTCTTCCCGGCTTAAAGATAAAAAAGCCTCTGCCTCTCCCGGCACTAGCCAGGGCCGCCGGGCATCCAGTTTCCGGGCCGCCAGGAGGTAGGGTTCCGGCAGGGGGTAGCCGTGGTGGCGCGCGGGCAGGTAGACGATCTCTCCCTGTCGGCGCAGGCGCCTGACAAGCCCTTCCGGAGGCGTGGCGGTAAGGTAGATAATCTGGCCGTCTTCCAGCCGGGCGCGGTCAACCGCGTAGTGAAGCATGGGGTTCTGGCGGAAGGGAAAGGCGTCGATTTCATCCAGCACCACCAGGCCAAAGCGCCGGAAATATCGTATGGCCTGGTGGGTAGTGGCCAGGGTGAGGGGTGCACGGCGAAACTTGGAGGTGCTGCCGCCATGTAAAGCAGCTACCTGCTCCGGACCAAAGGCTCCCCTTAGGCGCGGCGCCAGCTCCCGCACCACCTCCCGGCGGGGGGTAGCGTAGAGAACTTCGTCGCCGCGCTCTAACGCCGTCGCTATGGCCCCAAAAGCCACTTCGGTTTTACCTGCCCCGCAGGCCGCCCAGAGCAGGCACTCCCGTTTGGACCGGCGCCGGACGAAAGCCTTCAGCTCGGCGGCGGCATGGGTTTGGGCCGGTGTAAGCTTAAAACCCGGGTCCGGGGGCATTTTGGAATTTACTACGGCCCTGCCGCCAGGAGAAGCATAAAGGGGGCGGCAGGAGCGAGATAGGCCCATAGATAAACATTCTTCGCAAATAAAGCAGGGTCCGCCGCAGGCAGCGCAGGATACCAATTTCAAGCTCCCGGCCTGGCCGCAGCGGTTGCAAAAAGGTTCGCCTCTTGGGTTTAAGCCAACGGCCGGAATCAAGGTGATCTCGCCTGAAAGAGCCAGAATCTGCAGGGAATCTTCCAGGGGCGCCAGGGGCCGCAAGCCCATTTCGGCCAGGGCTGCGTCTAATTCCTCCCGGTAGAGGATGCGGCCGCTTAATGTCCGGCGTATATTTTCAAGTTCGGCCGGCGCCGGCCAGCAAACGTCGGTGGCAAGCAAAGATCCGGCGGGAGGCGCCAGGAGGGTTTCCGGGGCCTTGGAAAACCCCGTCGCTAGCTTTAAAAGGCGCAACCCCTTTTTTATTTCACCTGCCAGCAGGAGCTCAACTTCTGCCGGGCTTGTCCTCAAAAAAGATAAAGACCTGGTTAGCCTTTCCCAGAGGAAATAGGCAGTTGCCAGGGAGAGGGGGGTAGCTAGCAAGGTTTTAAACTGGTAGCCCCGGCCTGTCCAGAAACTAAAATCAAGGCCCGGCTTATGGGTTATCCCCAGCTTAAAATCCGCTTCTTTCCAGACGAGATATAACTGGCCGGACCAGCAAAAGGTGCCGCGGGGTGCCCTGTTCATAAACTCCCGTATCCTTTCCGGAACAACCGTTGCCTGCTGCCGCCGGCTGCCAGCGCCTGCCTCAGCCGCCGGCGTAAAGCGCGGAAGTCTTTTTCCGCGCGGATGTCGAGAAAAACCAGCCGTCCCCTTGAACTATATTCCCCGATAAGCCGCCTAACATTGACTTCTTCGCCCGGCAGCTCCCGGACTACGGTTAAAGCCGGGTCATAAAGGGCGAGCTTTTGTAAAATCACCGGCGTTTCATCCCTGGAGCCGGCGTCTACCATAACCGTTTCTACGGGGCGGCCGCGGAAATGCGCCCACACCCAGAAATCGCGGAGAAGGCCTTCGATTTGGTCGGCCTGATCTTTTACCAGAAGCAGCAGGCAGGGCGCGATGGGTTCCCTATTGCCGGCCCGGCGAAGGGCGCTAAAGCTTAAAAATAAGGCGATGGCCAAAGACAGCAACAGGAAGCCGAGGGTAATCATAGACCCTCACCCTTTCCTGTTCTATCTTATGACGCCAACCCTGTTGCTGTCCCAGCACTTCCCAGCAAAAAATAAGTATGTTTGAGGCGGCTCCACACATACTGATAGGGTAAACTTAAATAAAGGTGGTGAAAGTCTGTGGAGCCCTATAGCGATGCCTGCTTGCGCTGTGGCGCGCCCGTCAGCCTCAGTTCCAGATTTTTATCCGAAAATCCTATTGAAGTACCGGGCAAAGGGTCGCTTTGTCCCTCCTGTTACCGGGAACTGTCCCTCGAGGAGTACAACAGCCTCTTCAAATCTTAAGATCGTCACGTACGGCCGCAGCTAAAGCCTGGAGGCTCCTTTCATCGGGAGCCTCTACATATAACCTGAAAAGGGGTTCCGTCCCCGAAGGTCTCACCAGGACCCAGCTCCCGTCGTCAAGCAATATTTTAACCCCGTCAAGGGTTAACCTGCCGCTTACCTTACGCCCATCCAATTCCCCGGGAGCGTAACCCTTCAAACAATCCAGCACCCGGCGTTTCGCCTGCGCATCTACGTGCAGGTCGAAACGCCGGCTGACCAGCTGCCCGTAACGGCTGCCCAGCCTCCGCCATACCGCCTGCAAAGGCTTCCCTGTCGTCACCCGCAACTCTGCTGCCAGGGCCGTAGCCAGGATGCCGTCTTTTTCCGGCAGGTGGCCGTAAATGCTGACACCCCCGCTTTCTTCCCCGCCCAGGACGGCTCCTTCTAAAAGGGCCTGGCCGATGTATTTAAAGCCTACCGGCGTTTCTTTTACGGCAAGTTTATACTCCGCCGCAACCCGATCCAGAAGATGGGTGGTAGCCACCGTCCGGGCCACCGGCCCCCGCCAGCCCCGCGTCTCCAACAGGTGGGCCAGGAGCATGGGTAAAAACTGGTTGGCCGTTATATAGGTGCCGTCGGCGTCGATTAGGCCGAAGCGGTCGCCGTCCCCGTCCAGGGCCAGGCCCAGGTCCGCGCCCCTCCTGACGACTTCCCGGCTGAGGTCGCTCAAGCCTGTGGCGCTGGGATCAGGCAGGGAACCGCCAAAGAGAGGGTCACGGTGGCCGTGAATAACTTCTACCTGGCAACCGGCCCTGGCCAAAAATTCTTCCAGGTAATCGATGCCGGCGCCGTAAAGGGGATCGACTATTACTTTTAGTTTAGCCCGCCGCAGGGCATCGGTTTTAACCAGGGAAGCTAGGTGCTCAAGGTAAGCACCCCGCGGGTCAATACTATGTACCAGCCCCTGTCTTTGGGCTGCTGCGAAATCCACCCGCTTAATAGGGCCTCCGGCGGCAATCTTTTCAATGGCCTCCTCGATGGCATCGGTTATGGCAGGCAACGCCGGCCCCGCGTATTCGGGAATAAATTTGAGGCCGCTGTATTCCGGCGGGTTATGGCTGGCCGTCAGCATAATGCCGCCGATGGCCCCGTAATGCTTAACGGCAAAAGCGGTTACCGGCGTGGGCAAGGAGCGATCCGGGAATAAAACCTCGAAACCGTTTCCGGCCAGGACCTCGGCAACAGCCTGGGCGAAATTTTCGGCCATAAAACGGTGGTCGTAGCCGATGACCACCTTGCCTTTAAGGCCGCGTTCCTGCAGGTAGGCGGCTATCCCCTGGGTTACCAGCCTGACATTGGGAAAAGTAAATTCTTCGGCGATGACGGCCCGCCAGCCGTCGGTGCCAAACTTAAGCATTCAAAAAACCTCCTTCCAGGATTTATGCCGGACTCTGGGGGGTGTCGGTGATATCGGTGGGGTTGGTAAGCGCATCACTTTTAAAGTTGATATAAAGTCTGCCCTCAGTATCGATGCTGGCCAGGTCAATCTGGCTCAGGTCATATACGCCCCGGGCTTGGAGCTGCTGGAGAAGCCAGTTTTCGTCGAGGCCGAGTTGTTTTAAGTTCTCGAATAAAATTTCGCCGTCCACAATTAACTCGGTTGCCATCCCCTCATACCCCGTGGGCAATTGGAGATCAGCTGGAGTTAAGGGTCTTTTTTGTGACTTGGGTAATACGCTTAAATTGCCGTCAGGCTCTAAAATGGCGTATTCCACGTCGGAAATACTAAAGATGTTTTTTTCACGCAATTGCATGGCCAGTTCATCTAAATTATAGCGCATTTTACGCATGTTTTGTTCCAAAATTTTTCCATTATGCACGACTATGGTAGGCTCGCCGGAAATAAGTTTGCGCGCCGGCCGGTTCACTAGAGAAGCATAACCCATAAGCCAGGTAAGGGCTGCAAAAATGGTCAACCCTAAAAAGTGATACCAGGTCCGGCCGGGGCCAATATCGGTAGCCAGGACGGCAGCTATGCTACCGAAGGTTATGCCGTTGATATATTCAAAAAAAGTTAATTGACCGACCTGCTGCTTTCCTAAAATGCGGGTGTAAACGAAGATAGCCGCAAAGGCCAGAAAGGTTTGTAGAAAAACTTCCAGTGTTTCCATATTCGATTCCCTCACCTCGTTAAGGAAATTAAAGCAATTCCCTGTTATGCAGATAAAAAAGCAAACCGACACCGGCAAGAATGAAGAAAAGGACGGCCAGTCCTTCTATAAGCAGGGCCTTCATATATCCGCCTCCTTAAATTTCTTAGATGCTTCCAAAACGTTCCCCATGCCGGGGCGCTGGCGACGGCTCCAGATGGGCTCGCCAGCGATCCGTAGGCTC
>JASUSV010000026.1 GCA_030445865.1 Clostridia bacterium
AGGTCGAATTTGCCGGGAAGTCCGCCGGAGCTTGAGGCCGAGCGCTAGTTTGGCCCGCGAGGGTTTCCGGAGCGAGCGTAAGCCAAAGCAGGCTAAAAAAGTGGGGATACGCCAGAATTGGGACTGCTGAGTTAATGGGGAATATAGCAAAGGCGAAAATAGTTAGGGTTGAAGTGCGTCTCTGGCAGGTTAACGGGCGCACAGGTTACGATTTGCTCGTACGGGATCCGGAAGCCAGCGTTGCCGATTATCTCCAGGCCTTGGAAAGTTTGCCGGGAGATAAAATATACCGCCCCTACAACCCAGGGGGTTCATGCCTGGGATGCGACTGCTGCTGCGGCGGCCGCCTGCCCCTCACCAGCATAGACTTATTTACCTTGAGAGCGGGAATTCAATTTTTAACCGGCCGCAAGCTTACCCCAGAGGAAGTCCTCGATAAATACTGCCAGGTTGCCCAGCAGGGCAGGGCGTTAGACATCACCTTGCGGCTCGACGCCGAGGGCTATTGTATTTTTCTAGATCCCGGCACGCGGCGCTGCCGCCTCTATGCTTACCGGCCCCTGGTCTGCCGCAGTTTTTACTGCTGCCCGGTTACCCGGCGGGCCGCCCGGTTGCGAGAGCGCATTGTAAACGCCGGCGAAGATGAACTGGTGCGGCTTTGGCTTAAGTTGAAACCTCGAGAGGCGCACCGCCGCAAATTACGTCCCTCCGACTGGCCGCCGACGCCCTTTGCCGGCCGCTCGGCTTACGCCGAAGTACCTTTACGCCCGTTCTTCACGGGCTGTCGCTGAATCCGTCGCCAATCCCGGCTTGAAAGCCCCAAAGAAAATACGCCCCCGAACGTTACCGCCCGGCGCTAGGACAGAAAAGGCCGAAAGCGAAATTGGCCTTCCCCTGCGCAGAAATATATGCTTATTCTCAAGCATATATTTTTTTAAAGGGTGAGGAAAAAGTGGCTGTCAAAATCGGTCTCGATCCCGGCCATGGCGGCCGGGACCCCGGTGCCGTGGGGCCGGGCGGGCTTCAGGAAAAAGAGGTTACCCTGGCGGTGGCCGGATATTTAAAGGAGATTTTAGTTAAGGCCGGTTTTACCGTTGTGGTAACCCGGTCCGGGGACCAGGATGTAAGCCTGGCCCGCCGGGTAGAATATCTGGAAGCCGAAAAGGTAGAACTGGTCTTGAGCCTGCACCTCAACAGCGCCTCCACGCCGGAAGCAAACTACATCAGCTCTTACATCCTGGCTCCGGGCGGCAGGGCAGAAAAAGCGGCGGCGCTTTTACAAAAACGCCTGGTGGAGGCAACGGGCTGGCCTGACGGCGGGGTGAGGGAGGCCAACTTCTATATTTTACGGGAAACCTCAGCTCCTGCCGTCCTGGTAGAAATGGGCTTTATTTCCAACCCGGAGCAGGAGAAGGCCCTAGGGCAGGAAGTCACCCAAAAGTTACTAGCCGCTGCCTTGGCCAGGGGCCTGGCCGAGTTTTTTGGGGTCGAACTCGATGCCGGTAATTTCCCGGATATCAAGGGCCATTGGGCAGAAGGCGCCATCCGCCGAGTCATTGCTGCCGGTCTTATGGGGGGCTATCCGGACGGCACCTTTCGTCCCGACCAGTATCTTAAGCGGGCGGAGCTGGCCATGGTCCTGGTCAAATTGCTTGACCGGCTGCCAGGAGGGTCTTAAAGGCGATGCGCCTTTACATCTCCGCCGATATGGAAGGCATCAGCGGCATCTCTGGCTGGCAGGAGATCGAGCCGCCTTCTGCCCGCCACCTTAAGCTCCTAGTAGGGGAGATCAATGCGGCCATCAAAGGGGCCCTGGCCGCCGGCGCCAGGGAAATAGTAGTCAACGATGCCCACGGCTCCATGCGCAATATCCCGGTGGAAGAATTACATCTCCAGGCAGAACTGATAACCGGTTCGCCCAAGCCCCTGGGCATGCTGGCCGGTCTAGATTCTTCTTTCGGCGCCGCCTTCTTTATAGGTTATCACGGCCGGGCCGGTTCTGCGGGCACTTTAAGCCATACTTTTTCCGACCGGGTGCACCGGCTCCGGGTAAACGGGCGAGAGATGGGAGAAACGGGGTTAAACGCCCTGCTGGCCGGCTATTTCGGCGTACCGGTATTGCTGGTGGCCGGCGACCGGACAGCAGTGACCGAAGCCCAGGCCCTGATACCCGGGGTTGCCGGGATAGCGGTGAAAGAAGGCCTGGGATACGGCGCCGCTCGCTGCCTGCACCCCTTGAAGGCCAGGGAGCGCATCCGCCAGGCAGCCGTTCGGGCTCTGGCCGAACTGGAGAAGGCTCGGCCCCTCGCACCGCCTGCGCCGGCGTGCATTGAGATAGAATTTCAGCATCCCGGTCATGCGGAAGCCGCCGCCCTGCTGCCGGGCAGCGTGCGCGTAGATGATTTGACCATAAGCTATACTGGGCGGGATTACCTGGAGGTCTGGAAGGCCGCCAGGGCGCTTATCACCCTTTCGCGCGAAGGCTAATCTCCGGTTTTAGCTGTTTCCTGTCGCCTGCGGGCGGTAGCCTCAGGATCCAGGGCGACGGCCAGCTTGATCACGTCGCCCTCTCTGGCGCCTATGGGGAGCAGGTCGCGCGGCAGGCAAAAAGTATTCCGGCCGTCGGTAATGACGGCCGCCTCCTTTTCCAGGCGATCAATAACCAGCTCGCGCTTACGCATAAATTTCCCCTCCCAAGAAAGGAAAAAGTAATATGCCGGCGAATAAGAAGCTTAAAGAGGTGATGCTTTCATGCCCAATATTTTTTGGGCCGCGGGGAAACTGGGCAGGGTTATCGTAGGCCGTTTTCGCCCCGGTGACGACCTCCTGAACGCTTTAGAGAATCTGGCCAGAGAAGCCGGTTTGACCTCAGGCATAATTCTTTCAGGTGTAGCCAGCCTGCGCAAGGCCGTCCTGCGCAACCCCAAAGGTTTCCTTACCGAATTTCCCATTACCGAAGAGTACAGGTACGCGGCCGAAATCGAAGGCCCCCTGGAGCTGACCAACCTTACGGGCAATATTGCCACCGGCGCAGATGGCCGGGTAATCGTCCATGCTCACGCTACCGTCTCTGCCGGTGAAAAAGGAGGAGCAGCCTGGGGCGGACATCTCCTGCCCGGCTGCATAATCTACACTACGGCGGAGGTGGTGCTGGCCGGCCTAGAAGGGATGAAATTATGCCGCCGGGAAGACGACCTTACTAAAGGCGAGGAACTTTTCCCGGAAAAAGCTTAACTTGGCCGCGTTCTTTAAATCGAGCCCGCTACTTACCTATCTCCAAAGCTTATCCCTATGGCCCTGGCCGTATGTATGAGTTCGTGGTCCGGCGGCACCGTGCGGGGCTTGGCCGTAGCTTCCTCTAAGGGCACATGGGCAATACGGTTGCCCTGCAGGCAAACCATGACGCCGTACACGCCCTGGATGGCCAGCTCGGCTGCTGCCACGCCGAACCGGGTGGCCAGCACGCGGTCAAAGGACGAAGGCGAGCCGCCTCGCTGGATGTGGCCCAACACCGTAACCCGGGTCTCTATACCGCTCTTTTCTTCGATCAGCCGGCCCACGAGGTGACCGATGCCGCCCAGGCGGATTTTTTCTGCGCTGTCTTCTACCCGGCGCTGGACTACCAACTCGCCTTCCGGCGACCTAGCGCCTTCGGCCACCACTACGATGCTGAAGGGTTTGCCTTCGGCCTTGCGGGCCATAATTTTTCGCAGTACGGCCTCGATGTTCCAGGGTATCTCCGGCAGGAGGATGACGTCAGCGCCGCCGGCGATGCCGCTGTGCAGGGCTATCCAGCCGGCATAGCGCCCCATGAGTTCCAGAACCATCACGCGGTGATGGGATTCCGCAGTAGTATGCAGTTTATCCAGGGCTTCGGTGGCCGTGCGCACGGCAGTATCGAAACCAAAAGTCTGGTCGGTAGCCGCCAGGTCGTTGTCAATGGTTTTAGGGACGCCTACCACCCGGGCGCCCTTATTTTTTAAATCCCGGGCCACGGCCAGGCTGCCGTCCCCACCTATGGCTATAAGGGCCTGGATTTGCATTTTTTCAAGATTTTCCACGGCTTGATCGGAAAGATCCCGGTAAACCACTTCTTCCCCAAGGCGTACGGGGTAGTGAAAGGGGTTGTCCCGGTTGTTGGTACCCAGGATGGTGCCGCCCCGGTGGAGTAACCCCGAGATGGCAGGAGCATCTAATAGCACGGACCGGCCCTCTACCAGACCGGCATAACCGTCTTTGAAACCGATGAGTTCGTAGCCGGCAGCAAAAGCCGTCTTGGCTACAGCGCGGATGACAGCATTTAACCCGGGGCAATCGCCGCCGCCGGTAAGAACACCCAGGCGCAACATGATTTCTTTACCTCCCGTATGTCCAACAACATTCAATCTAATTATACCGGCCCGGCAGGAAAAGGCCAAGCAAGTGACGAATAGTTTTGCGTAACGCAGGCGGGGAGGTTTGGACAATGCAAAAGCAAAAAAGAAGGCGTAAAAAAGAACAGCCTGAAATGCGATATACGGCTAAAGATGTGGGCGGAATCCAGTCCTTTAAAGAAGAAGAGGGAGTAGAAGTTAAACCCTGGCAGCGGCGCCAAGAAATAAAAGAAAAAGATTCCTTATTTGCCGAAGGCGGCAGCCGCTTCTGGCTTGCCCTTTCTTTTTTTGGCCTCTTGCTTTTGCTTATTTACCCGCCTTTCTTCCGGGGGCTCTTCTTTCCGGTAGAGCAACGCTGGACGCTCCTCCTGACGGCCTTCCTTTTTTTAACCTGCTGGCTGTGGAAGTTATCTCGCCGCGATTTATCTTTTCTTTCCCAGCCCCTTGACTACCTGGCAGCCGCTTTTCTATTAAGCTATATAGTATCCGCAGTATCTCCAGCCAGCCGCAGCCTGGCCCTGTCCGAAATCGTAAAAGTTTTACTTTATTTTCTCGTTTTTTGGCTTACCGGCCAGGTCGGCCAGAACAGTCCTCGCCGAATATGGCTAATCCATGCTCTATATTTCAGCGGCCTGGGCGTGGCTTTTATGGCCCTGCTCACAGCCACCAACCTGGTCTACGTAAAAGACAGTTTCGTGGGCGGCCGTTTTTATTCTACCCTGCAGTATCCCAACGCCCTGGCCAGTTACGTGGTGGCGGCGAGTATTTTCGGCTTTTTCCTATGGTCCAGGAGCCCCTCGCCCTGGCGATTTTTCTACGCCGCCGGCAATTATCTTTTGCTCATGGTTTTCCTGGGCACCGGATCACGCGGCGGCTACCTCATGTACCCGCTGATTTTACTTTTCTTCCTTGTCCTGGTTCCTTCAGGTTACCGGGCGGGCATTTTCGGCCATACCCTGGTAACATGGGCGGCGGCCATCTTCGGCAACATGCGCTTTATTCCTCTCGCCCTGACCAAAGCCTATCTGCCGGCCTGGCGCTGGTTTTTGTTAGGACTGCTGGCTGCCCTTGCAGGACAGGCTTTATTATGGGCGGCCGGCAGGCTGTTGCGGCAGCCGCGCCTGCGGGTTGCCGCAGCGGTGACAGCCCTTTTCCTGGTCTTCGCCGGCGCAGGCTATTACCTGCACAAGCTGCAGCCGGCTTTACCGGCTACCACCCAGGGGGAATCCGGCTTCTGGCAGCGCATGTTACCGCCCCAGGTGGTGCAGCGCCTGCAGCGCATCAGCCTGGAGGAGCGGAGCAGCCGCGAGCGCATCTTGTGGACGCAGGACGCCCTGACCATGCTCAAAGACCACCCGCTTTTCGGCCTGGGAGGCGGGGGGTGGGAAGCCGCCTACCGCGCCTACCAGCGCTATTATTACAATTCCACCCAGGTCCACAATTTCTATGCCCAGGTGGGTGTAGAAACGGGATTTTTAGGCCTGGCCATTTTGGCCAGCCTGTGGATGGCGTACCTTTTGCTCTCGTGGAATAATTACCGCCGCACCGGCGGCCAGGAACGCCTGCAGGCCTTAAGTTTGACTGCGGCCGCTTTAAGCCTGGGGCTGCACGCGGCCATAGATTTCGATCTCTCCCTGGGCGCCGTTTCCATCTTCCTGTGGTCTTGCTTCGGCTTGAGCCGCGGCCTACATCGCCAACTTAAGAAAGAAGGTATTCCGGCGCCGCCGCATATTTTCCACCGTCTCAAACTGCCGTACCTGGCCGGCGTTTGTTTAAGCGTAGCCCTGATCTTCTTACTGGCCGGGAGCTACATCCTGGGGGTAAAATACGCTCGCGCCGGCCAGGCCGCCCTGGCCAAAGGCGACGGCAAGGAAGCAGTTGCTGCTTTTAGCCGCGCCCTACGCTACGACCCCTTTAACGCCGATTATGCCGCGACTTTAAGCTCCCTCTACCTGCGCTTGGGCAGGGAAAAGGAGGCGGTGCGCCTAGCCGAGGATGTAGTCAAACGCGAACCGTACAATTATCAATACGCCGCCCGCCTGGCAGAAGCTTATTGGCGCAGTGGCCGCATCGAAGAAGCCCTGGGGACCTTAGAAAAGGCACGACAAAAAGCCCCCTGGCTGATCGCCAGTTGGGAAAATTTGGCTCAAGTTTACGTTTTATGCGGCCTGGATTACCTGCAGCTTAAGAAAAACCAGGATGCCAGAAACGTTTTCGCCCGCGTTCACAAATTGCCGGAAGAAATGCAAAAACAAATCGCGCAGTTGGAGCCGGAAATCAAAACAATAGCCAAAGACGGCGGGCTGCATTTAAGCAGCCCTCTTAGGGTAAACATAGGTATAGCGCAATATTTTTTGGGCCTCTGGAAAGAAGCGGAGGAAAATTTGGCCCTGGCAGCCAGAGATAAAAATACGCAAGCCGAAGCCCTCTTGTGGCAGGCTCTTTTAGCTCAAAAACAGGGGCGACCGGGGGAAGCTTCTAAATTGCTCGATCAGGTCAAAAAAGCCAACTCCAGGCTGGCGCAGCAATTCGACTGGCTTAAATCTTTGCCTATCCTGACAGGAGAGAAAAGTTGAGGTATAATACAGTCATGAATAAATTTGCCCTTATATCTAACGAGATAGAGGGCGACCTGAAGCTGGTGGAGGAAGAACTCCTACGCCAGGCGCAGACGCCGGATCCCGTTCTCACGCAAGCAACCGTGCACTTGATACAGGCGGGGGGAAAGCGCCTGCGCCCGGCATTTGCCATTTTAGCCGCCAAGGCTTGCAACGGTAATCTGGAAGAAGTGCTGCCGTTAGCCGTAGCCCTGGAGATGGCCCATATGGCCACCCTGGTGCACGATGATCTCATCGATGCCTCGCCGTTGCGCCGGGGAAAACCTACGGTCTGGGTTAAATGGGGACAGGAGCTCTCGCTCCATGCCGGCGATTATCTTTTTGCGCGCTCCTTGTTGCTGGTAGCCATTTACGACGACTGGCGCATACCTTCACGGCTGGCTAAAGTAAGCGTGAAAATGGTCCAGGGAGAGATCCTGCAGCTGGATCGCGCTTACGATACCAGCCTTACCTTGCGGGAGTATCTAGATCGCATTTACCGGAAGACGGCCCTGCTCATTTCCGCCAGTTGCGAGCTGGGGGCGGTCGTTGCCGGTGCGGGCGAGCGGGAAATCAGGAGTCTTCGCCGCTACGGCCATTATGTAGGCATGGCTTTTCAATTGACCGACGATATTTTAGACCTGGACGCCGACCCGGAAAAACTGGGAAAGCCGGTAGGCAGCGACCTGCGCCAGGGGGTTATTACTCTGCCAGCTATTTATTCTTTGCGCAAAAGCAAGGAGGCGCGGCGCTTAAAAGCCCTCTTGAGCCAGAACAACAAAGATGATGAAGAAATCGCCGAGGCTATTAAGCTCATTCGCGAGGCCGGTGGCATCGCCTACGCCAAAGAGGTTACCAGGCGTTACCTGGACTGGGCCAAAAGGGCTTTGAACGCCCTACCTCCCAGCAAGTACCGCCAGGCTCTTTACCAGGTTGCCGACTTTGTAGGGGATAGGAGCACGTAAGACATGGCCAAAACCTATCCTATCTTCATAAAACTGGAGGGGCAGGAATGCCTGGTGGTCGGCGGCGGGAAAGTGGCGGAACGCAAAACCAAGTCCTTGCTGGAAGCGGGAGCCGCAGTCACGCTGGTAAGCCCCAGGCTTACTGCCGGCCTTTGGAACCTGGTAGAAGCGGGGCTACTCGCATGGCAGCAGCGGCCTTACCGGGAGGAAGACCTGGAAGGCAAAATGCTGGTATTCGCAGCGACCAACGATCGGGAAACCAACGCCCGGGTGGCCCGGGACTGCCGGCGGCGCGGGCTGCTGGTTAACGTGAGCGACGATGAGAAAAACAGCAATTTCTTCGTCCCGGCCGTTGCCCGCCGCGGCCAGCTACAGATAGCCGTTTCTACCGGAGGGCAAAGCCCGGCGCTGGCCCGTTACCTGCGCCGCCGGTTGGAGAAAGAGATCGGCCCAGAGTGGCAGTCCTTCAACGATTTTTTAGGGGAGATACGCCAGGAGATAAAAAAGCGCTTTCCGGACGACCAAAAACAGCGGGAAGCTGTTTTTCGCCTCTTGGTTCAGGATACGGAATTATTTCGTTTTATTGCCGCAGGCGATAAAGAGTCTGCGAAGGAGCGGGTGCAGAAGTGTTTATCGCGGTTACCGGTTTAAACCACCGCACAGCTACGGTTGAGATCAGGGAAAAACTGGCTTATTCCACCCATAGCCTACCGGCGGCCCTAAGGGATTTAAAAAATCGGCCGGGCATAGAAGGGTGCGTTATCCTTTCTACCTGTAACCGGACGGAGGTTTGTACCGCCGCTGCTTCGCAAAAAGCCGCTTTAGAGGAAGCCGCCGGCTTTTTAAGCGAACGCTGCGGCTTATCATCGGAAGAGCTAAAAAATTACCTCTATAACTATACCATGGCCGATGCGGTGCGGCATCTTTTCCGCGTGGCTGCCGGCCTGGACTCTATGATTCTGGGCGAGGCCCAGGTGCTGGCCCAGGTGAAGGAGGCCTACGAACTGGCCCTGGCCGCCGGCGCCACCAACGGCGTGCTCAACACCCTTTGGCAGCAGGCGATTATGGTGGGCAAGCGCGTGCGCACCGAAACGAAGATCGACCACAATACCGTTTCCATCAGCTACGCCGCCGTAGAGCTGGCCCGCCAGGTTTTCGGAGAGCTTCGGGGCCGCAGCGTTTTAGTCATCGGCGCCGGTAAAATGAGTACCCTGGCCGCTAAATATTTGAAGAGCAACGGCGTAACTACCGTGCTGGTTTCCAACCGTTCCTTCGAGAAGGCAAAGGCCCTGGCAGAAGAAATCGGAGGCCAGGCCTTCCGGCTGGACGCTCTAGCCGAGATCCTTCCCGCCGCCGATATCGTTATTAGTTGCACGGCAGCCAGCCATTTTATCTTGCGCGCCAGCCAGGTGCAGGCCGCCCTGGAGCAACGGGGAGGCCGGCCCTTGATGTTGATCGATATTGCCGTACCGCGGGATATCGAGCCTGCCACCGGCGAGCTGCCCGGCGCCAGCCTTTACGATATAGACGACCTGCAGCAGGTGGTTTTAAACAACCTGACCGAGCGCCAGAAGGCGGCCAACCAGGCGGAAAAAATTATCGAAGAAGAAGTGCACGCTTTCTTGCGCTACCTCGGTTCCCTTAACGTTGTACCCACCATTACAGCCCTAAAAGAAAAGGCTGAGTATATAAAGAGGGCTGAGCTTGCACGCGCCTTCAATCGCCTGGGCCCCCTTTCGGAGCGGGAAAAGAAAATTATCGGTTCCCTAGCCAATTCTATCGTCAACCAGCTCCTTCATGAGCCCATTATAGCCTTAAAAGCCATGGCGGCTACTCCCGAGGGCCCCTTATACAACCAGGCCCTGCAGCGGCTCTTCAACTTGCAAACCAGCGCCGCCGAACCTGCCGAGCGCCTGGTGAAAAGGGGCGGGGAAATTTGACGGAGGAGTTGATCATCGCCTCCCGCGCCAGCGAACTTGCCCGCTGGCAGGCCCGCTGGGCTATGGAGCGGCTGCAGGCCGCCCGGCCCGGTTTAAAGTGCCGCCTGCTCACTCTTAAGACTAAAGGAGATAAAATACTCGATGTGGCTCTGGCCAGGATCGGCGATAAGGGGCTTTTTACTAAGGAACTGGAGCAAGCCTTGCTCCGGGGCGAGGCCGACATAGCCGTACACAGCATGAAAGATGTGCCTACGGTCATGCCTGAAGGCTTAAAAATAACCGTCCTTGGCCCCCGGGAAGACCCGTCCGACGTCCTGGTTTCACCCTATCATTATACCCTGGCCGGCCTGCCTCTAAGGGCCAGGATCGGGACCAGCAGCCTGCGCCGCAAGGCCCAACTCTGGCACCACCGGCCGGACCTGGAAATTGTAGACTTGAGGGGCAACGTGCCAACCAGGATCAATAAGATGATGGCCGAAAACCTGGATGGCATCGTGCTAGCGGCAGCCGGCCTCAGGCGCTTAAATTACGCTTGCTGGGGGGAGCGCCTGCCTTACAGCCTGGTCCTGCCGGCAGTGGGGCAGGGGGCTATAGGCCTAGAAAGCAGGGTAGGTGACCAGCAAGTAGATGCCCTTTTAGAAGCCGTCTGCGACCCGGGGGTATCTGCCGCCGTGCTGGCCGAGCGGGCCTTTCTAAGAGCGCTGGAAGGGGGCTGCCAGGTGCCGATTGGGGCCCTGGGCCAGGTCGAGGGCGACTGCCTCCTTCTCCAGGGAATGGTGGCTTCCCTCGACGGCAGGCGTATGCTGCGCGACTTTATTACTGCCCCCGCCTCCCGGCCGGAGGAAGCGGGCAAAAGGTTGGCCGAAAAACTCTTATCGCAGGGAGCGGACGCCATTCTGGCGGAAGTGAGGCGAGTTTATGGCTACAAATCCCAAGGGTAAAGTCTATCTGATAGGTGCCGGGCCCGGGGATGCCGGGCTTTTGACTATTAAAGGAAAGCGCTGCCTGGAAAAGGCGGAGGTAGTAGTTTACGACCGCCTGGTCAACCCGGCGCTCCTGGCCTACGCTCCCCGGGAGGCCGAACGTATCTACGCGGGCAAGGCGCCGCACCGCCACGCCATGCTCCAGGAAGAGATTAACGCCCTGCTGGTAGAAAAGGCCCGTGCCGGTAAAATAGTAGCCCGCCTCAAGGGCGGCGACCCTTTTATCTTCGGCCGGGGCGGGGAGGAAGCCCTGGCCCTGGCAGAAGCCGGTATACCTTTTGAAGTCGTACCGGGAGTGACTTCGGCCGTGGCAGCGCCGGCCTACGCCGGTATACCCGTCACCCACCGCGGCCTGGCCTCTACGGTGACTTTTATTACCGGCAACGAAGACCCGCAAAAAGAACAAAGCGAAATCGACTGGCAGGCAATAGCGCAAAATAAAGGCACCCTTGTTTTTCTCATGGGTATGGCCAACCTGGGAGCCATTGCCGACAAACTGGTGGCATATGGCCGCCCGCCCGAAACGCCGGTAACCCTCATCCGCTGGGGCACGCGGGCCGAGCAGGAAACCTTGTCCGGCACCCTGGCCGACATTGAATCCAGGGCGAAAAAAACAGGCTTCAGCAACCCGGCCGTTATCCTCGTCGGCGAAGTGACGCGGCTGCGAGAGGAACTGGCCTGGGCCGAAAAACGCCCCCTTTTCGGCAGGCGCATCGTAATAACCCGGCCGCGACAGCAGGCGCAGGCCATGGCAGAGATGGTCGAGGACCTGGGGGGCGAAGCGCTGATTTTCCCTGTTATCCGTACTTTGCCGCCTTTAACCTGGGAGCCCCTGGATCAGGCGCTGCGCAACTTGCAGCAATACGATTGGGCAATCTTCACCAGCGCCAACGGCGTAAACTTTTTCTTCGACCGCCTTAAGAATCTAGGGCTGGATGTACGCAGGTTTTATGGAGTGAGGCTGGCGGCCATCGGCCCGGCCACGGCGGCCGCCCTGGAAGAGCGCGGGCTGATTCCCGACTTTCAACCTGCAGAATACCGGGCCGAGGCCATAGCCGCCGGCCTGGCCGGCAGGGTAGACGGCAAAAAAGTGCTTTTGCCGCGGGCGGACATCGCCCGGCCCCTGCTGGCGGAAGAACTGCGCCGGGCGGGAGCAGAGGTTACGGAAGTAGCAGCGTACCGCACCGTCCCGGCAGGAGAAGATATGCAGGGATTAAAAGAAATGCTTGCCGAAGGAAAGATAGCGGCCGTAACCTTTACGAGCTCTTCTACGGTAAAAAATCTTTTGCATGCCTTGGGCCCGGAGGCCCGGGACCTGCTGGCCCGCACCGCGCTGGCCTGCATCGGGCCGGTGACGGCAGCTACGGCCCGGGAAGCGGGCTTAAAAGTAGCAGTGACGGCGCAGGAATATACTGTACCGGGTCTGGTTGCGGCCTTAACCCGGTATTTCGGTGGTGAAAAATAATGATCAACGTGACTCGGCTTTTAGGACTGGGTAATTTTGGCGGCGACGCCCTCCGTTACAGCGCTGCGGTGAGGGGGGCGGCAGCCGGCGCCCGGGCCGATAGCGGCCCGGTGGTAGTCTGGAACTGCACGCGGGCCTGCAACCTCGCCTGCAAGCACTGCTACGCCGGGGCGAATCCTTTGCCTGCTCCCGACGAACTCAGCCGCGGCGAGGGGCTGGAATTTTTGCGGAGCCTGGCCGCCTACCGCGTACCCGTCCTGCTCCTTTCGGGCGGGGAGCCCCTGGTGCGGCCCGACGCCTTTGACCTTATGAAGGCGGCGGTAGAAGAGGGGTTGCAGGT
The DNA here is from genome assembly GCA_030445865.1 of Clostridia bacterium. Classification (GTDB taxonomy): domain Bacteria; phylum Bacillota; class DSM-521; order Neomoorellales; family Neomoorellaceae; genus JASUSV01. The sequence goes on from JASUSV010000026.1 coordinate 12,664, forward strand.
GACCCTTTCCACCAACGGTACCCTCATAGATGGTAGTGTGGCCCGTACTCTAAAAAATATGGGCATAAGTTACGTCGGCATCAGCCTGGACGGCCTGGAAGAGGTGCACGACAAGCTGCGGGGCAAAAAGGGCGCTTTTATGTCCGCGTTGGAAGGCATACGCCACTGCCTGCGCGTAGGCCAGAAGGTTGGGCTGCGGCTGACGTTGACGCGGTACAACCTGCAGCAGTTAAGCGATATTTTCTACCTCATCGAGGAAGAGCGTATACCCCGCGTATGCTTCTATCACCTGGTATACAGCGGCCGGGGGGCAGAGTTGCGGGAAGCGGATTTGACCACGGAAGAAACTAGGGCCGCAGTAGATACCATTATAGATTACACCGAGCGCCTGTCTGCCAAAGGCCGGCCGGTAGAGGTGCTCACCGTGGACAACCATGCCGACGGCCCTTATATTTATCTCTACCTTAAGAAGCGCAAACCGGAACAGGCAGCCGTCGCCCTGGAGCTTTTGAAGCTCAACGGCGGTAACCGCAGCGGCATCGCCATCGGCGAGGTGGACTGGGAAGGAAATGTGCACCCCGACCAGTTTACTTTAAACCACACCCTGGGGAACGTGCGGCAGCGACCTTTCGGCGAGATCTGGGAGGACACTTCCAACCCCATCTTGGCCGGCTTACGCGACCGCAGGCCCCTTTTAAAAGGCCGCTGCCGCGATTGCGCCTGGCTGGAGATCTGCAACGGTAACTGCCGCGCCCGCGCCGAGGCAGTCACCGGCGACTTCTGGGAATCCGATCCCGCCTGCTATTTGACTGAGAGGGAAATAAAGATAAAAGAGAAATAGTCCTGGGCGGTGCTAAGGACAGGAGTTCCGGGCCGCCCGCTAAAAGCATGAGGGCCGAATTGGCCGGGAACCCTGCTGGAGGGCGAGGGGGAGCCTTACGGCCTGCAAGCGAGCCTTTGAGCGCGAGCGCCACCACTCCGGCATGGGTGCTGTTTCGGAAGTATCGCCATAAAACGGGAGGATGTTGTTTATGACCGGCTTTCCTGTTGATCGTCCCCGGCGGCTGCGCCGCACGGAAGCGTTGCGCCGGCTGGTGCGGGAGACGGAGCTTAAAACCGGGGATCTCATTTACCCCTTATTTGTAATTCACGGCCATAACGTTAAAAATCCCGTGCCGTCCCTCCCCGGCATCTATCAACTCTCTATAGATAATCTCCTGCCGGAGGTAGAAGAAGTAGTCGGCCTGGGCATCCCGGCAGTGCTCCTCTTCGGACTGCCGGCGGAAAAAGATGAGCTGGGTTCCGGGGCTTGGTCGCCGGACGGCGTGGTGCAGCAAGCCATAAAGGCGATCAAGAAGGAATTCCCCGAGCTTTTGGTCATTACCGATGTCTGCCTCTGTGAGTACACCAGCCACGGCCACTGCGGCGTAGTAAGTGACGGCCGGGTGCTAAACGATCCTAGCTTAGAGTTTATAGCCCGCACCGCCTTGAGCCATGCCGAAGCGGGGGCGGACATTGTGGCCCCTTCCGACATGATGGACGGCCGCGTACGCGCCATCCGGGAAAAATTGGACGCCCACGGCTTTACGGAAACGCCCATCCTGGCCTATGCCGCCAAGTACGCTTCGGCCTTCTACGGCCCCTTCCGCGAGGCCGCCGGTTCGGCTCCCCAGTTCGGCGACCGGCGCAGCTACCAGATGGACCCGGCCAATGCCCGGGAGGCCCTGCGGGAAATAGAACTGGATATAGAAGAAGGCGCCGACATGATCATGGTCAAGCCGGCCCTGGCCTACCTGGACGTAATCCGCCTGGCCAGGGAAAATTTTAACTGCCCCCTGGTGGCCTACAACGTGAGCGGCGAATACGCCATGGTCAAGGCGGCGGCGGCTAACGGCTGGCTGGACGAAAGGCAGGTCGTTTTAGAGATCCTTACCGCCATCAAGCGGGCCGGTGCAGGGAACATCATCACTTATTTTGCCAAAGACGTGGCCAGGTGGTTAAAATAAATGCTCTTATCATGGAATACTACTAACCAGTGCAATCTCTACTGCGACCACTGCTACCGCGAGGCCGGATGTAAGGTTGAAGACGAGCTCAGCACCAATGAGGCCAAAGAGCTCCTGCGGGAGGCCGTAAAGGCCGGCTTTCGCCTCTTTATCTTTAGCGGCGGCGAGCCGCTTATGCGCCCCGACATTTTAGAGCTCACGGCCTATGCCGTACAGGTGGGCTTAAAGCCGGTATTCGGAAGCAACGGCACCCTGCTGACCCCGGAGCTGGCGCGAGAGCTTAAAAAAGCGGGGGCTGCTGCTATAGGCATTTCCCTTGACAGCATGGACCCCGGCCGGCATGATGCCCTGCGGCGTAAGGAAGGCGCCTGGGAAAAAGCGGTTGCCGGCATGGAAGCCTGCCGCGCCGCCGGCCTCCCCTTCCAAGTTCACACCACCGTTTTCGACTGGAACCGCTTTGAGCTGGAAAAGATAACCGATTTTGCCGTCCGGATTGGCGCCCGCGGCCACCATTTTTTCTTTTTAGTCCCCACAGGTAGGGCTAAAAGCCTGGAAGAAGAATCTTTGCGGGCCGAGCAATACGAAGAAACCCTGGAGCGCATTTTAACTAGACAACAGCAGGTACCAATCGAATTGAAGCCCACCTGCGCCCCCCAGTTTATGCGCATTGCCAAGCAAATGGGCCTGGACCTGCGCTACGGCCGGGGATGCCTGGCCGGCATAGCTTACGCCCTGGTCAATCCCAGGGGTGAAGTGCAGCCCTGCGCCTACCTGCCTTTAAGCCTGGGGAACGTGCGGGAAATACCCTTCAGCCGCCTCTGGGCAGAAAATGAAGACTTAAAGCGCCTGCGGAGCATGGAGTACGGCGGAGGCTGCGGGTGCTGCGCTTTTAAAAAGGTATGCGGCGGCTGCCGGGCCAGGGCTTATTATTACCACGGCGATTATATGGCCGAGGAGCCCTGGTGCCTTTACCACGGCCGAAAGGGGTTTTAGTGCCAGGTGATGGATCCCGACAGCAGCATTAATAATGGATCCGGCTGCCAGCGGCCGGCGCCGGAAAAAAACTTTCTCGACCGCCTGGATAGGCAATTGTTAATGCTTTTGCAGGAGAAATTTCCTCTAGTACCAGAGCCTTACGCGGAATTAGGCCGGCAACTGGGGGTTAGAGAAGAGGAAATAATAAATCGTATAGGTCGTTTAAAAGAAAAGGGGATAATCCGGCGCATCGGGGCCGTATTCGACCTGCGCCGCCTGGGCTATACCAGCACCCTGTGCGCCCTTAAAGTTCCGCCGGAAAAGCTGAAAGAAGCGGCCGCTGTAGTCAACTCCTACACTGGGGTGACACACAACTACCTGCGGGAACACGAATATAACATGTGGTTTACCCTCATCGGCCCTTCAAGACAGAAGTTGGAAGAAATTATGGCAGAAATTAAGGCCAGGACCGGCATCGAAGACCTTTTAGAGCTGCCGGCAGAAAAGTTTTACAAAATCCGGGTTAATTTCGACCTCAACGATGGAGAAGTGGAAAATGGCGCGGGAGATTACTGAGCTGGAGAAAAAACTGATTCGCAGGCTTCAGGGCGATATCCCCCTCGAGCGCCGGCCTTTTCAAAAGATCGCCGCCGAACTGGGGTTAAAAGAAGAAGAGGTGCTGCAAACTATAAGGCGCTGGCAGCAGGAAGGGATCGTCCGCCGTTTCGGTGCCGCCCTACGCCACCGCGAGGCCGGTATTATGGGCAACGCCATGATCGTCTGGCAGGTGCCCGAGGAGCGCCTCGAGGAAGTGGGGCGGAAACTGGCCTCCTTCCCGGAAGTGACCCACTGCTACCAGCGCCGCACCCTGCCCGGCTGGCCCTATAACCTTTTCACCATGATTCACGGACGCGACCGGCAGGTGTGCATAAATATGGCCCGCCGCCTGGCCGAGGCTGTAGGGATTGAAACTTATGAGCTGGTTTTCAGTACGGCTGAGCTAAAGAAGACCAGCATGAGATATTTCGAGGAAACCCTAACGCGGGCTAAATAAAAAGTTTGCCGGACCAGGCCATCGCCAATGTTAAAAATATCCCATTCAGGAGGAAGAAACCATGCTTAATTACCCCCGCTCCCAGGCGGCCTACAAGGAAGCTTTAGATCTCATGCCCGGTGGCGTAAACAGCCCCGTCCGCGCTTTCAAAGCCGTAGGGCTCACTCCGCCCTTCATCGCCAGAGGGCAAGGGGCTTACCTCTACGATATCGACGGCAACAGGTACATAGACTACGTCTGCTCCTGGGGACCCCTTATCCTTGGCCACCGCCACCCCGAGGTGGTGGCTGCCCTGGAGAAATGCCTGCATGAGATCGGCACCAGCTTCGGCGCCCCTACGGAAATGGAAAGCGAACTGGCCAAGGAGATTATTGCCGCCGTACCCTCAATCGAAATGGTCCGCCTGGTAAACTCCGGCACCGAGGCCACCATGAGCGCCCTGCGCTTGGCGCGCGGGTATACCGGCCGGGAGAAAATCATCAAATTCGCCGGCTGTTACCACGGCCACGCCGATTACCTGCTTATCAAAGCCGGCTCGGGCGCTTTAACCTTCGGCGTACCTACCAGCCCCGGCGTGCCGGCGGCCACGGCAGCCAATACTATCGTGGCTCCCTATAACGACCTGGAGGCGGTAGAAGATATTTTCCGCCGGGCCGGCGAGGAGATCGCCGCCGTGATCGTGGAGCCGGTGGCCGGAAATATGGGCTGCGTGCCGCCGCAGCCGGGCTTTCTTGAGGGCCTGCGCCGCGTAACACAAGAGTACGGTGCCCTCCTCATTTTCGACGAGGTCATGACCGGCTTCCGAGTGGCCTACGGCGGGGCCCAGGCCCTCTACGGCGTCACGCCCGACTTGACCTGCCTGGGCAAAATCATCGGCGGCGGTCTGCCGGTCGGCGCCTACGGCGGCCGCAGGGAAATCATGGAGCAGGTCGCTCCCGCCGGGCCGGTCTACCAGGCCGGGACCCTTTCCGGCAACCCCCTGGCCGTTACTGCCGGTTTAGCTACGCTAAAAGTATTACAAAGGCCGGGGGTTTACGAGGAGCTGGAGCAAAAGGCGGCCCGTCTCGAAAAAGGCCTCAAAGAAGCTGCCGCCGCTGCCGGAGCCGAGGTCACCTTAAACCGCGTGGGCTCCATGTTCACCGTCTTCTTTACGCCGGAAAAGGTAGTAGACTATGCCACCGCCACCCGGTCCGATACCGAAAAGTTCGCCGCCTTCTTCCGCGCCACGCTCGCCGCAGGCATCTACCTGGCGCCTTCACAATTCGAGGCCAACTTCCTATCCCTGGCGCATACTGAGGCCGACCTGGACCAAACTATCGGCGCCGCCGGGGAGGCTTTTAAAGGTCTTTATTAAAGCTTACGAGGCGTTCCAATTCACAAGCATTGGTCACGGCCCAGCCCTCAGCATCGTTGTTAAAATAGGCGTAAACGTCGCGACCCTGGGCGAGCCAGGTTTTTACCTGGGCAGCCCAGCCGGCGAGTTCTTCCGAAGTATAACTGGAGCTGTAAAGTTTGCGGCTGCCGTGAAAACGCAGGTAAACAAAATCCGCGGTTACCTCTTTTGCCTGGGGCCAGCGCGGTGCATCGGCTACGCAAAGGGCATAAGAGTAGCGGGCCAAGATATCGTAGATTTCAGGGACAAACCAGCTCTGGTGGCGGAATTCAAAAGCGTGGCGGGCAACCCGGGCAAGAGGGTGGGAGTTGAGAAGCTCGCAGAAAGCCAAGAGGCGTTCGGTATCAGCGTGCAATCCGGGGGGTAGCTGCCAAAGCACTACCCCTAACTTCTCCTTAAGCCCGGCGGCGCGAGTGAAAAAGCTCTGAAGAGCCTCTTCAACTCCTACCAGCCGCTTATAATGGGTAATCAGGCGGCTGCCTTTGAGGGCAAAAAGGAAACCGTCCGGCGTGCGCTCATACCAGGTGGTGAAGGTTTTGGCCAGCGGCAGACGGTAAAAGGTAACGTTAAGTTCTACTGTGTTAAATCGGGTAGCGTAATAGGTAATCCAGTCCTTCGTGGAAAGATCTTCGGGATAAAACTTTCCCCGCCAGTGGGAGTAGTTATAACCGCTGGTCCCCAGGTAGAAACGGGCCATCCTGTTCTCTCCTCGCTTTTTTCTTTTGGGGAAATATTTCGACTGGAATTAGGACAATCCTTCCTTTGCGCGAATTCCGCGTGGCTGAGCAGGATATCGGCTAAGGTATGGAGAAAAATAAATTCTGGTTTATATCTTTATAATCTACTGAAAGGAAAGGCAATATGAAGCTCTACGAACATCTCGCCAAAGAAATATTCAGCCGGAACGACATCCCTACCCCTAAAGGCCGGCTCTGCCGGAACCCGGAGGAAGCGGCTTTAGCCGCTCAAGAGATAGGCCCGGTGGCCATAAAGGCTCAGGTACTGGCCGGAGGAAGGGGTAAGGCCGGCGGCATCGCTTTCGCCTCTACTCCGAAAGAGGCTGAAGCTGCTGCAGCGAAACTTTTGGGTTCAAACATCCGCGGCTACCCGGTCACCAAAGTGCTGGTAGAAGAGAAATTAAATATTCAAGACGAACTCTACTTAGGGATCACCGTAGATAGCGGTGCCCGCCGGGCAATTGTCTTGGCCTCCCGCCAGGGTGGGATAAACATCGAAGAAGTGCCGGAGGAAGCCATTGTCAGCCATCTCATCGATCCTTTAATTGGCCTCAAGCGATATGCGGCGCTAGATCTGGGTTTAAAGCTGGGGTTAAAAGAAGGGCTTTTAAAAGAGTTTATTGACCTTACCTTAAAACTCTACCAGATTTTCTACGCTTACGATGCCGAACTGGCCGAGATAAACCCCCTGGCCGTGGTAGACGGCCATCTCATGGCGGCCGACGCCCGCTTAAATATCGATGACGACGCCCTCTTCCGCCACCCGGATATCGAAATAGTGGACGAAGGCAGCGAGCTTGAGAAGGCCATCAAAGCTCTTGGCCTTTCCTACGTGCAGCTGGAAGGTAATATAGCGGTTATGGCCAACGGCGCGGGTATTACCATGGCCACCATGGATACCCTGCAAAAATTCGGCGGCCGGGCGGCCAACTTCTTAGATGTGGGAGGCGGCGCCGGGAACGAACCTATGGCTAAAGCCCTGGAACTCCTCCTGGATACCAACCCTAAAGCCGTGTTAATTAACATCTTCGGCGGCATTACCCGCTGCGACGAGGTGGCCCGGGCCTTAATTCAGGTTAAAGAAAAACGCGGCCTGAAAATACCCCTGATATTACGGCTTGTCGGCACCAATGAAGAAGAAGCTTACAATGCCCTGAAGGCCCATGGAATCAGTGCCTTCAGAAACATGCAGGAAGCGGTAACTGCCGCCGTAACCGCTGCTCAAAACGCCTGAAAGAGGGGATATAAATGAGCCTTTTTATTGACCGGGACACCAAAGTATTAATCCAGGGCATAACCGGCAACCAGGGAGCCTTCCATACCCAGCAGATGCTCGCCTACGGTACCAAAGTGGTGGCCGGCGTAACCCCCGGCAGAGGCGGCCGGGAAGTGCTGGGCGTCCCCGTCTACGATACCGTAAAATTGGCCATAGAAAAACACGACCCCGACGCCACGGCAATCTTCGTCCCGGCAGCCTTTGCTTACGAAGCGGCCCTGGAAGCCCTGGAGGCCGGCATCAAACTCATCGTCATCATCAGCGAGCACCTGCCTCTCCACGACACCCTCAAACTGGTCGCCCTGGCCAAAGTAAAAGGGGCAACCATTATAGGCCCTAATACTTTTGGCATTATCGCCCCTAGCAGGTGCAAAATCGGCATCATGCCCAACCCCATATACCGCCCCGGCCCCGTCGGCCTGGTAGCGCGCAGCGGCACCCTATCTTATGAAGTCGCCGCCAGTTTAAGCGAAGCCGGCCTCGGCCAATCGACCGTCATCGGCATCGGCGGCGACCGCGTCGTCGGCCTTACTTTTGTCGAGGCGCTGGAACTGTTCACACGAGACCCTGAGACGGAAGCCGTCGTCCTGGTAGGCGAAATTGGAGGAACCGCCGAAGAAGAGGCTGCCGCCTATATAAAGACCATGCCTAAACCCGTAGTCGCCTATCTGGCCGGCAGCTCGGCGCCGCCAGGCAAGCGTATGGGCCACGCCGGCGCCATCATCGAGCGCGGCCGTGGAACTTATGAGGCCAAGGTAAAAGCCCTCGAAGAAGTGGGAGCCAAAATAGCCGCTTTCCCGTGGGAAGTACCGGGATTGGTGAGGGAGGTATTGTGAAATCAATATTTGCGCGAAGGCTTTCCCTGTAGTATACAAGAGGTAAAAGGAGGTAAAAGGTTTCCTCTAAAACGATAATTGTTTTATAATCGTTTAACGATGTTGACCCATTTGGGGCTGCCGCAAACTTATCAGCCATTTCCGGCGACATAGTTTCGGGGCGCCAAACATATAATCCGGATCCTCGAATATCTCGGCCAGGAGGATAGCTAAATGCCCAAAATCCTACGCATTAACTTAACTGCCGCCAAAATCAGCTACGAAGAACTTCCAGATGAATACGCATTATGGGGCAACAGGGGCCTGATCGCCAGGTACCTCTTGGACGAGGTACCTCCTACCTGTCACCCTCTCGGTGAATATAATAAGCTTATTCTGGCGACCGGCCCTCTCGCCGGCAGCAATGTCACCAGCTCGGCCCGCCTTTCGGCAGGTGCCAAAAGCCCCCTTACCGGAGGCATTAAAGAGAGCAACGCGGGCGGGGTGGCGGGGCGGCTTTTAGCCCGCCTAGGTCTTAGGGCCCTCATTCTCGAAGGCAGGGCTAAAGAACTGTCGATACTTAAAGTCGGAAAAGAGGGTGCCGAGCTCATCCCCGCGCCTGAGCTAAAGGGTTTAGGGAATTACGATCTGGCCTCCCGCCTTCTCAACAAGTACGGTAATAAATCAGGGATTATCTCCATCGGCCAGGCAGGCGAAAAACTGTTCCCCACGGCAGGCATCTTTGTCACCGACCCCGCCGGCTCCCCTAGCCGCGCCTGCGGCCGCGGCGGGCTCGGCGCCGTCATGGGCTCTAAAAACCTCAAAGCCGTCGTGATCGAGAATAACGGCAATGAAAACTTAAGGCCGGTGAACCCGGATGCTTACCGCCGGGCCGTAAAAGAGTTCCACAGCGCCATTTTGCAGCATCCCCAGACGAGCAAGGCTTATCCCGAATACGGCACGGCCGGCCTGTTATCTACCATGAACAGGCTGGGCGGACTGCCCACCAGGAATTTCAGCAGCGGCAGCTTCGAGGGCGCGGAAAAAATTTGCGGAGAAGCTTTGCGCGCGTTAATACTGGATCGGGGCGGCGAAGGCAGAACCACCCATCGCTGTATGGATACCTGCATCATCCGCTGTTCCAATATATTTCCTGATCCCGAGGGCCGGGCTTTAGTTTCGCCCCTTGAATACGAAACCCTAGTTTTACTGGGCTCCAACATCGGCGTAGATAACCTGGACTGGATTGCTAAGTTTAACCGCCTCTGCAATGATTTTGGGATAGACACCATTGAAATAGGCGCGGCCATTGGCGTGGCTATGGAAGCAGGTATTTTAAACTTCGGCAATGCCCGGAAGGTAGAAGAACTCCTCAAAGAAGTAGGCGAAGGCACCCTCTTGGGCCGGGTCATCGGCCAGGGCGCCGAGATCACCGGCCGCGTCCTAGGGGTAACCCGCGTACCTACGGTAAAAGGCCAGGCCATGGCCGCCCATGAGCCACGCGCCATCAAAGGTATGACCGTTACTTACGCCACCTCTCCTATGGGCGCCGACCATACGGCCGGTATAACCGTGCGCGCCCAGATCGACCACCGCCAGCCGGAGGGCCAGATGGAACTGTCCCGCAATACCCAGGTCAACGTGGCCGCTTACGACACCCTGGGTTTCTGCATCTTCGTCATGCCGGCTGTCGGCGGCCAGCCTCAACTGGCCGTAAACATCCTTAATGCCCTGTATGGAACCGATTACCGGGACGACTTCCTGCGCTCTTTGGGCAAAAAAGTAATTAGACTTGAGAAGGCCTTTAATGAGGCGGCCGGCTTCACCGAAGCCCACGACCGCCTGCCCGAGTTCTTCTATTCCGAAAAACTCCCTCCCTACAATGTTGTTTCCGATATTCCGGCAGAAGATATAAAACGCTTCTGGGATCCAGATTTCTGGGAGGAATAAAAGGAATGATGCCGAATTAAGATTCAGGTCAAACTTTACTCCTGGTTACAAGAATATCTGTCTGATGATTCTCCTGAATTAAAAGAAAATATCACCATCCGGGAACTCGTTGAGGCCCTGCGCCTGCCTTCCATGGAAGGCCTGACTTATATAGTGAACGGCGAGTTTGCCCGCGAAGAACAAAGATTAAAACCGGGAGATATAGTAGAAATCCTGCCCCCACTTAGTGGCGGCTGAAATTATTAAGGAGGCCCCCATGCAAACCCTAACCCACGACCTCATCATCCTGGGCTCCGGCCTGGCAGGCTTGAGGGCGGCCATCGAGGCGGCCGAAACAGGCCGGGGCGAG
>JASUSV010000027.1 GCA_030445865.1 Clostridia bacterium
TCCCGAAGCCGCCCGTTGGTGCACTTATTTGACCACTGTGGGGTGGATGCGAAGGCCACTGCCTTAAAACTAATGCTTTAAGGGTGAGGTCTCATAACGAAAAAAATTTTTGTGGAGATACCTACTGGATCTTGATACGGACAGTCAACTCCAGCGCCTTAGACCAGTGCAAAGAAAAGAGTCTAGTAAAAAAGTGGGCCAAGCAAAAAGAGGAACTGGAAAAGGCTGCCCGGGAACTGGCCCAGCGTCCTTTCGCCTGTGAGGCTGACGCGGTTAAGGCCGTGGAGATTTTTATCAAAGAACAACATCACCAACCCTTCGCCTTAAGCGGCGAAGTTACAAAGGAGTTACTTACCCGCTACCTCAAACCGGCCCGGCCTAAGAAAGGGACGCAACCCGAGAGCACCGTAGTCTACCACGCCCGCGTCCGGATAAGCGAAAACCGGGAGGCTATGGCCCGCGAGAAAGACCTGGCTTCCACTTTAGTGCTGATCATCAACGTCATGGATGCCGAAGGGCATCCCGATCGAGAGGTCCTTAAGGAGTACAAGGAGCAAAACGCCGTGGAGAGACAGTTTTGTTTTTTAAAGCAGCCGTTCCTCCTGGGACCGATCTTCCTCAAAAACAAGGACCGGGTGGAGGCCATGTCTTTCGTCCTTCAGCTAGCCCTTTTGGTGGCCGCGTACCTGGAGTACCGAGTGAGAAAGAGCCTGGAAGCTGAGGCCGCTCCCCTGACCCTGCCGGGAAAACGTAAAAGCAGCACCCCTACAGCGTGAGCCCTTCTGGAGATGCTCGACCCCCTCCTGGTAGTAAAACAAGGCCAGGACAGGGCACTAATCAACTACCACGGCCCGGAGGTGATCAGAGCACTTAAACTAGCTGGATTCGGGAAAGAAATTTACCCTTCCCCTGCCCGTACCGGTGGATAGTAAAATTGTCACTCACCCCATAAAAATATTTGGAAGGTCTATCCAAGGGTGCGAAATGTGGGTTCGAAAATTAAAAAGAATAATTCTACGGCCAGCGAAAAGATTCCTCCCGGAATATTTGTTCCTGGCTTATTTTATTTTTTTACCAATCCACTTGCCGTCCCTACAAGCACCTTATCGCCATTCTGGTTCTCGCACCAAATATCTAAAGTATACTTTACTGCAGAACCGTCTTCCTCCTTAGATTGGACTTTTGCTTTGGCTATAAGGGTATCGCCTTCTGGAACAAGCTTAATAAATTTTACATTCATTTTTCCATTTTTTAGCCACTCCTCTCCAAAGAGATCGATCAATAATTGAATCACATAGCCTTGATATTGTGTTCCGGAAGCGCACGCCGTCGGCAGTCCAGCATTTTTAGCAAAATCAATGTCGGTATGAATGTTCTTCTTTGGCCACCCTGAGGCGGCAAAAGGCCCTCCTGAAAAGGTCCATAATCTCTCCCAAGTTATCTTTTTCGGTTTGCCAGAAAACTCTTGCCCTACCGGAGTTTCTTTAGTAATAATTGTCATTTTATCCACCTCTTTTATTTTGCCGATTCTGATGAAGAGTAGGTAGAATGGAGTTTTCTTCGCAATATTTGTACGCCGTCCTCGTCCACCACTAATGCTTCTGTTACCCGCCAAGGCTTACCTCGTTTTTCATAGGTTTCCACTATTCTCCAGGTGACCCGTAATTTCTTACCTACTCTAGCCGGATTGAGGAACTCCGTCTCCTCCGCAGCGTGAATGGCAGCCCAGCCGGGAGCGAGATAAAAGGATGGGCTCCTGGTGCTGTTGCTCATATTGAGCAATAAGGCAGGGTGAACTAGTGGCGGCCCGGATTCGTTTTTTTCTAGATACCTGGGATGGTAATCTTCTTCTGCGTATAAATATTGTTGATTTAATTCCGGGGTGACCAGGAATTCGAACGGTTCTAATTCCTCACCTGCCTCCATTAAGTGTACGCTTTTTTTCTCAGGCATTTATAATCCCTCCTGTTCACAATAAAGATGTTTCCGCTATCTTATTTAAAGTTTCTTGCAAGTCCCGTGCCACCTTAAAAACCTTGTTAAACTTAAGATGAAATGGGCAAGATTCTAAAAACTTAGAAGGAAAAACCCCTTTTTTATCGAAGTATTAAAAACTAAAAATAAGAAAGGATTGAGGAGGCGGGGTAATGCAAAGTAATGTAAGAAAATTTGAAAGATCTTGTCCTGTTAAAGATAGTAAGGAGTGTTTAATGGAACCAGATGAGTGGTATTCATTAATATTAAACTCGCTGTCAGATGCCATATTGGTAGTAGATAAAGATTGCCGTATCAAATTTATGAACGAAAGCTATACAAAACTTAAAGGTCTGAAATTAGAAGACTGTATGGGTTTACCCTTACGACAGGTGCGCCCCGCAAGTCTATTACCGGAAGTTATTAAGACAGGCAAACCGATGAAAAATTTATTGAGAAAGACAGGTAATAATGAATATGTTGTCGATGTTTTACCTATTAAAAAAGGGGATATGATAGTTGGTGGCATAACGATTTCTAAAGATGTAACTATGGCCCAGGAATTGGCCAGAAAAGTTATCCGGCTCGAAAGGACCATAAAAGAAAAACAAAAGGCTAAATATACCTTTAATGATTTGTTGGGCAAAAGTGCTCAATTTAAATCTCTAGTTGAGAATGCTAAAAAAGCAGCCAGGGGAAATGCAAATATTTTAATTACAGGGGAAAGCGGTACAGGAAAAGAGCTTTTAGCTCATGCGATTCATAACGAAAGCGAGAGGCAGGACGGGCCTTTTGTTGCTATAAATTGTGCCGCTATACCTCAAGACCTTTTGGAAAGCGAGCTCTTCGGCTATGAAAGCGGAGCTTTTACGGGGGCTAATCGTGGGGGGAAATTGGGTTTATTTGAAGTTGCAGATAAAGGTACAATTTTCTTAGATGAAATTGGAGATATGCCGTTAGCTTTACAAGGTAAGGTTTTGCGAGTCTTGCAGGATAAAAAAATAAGACGTATTGGCTCTACTAAAGAAGTCGATGTTGACATCCGGGTTATATCTGCTACCAATAAAAATCTTGAGGACCTAATTCTAACGGGAAAGTTTAGAGAAGATTTATATTACCGCTTGAATGTCATACCCTTAAATCTGCCACCCCTGCGAGAGAGAAAGGAAGATATTCCTTTATTAATCGATTACTTTATTAAGAAGTATTCACGGGGAAGAAATGCTTTCTTGTCTCAGGAAGCGCTTAGAGTATTACTTGACTATGATTGGCCCGGTAATGTTAGGGAATTAGAAAATACCATGGTATTCATGTTAGAAATGACAGAGGGCAATGAGCTTAAAGTTGAAAATATTCCACCTAAGATAAAGCGTAGATTAGTGAATAGTATCAAGGACCAGAAAACCTCGGAATTAAATGAAAACGAGATAGATTTGAAGGAAGTATTAATGAAGGCTGAGAAAGAAGCTATTATGAGGGCTCTTGCTATTTACGGCAACGATATTAATGGCAAGAAAATGGCCGCCAAAGCCCTGGGAATATCATTGGCTACTTTATATAATAAATTAAAAATGTTTTCCAGTTAATTTGGGATTGGTTAGAAAGCAAGTGTGGTATAATTATCCTTAAAGCTTTAGAAGAAACCTTTGAAGAAGGTGGCGGCGGCTTGGAGCGGCGGGATTTTATGAAAATGCGCCGCAAGGTTTTGGCAGAAGACAGGTTACTGGGCGAGCGGCGGCGGACGCAAGCTCTTGCTAAGGCTCTGGCCGTTGCAAAATGGCTTAAAGAAAAATGCGACATTGAGCAGGTTTATCTATATGGCTCCCTGGCATGGAAGGGATTTGCTGCGACAGATGAAGCTGGAGATTAATGGTATAAGGCTGCCTCAATTAGATCGGCGCCTGCGCAGCGAGATACATGCTTTTATTAAGCGAATGCATGAAATTGTTAGAGAGGATATGGAAGTTTGAGTGCAGGAGTCGAGCATATAGGATTAATTTGTAGCAACGTGGAAATAGGACCTGGAGCTTACCTTATGGAAATATCCCTACCCGAAGTTGCTTTAAGGGCCAGGCCGGGGCAGTTCCTGCATTTGCGCTGCGGGGAAGGCATGGAATGGCTCCTGCGGAGGCCTTTGAGTGTCCACGACGTGGATAAGAAAAGCGGGAGGGTAAGCCTGCTCTATCAGGTCGTAGGTAAAGGTACCTCCTGGCTGGCGGGGCAAAAACCGGGCATCAACATAGATGTCCTCGGCCCCTTAGGCCGGGGTTTTAGTTTACCTCCGTGCGGAGGCAAAGCCCTGCTAGTCGCCGGGGGGGTAGGGATAGCGCCTCTATTTTTTTTAGCCCGCGAGTTGTTGGGCAGAGGAGTGATTCTAAAATTCTTCCTGGGCGCCCGTACCAGGAACCTGCTCTTGCGGTTGGAAGCCCTGCAGCGGTTAGGCATCGAAATAGAGGTGGCTACCGACGATGGTAGCGCTGGTTTTAGTGGCCCGGTAACCGCGCTTCTGGAAAAAAGTATACCCAAAGAGAAGCCCGATATAGTTTTTGCCTGCGGCCCCAGGCCTATGCTGGCCGCCTGCGCCGGATTGCTGGCTGGTCACCATATTCCCGGAGAGTTTTCCCTGGAGGAGCGCATGGCCTGCGGACTGGGGGCCTGCCGGGGCTGCGCCGTTCCGGTCCGGTCTCCTGAAGGAGGCGCGACATACGAGAACGTCTGCACTTGCGGCCCTGTCTTTGCGGCCCAAGAAATAATCTGGTAAATTCTTGTTTTGGAGGGCTTAAAAATTTTGCCGCTACCCAACCTGTCAGTAAATATCGCCGGTCTGCGCTTGCAAAACCCTGTCATGCCTGCTTCGGGTACTTTCGGTTTCGGCGAGGAGTATTCTCGTTTCTTCGATCTTAACCTTCTGGGGGCCATCGTGGTCAAAGCCGTAACTTTAAAGCCAGCGCCGGGCAACCCGCCGCCGCGCCTGGCCGAGACCGCGTCCGGATTGCTCAACTCCATTGGCCTCCAAAATCCCGGCTTGGAAGTTTTTATCCGGGAAAAAATGCCTTTCCTGCGCCGTTTCAAACCCCCGGTAATCGTTAATATTGCCGGAAAAACCCTGGAGGAATATGTGGAGCTGGCCGAGCGCTTGAGCGAGGTAGAAGGCGTGGCGGCCCTGGAGGTCAACATCTCCTGCCCCAATGTTAAAGAGGGCGGCGTTGCCTTTGGGGTCGACCCCAAAATGGCGGCGGGCGTTATTACCGCCGTGCGGCGCCGTACCCCCCTTCCCATAATCGCCAAACTCACCCCCAATGTCACTGATATAACCGAAATAGCCAGGGCAGCGGAAGACGCCGGGTGCGATGCCGTCTCCCTTATCAATACTCTGCAGGGCATGGCTATTGACGTGGAGCGGCGCCGCCCGCTGCTGGCCAACGTGGTTGGAGGTTTAAGCGGTCCGGCGATTAAGCCCGTCGCCCTTTACGCTGTCTGGCGGGTGGCCCGGGCCGTAAAGATCCCGGTTATCGGCATGGGAGGCATCAGGACGGCTACCGATGCTCTGGAGTTTATGCTGGCCGGCGCGCGGGCGGTGGCGGTAGGGACAGCTACTTTTACCCGGCCTACAGCTATGGTGGAAATTATCGAGGGTTTAAGGGAATACTTGCACCGTAATAACATTAACGATATAAACGAGCTAGTAGGGGCAATAAAAGTTTAGTTAAGGAGTAGATTGGTATGCTTACCCAAGAGGAAGTCCTGGAAATTTTTCGCCGTACTGGAGTTCTGTGGGAGGGGCATTTCCGCCTCACTTCCGGTCTGCACGCCGGGCAGTACCTGCAGTGCGCCCAGGTCCTGCAGTATCCTGAGGAGGCGGCCAGGCTTTGTGCGGCGTTGGCGGAAAATTATAATGGCCAGAATATCCAGGTGGTTATCGGGCCGGCTACCGGCGCCATCATCCTTGCCTACGAAGTAGCCCGTTTTCTTAAAGCCAGGGCCCTTTTTACCGAACGTGAGGAAGGCGTTATGACCTTGCGCCGCGGCTTCCGCATTGCTCCTGGCGAAAGAGTATTAGTGGTGGAAGATGTGGTAACTACCGGCGGCTCGGTACGCGAGGTGATAGAAATAGTTAAGGCGGCAGGGGGGGTGCCTGTGGGCGCTGGCGTACTGGTGGACCGTAGCGGAGGCAAGGTCGACCTAGGCGTCCCGCTCAAGGCGCTGGTTTTCCTGGATATCGAGGCCTATAAACCGGAAGAGTGCCCTTACTGCCGCCAGAATCTGCCCATTATTAAACCCGGCAGCAGGCGTTAAGCGCTGGAATTTCTAAAATTATCCTGGCATATGTACTTCTCCTGCCGCCATAACGTTTTATAGAAAGAAGAGGCGGTAGGGGTGAGGGCGTTTGCTGGCTGAATTTAGAGGGAAACTCCGGCTGTTGATCATAGGGCTATTGCTCCTGGGAGCCGGCATTTCCTTTTATTATTACTACCAGAAAGAATTAAAGGTTATTCCCGAAGAACTAATGAACCGAGCTTTAGATAATACCCTTCAGGCGGAAACTTATCGTTTCCGCCTGACCGTTAAGCTCCAGACTGGCGGTCGTGAATTGGAGTTGAGCAATGTCCAGGGAGAGCGCTCGCGTACCGGGGATTTTCACTTTCAGGGGCGGATGACCGGCCAGAGCGTCGATGTTTATCACATACGCGAAAAAACCTATTTTAAAGACCCCATTGCCGGCCGCTGGATGATCCACCAGGGCAGCGACCCCCTTAAACAGGAGCTCTTCATGGTCGAAATCGATCCTTTATCGATTTTGCGCTTTGCTCAAATTGAAGAATTGCAGTACCTGGGCCGTCAAAAAGATATTAAAGGCCGCCCTTATCTTCTGGTCTGCCGGCCTAAAGTGGTCAATCAATTTTTAAACCGCTACGCCCGCGACTTTAGCTATAAATTATGGATCGACCGGGGGTCGACCCGCATCCAGCGGGTGACTGTGGAGGCCACCAGCAGGCAAAAGCCCACCGATAAGCTAACTCTGGACCTGGAACTCCTTGATTTTAACCGCAGGCTAAATATTAAAGCGCCGGTTTAGGAAAAAGAATGAGGGGGCAAATCCCCCTTAATTCACTTAAGAGAAGGAAAATAACTACTCTGAAAATAGTCTTTACCATTTTCATCCCCCTGATGGTGCCGCGTTAGCGGCATGGGGGTATCTTGCAGGAATTTTACTATTTAGAGCGAACTAAGCCTAAATAAGGGCTACAACGGTGAAACTGGAGGAATACTATTATTTCAGGAATCAAGCCGCGAAGTCACGGATATATAGGAGGTTTTAAGTTTTGCAGGCAGATATTGAGGAGATTTTAGTTTCAGCCGAGGCGATTAAGAATCGGGTTCGGGAGCTGGGAGCGGCCATCAGCCGTGATTATGAGGGCAAAAACCTGCTGGTAGTGGGGATACTAAAAGGGGCCATCATTTTTCTGGCCGACTTGGTGCGGGAGATTAAGATCCCCTTAATTCTTGATTTTATGGCCGTATCCAGTTATGGTTCTTCTACCCGTACTTCCGGGGCAGTGCGTATTTTAAAAGACCTGGAGTGCCCGGTGGAAGACAAGCATCTGCTCATCGTAGAAGATATTGTTGATACCGGCCTGACCTTGAAATATCTCGTGGATAACCTTAAGGCCCGTCACCCTCTGAGCCTGAAGACCTGTACTATTTTGGACAAGCCCAGCCGGCGTTTGGTTGAAGTGCAGTTAGATTACTGCGGTTTTACCATCCCGGACTACTTTGTGGTAGGATACGGGCTGGATTATGCCCAGCAGTACCGCCACCTGCCGGATATCTGCGTGCTCAAACGCGATATATATACCAACGGGCAATAAATGAGGGCCCACCCTTTACAGGCTCCGGGCAAAAAAGTTGATGACGAATAGTTCATAGTTCATAGCTACTATTAAAGGAGTTTAAGGCTATGGAGATTGTCCTCGTATTAGACTTTGGCGGCCAATATAATCAACTGATCGCCAGGCGCATCCGCGAGTGCCAGGTTTATTGCGAGATGCTCCCTTATTATACTCCCTTAAATGAAATTTTGGCCCGCCGGCCTAAAGGCATTGTTTTTTCCGGCGGCCCGGCCAGCGTCTACATCCAGGGAGCGCCGCGCCTGGACCCGGCTATATATTCGAGCGGCATCCCCATCTTAGGTATATGCTACGGCATGCAATTAATGGCCCACGATTTGGGCGGCCGGGTCGACCGGGCACCGGCCCACGAGTATGGCAAAACCACGGTCGAAGTGGTAGAGGAAGATGCTTTATTTAGGGGCTTGCCCCGGGAGATGCCGTGCTGGATGAGTCACGGTGATGCCGTAAGCGCTGCTCCGCCGGGTTTTCGGGTCCTGGCCCGCTCCGGCTACACTCGGGTAGCGGCTATGGCCGATTCCAACCGCAAGCTCTACGGCGTGCAGTTTCACCCCGAGGTGAAACATACACCTTACGGCCAGGAGATCCTGCGCCGTTTCCTTTTTGATATCTGCGGCTGCCGGGGAGACTGGACCGTAAGTTCTTTTATCGAGGACCAGGTGGCGGCCATAAAGGCCCAGGTAGGAGACGGCCGGGTAATATGCGCCTTAAGCGGCGGGATAGATTCTTCCGTAGCGGCGGCGCTGGTGCACCGTGCCGTCGGCGACCGCCTGACGTGCGTCTTCGTCAACCACGGGCTCCTGCGCCAGGGTGAGCCGGAGCAGGTGCAGGCTACTTTTAAAGAAACTCTGGGGGCCAATCTGGTCTACGTTGATGCCTCCGAGCGCTTTCTTGCCCGCCTTAAGGGTGTCGTGGATCCGGAAGAAAAAAGAAAAATCATCGGCGAGGAATTCATCCGCGTCTTTGAAGAAGAGGCGCGCAAGCTCGGCCGGGTGGATTATCTCGTCCAGGGTACCCTTTATCCCGACGTAATCGAGAGCGGTACCGATACGGCTGCTAGGATTAAAACTCACCATAACGTGGGCGGCCTGCCCGAAAAAATGGAGCTCAAACTTATCGAGCCCCTCCGCCTGCTTTTTAAAGACGAGGTCAGGAAAGTAGGCGAGCAGCTGGGCCTGCCGGAAGAAGTTATCTGGCGCCAGCCTTTCCCCGGCCCTGGGCTGGCCGTCCGCATTTTAGGCGAAGTTACGCGCGAAAAGCTCGACATCCTTCGCCAGGCCGATGCCATCTTTACCGAAGAGATCCGGCGGGCCGGCCTTTACCGGGAAATCTGGCAGTCTTTTGCCGTCCTGCCTTCCCTGCGCAGCGTGGGGGTTATGGGCGACGAGCGCACCTATGCTTACCCCATAGTTTTACGCGCCGTGACCAGCGACGACGCCATGACCGCCGACTGGGCCCGCCTGCCCTACGACTTGTTGGAACGCGTCTCCTCGCGCATCGTCAATGAAGTGCGTCACGTCAATCGGGTGGTTTACGACATTACCTCGAAACCGCCGGCAACGATTGAGTGGGAATAGGTTACCGGGACTCCATGGCGAGCCACTTTTCCGCCGGCCCTAACCTCCGGCCGGCGGGGCTCCATCCATGACTTGACATTTACCCCGCTGCGTCTTACAATAAGGTAAGAAAGGGTGAGTATATGGGCGTTACCTCTTTATCCACCAAAGGTCAGGTAGTTATTCCTAAGGAAATCCGCCGGGCTTTAGGGTTAAGAGCAGGCACGCAATTTCGGGTACAGTTGGAGGGAGAAAAGATCGTCCTGGAAAAAATTAATCCTAACCTCGGTAGCGAATTTTACGGGAAATATAAAGATGTCGATCTTTTAAGCGAACTTAGGGAAGAGCATAAACGCGAATTACGCAAAGGGATTTAATATGGAGACGGGAGCAACTTTTAAGTGCATAGTCCTAGATGCATGGGCAATTTTAGCTTGGCTGCAGGGTGAGCCGGCCGGAGAAATAGTAAAAAACATTTTAGAATGGGCGGAAGGAAACGGGGAAGCTGGGATAAAGATTAAAACCCTATTACCCGGATTAAATGCTCCACCTCGGATCTTACTCAATTTAATAAATTTGGGAGAAGTATTCTATATTCTTGGCCGCAAAAAGGGAGAAAAAGAGGCTCGGAAAGTGATAAATAATCTTAGAAGCGGGCCTGTTGAACTGGTAGAAGCTTCCGAATCCATTATTTTTGCAGCCGCGACTTTAAAAATGAAATACGCTATTTCTTATGCCGATGCTTTTGCGGCAGCTACCGCTAAAATGAAGAAAGGCGCCCTTTTAACCGGCGATCCCGAGCTTAAGAGGTTCCGGGAGGTATCTGTAATCTGGCTAGAATAAGACCCGCGGAACCTAATTTAAGTTGTCCTCGCTTTTCACGCCGGGACAAACTCGGGAGGAAGTTTGGAGGTAATTACTTTGCGCTTGACAATATTAGGTTGTTACACGCCTTACCCGCCGCCGGGCGGGGCCTGCCTCGGGTACCTCGTCGAGGGTTGTTCGACCAGGGTGGTTTTGGAGTTCGGAAGCGGGGTTATGGCCCAACTGCAGAAATACCTGCCTTTTTGGAAGCTGGACGGGATCCTGCTCTCCCACCTGCACGGCGACCATATAAGCGACATTTTTGTTTACCGTTATGCCATCGACCAGGCAGTGGCGGAAGGTAAGCGGCAGGAACCGGTAACTGTTTGGGCTCCGGCGGAACCGGCCGAGGAATTCGCCCGCCTGGGCTATAAAGAAGTTTTGTCCAGACAACCTCTCGACCCGGCGCGGGAATTACGCATTGGGGAGTTTAAACTGAACTTTCTCCCTACGCGGCACCCTCTGCCTACGCTGGCCTGCCGCCTTAGCGACGGCCGCAGTACCCTGGTTTATACGGCCGATACCGAAATTTTCCCCGAGCTCGCCTCTTTTGCCGAAGGCGCCGACCTCCTGCTGGCCGAAGCTACCTTTTTGACTTCTGATATAGAAGCCGGCGGCACCAACCACCTTTCCGCTGCCCAGGCCGCTGAACTGGCCCGAAGCGCCGGAGTAAAAAGACTCCTCTTGACTCACCTTCGCTCCTGGTATAACCCTGATGATATTTTAGCCGAGGCCGTTAAGTTTTTCCCGGAAGTCCAGGTGGTTAGGCAGGATTTGCGCCTGGAATTTTAAAAGTTGACATGCTTATGCCTCTTTGCTAAGATGGAGGCGAAAACTAACGGAAAATAGCAGTTGGCCAGAGCTTTGACGGCAACTGCTGAAAGTGTACCTCAGGGTTCCGCGCTTTAAATTTAAAAGCGGTCAGGTCCGAGTGGTACAGGCACTCTTAAGTGCTACACCGGAGGGACAAAAACCCAGGCGGGTAGGTTTCAGCGGCTAAACCTACTCTGGCCTGGGTTCTTTTAGTTAGGGCAATACTTAGAGAGAGGTGTTAGCTTGTGCAACCATTGGTCGGTATAGTTATGGGCAGCGATTCCGACCTGCCGGTCATGCGCGCGGCAGCCGATATCCTATCTGAGTGGCAGGTCGGGTACGAGTTGACCATCATTTCGGCTCACCGCTCGCCGGAGCAGGCTCTGGCCTACGCTC
This sequence comes from Clostridia bacterium, assembly GCA_030445865.1. GTDB lineage: Bacteria > Bacillota > DSM-521 > Neomoorellales > Neomoorellaceae > JASUSV01. The sequence continues at coordinate 11,513 of JASUSV010000027.1, forward strand.
GAAGTGCGGCCGGTCGGGGACTGGAAGTCATCATCGCCGGAGCCGGAGGCGCCGCCCACCTCCCGGGCGTATTGGCAGCTGTTACTCCTTTGCCGGTTATCGGCGTACCCATCAAGACCGCTGCTTTGGGAGGCCTGGATTCTCTTTTTTCTATCGTGCAGATGCCGCACGGCATACCGGTGGCCACCGTGGCCATTAACGCCGCCGGTAACGCCGCCATCCTGGCCGTCCAGATTCTGGGCGTAAAGTACCCGGCTTTAAGGGAACGCATAGCGGCCTTTAAAGAGGAGCTGGCCGCGGGGGTGAAGGCCAAGGCCGACCGTCTGGCAGAACTGGGGATCGAGAAGTACCTGAGAGAAAAGGAGCATACGTAGGAAAGGTGAGTTTTCATGCTGGACCGTTACACCCTTCCCGAAATGAAGCGCATATGGGAACCCGAGAATAAGTACCGCAAGTGGCTGGAGATCGAAATATACGCCTGCGAGGCATGGGCCGAGCTGGGGCGCATCCCGCCGAAGGCCCTGGCCGAAATTAAGGAAAAAGCCTCCTTTGACGTGAAGCGCATTGATGAGATCGAAGCCGTTACCAGGCACGACGTGCTCGCTTTTTTAACCGCGGTTGCGGAAAAAGTAGGCGATGCTTCTAAGTACATCCACCTGGGCCTTACTTCTTCCGACATTTTAGATACCGCTCTGGCCGTACAATTGAGGGAGGCAGCCGAACTTTTGCGGGTTCGGCTGGAAAGACTCAAGGAAGTGCTGGCCGCTCTGGCTAAAAAATATAAGTATACCTTGATGATAGGCCGTACCCACGGCGTACACGCCGAGCCGACGACTTTCGGCCTCAAGATGGCCCTGTGGGTCAAGGAAGTAGAGCGCCATATAGAGCGACTGGAAGAAGCCAAAGAAATGATCAGCGTGGGCAAAATTTCCGGTGCTGTCGGCACTTTTGCCAACGTTAACCCCAGGGTAGAAGAATACGTCTGTGCCAAGCTGGGGTTGAAACCGGCCGCCGTTTCCACCCAGATCATCCAGCGCGACCGCCATGCCCACTTCCTCACCACCTGCGCCATAATTGCCAGTTCTCTCGAAAAAATGGCCACGGAAATCCGTAATCTCCAGCGGACGGACATCTTGGAAGTAGAAGAACCATTTGCCAAAGGGCAGAAGGGTTCCTCGGCCATGCCCCACAAGCGCAACCCCATCATGTGCGAGCGGGTGGCCGGCCTGGCGCGGGTAATCCGGGGTCACGCCCTGGCCGGACTGGAGAATATCGCCCTTTGGCACGAGCGCGACCTGACCCATTCCTCGGTGGAGCGCATTATCCTGCCGGATACCACTATCTTACTGGATTACATGCTGGCGAAGTTCACCGAGATCATGGCCGGGCTGAACGTTTATCCGGAAAACATGCGGCGCAACCTGGAGAAAACTCTGGGGCTGGTCTTTTCCCAGCGGGTGCTCCTGGCCCTGGTAGAAAAAGGCATGCTACGGGAGACGGCTTACGCCCTCGTCCAGAAAAACGCCATGCGGGCCTGGCAGGAGAAAGTTTCCTTTAAAGACCTGGTATTGCAGGATGAAGAAATACGGTCCAAACTCAGCGCAAGGGAGATCGAGGACCTTTTCTCCTATGACTATCACCTGCGCCATATTGATTATATTTTCTTAAGGGCCGGTCTGGAATGAGTAAGTCTTTGCAAAAGCTATTGGGACTGTTTCGGGAACACCATTATTCTCCACAGGGAGGGGGGTTAACCTTCACAAGGCTTGAGGTATTGAGTTTCAAGGGTTTTAGCAAATCTATTTCGGAAAGCATCAAGATTAATTACAGGGGGATCGAAAAATGTTGAGTAAGCAGGAGTTACTCTACGAGGGCAAAGCCAAGAAGGTTTACCGTACCGATGACCCCAAATATTACTGGATAGAATTTAAAGATGACGCCACCGCCTTTGACGGCGCCAAAAAAGGGAAAATTACCGGCAAAGGCGAAGTTAATGCCCGCCTCTCGGCCCTTTTATTCCCCAGGTTGGCCGTACAGGGCATCCCGACGCATTTTGTCGAGCTGCTCTCACCCCGGGAAATGCTGGTGCGGGAGCTTAAAATTGTGCCCGTTGAGGTAGTCGTGCGCAATATAGCTGCCGGGAGCTTGTCCCAGCGGCTGGGGATTGCCGAAGGGACGCCTTTAAAAAGGCCCGTCCTGGAATTCTATTATAAATCGGACGATCTGCACGACCCTATGATCAACGAGTACCACATAGCCGCCTTGGAGCTGGCTTCCGAGGAAGACCTGGCTCTGATGAAAAATTACGCCCTCAAGATAAACGAGTATTTGATCAAGTTTTTGCAGCCCGCCAACCTTGTCCTGGTAGATTTTAAACTGGAATTCGGCCACCACGAGGGCAAGCTCATGCTCGGAGACGAGATCTCGCCTGATACCTGTCGCTTCTGGGATGCCCGAAGCGGCGAAAAGCTGGACAAAGACCGCTTCCGCCGGGACCTGGGTGGCGTCGAAGCGGCCTACCAGGAAGTATTGCGGCGCGTAGAAGCTCTGGTATAGAACCGGCCGAGGCATTTACCCCTCTTTTTGAGGCAGGAGTTGGTAAATAAATGTTTACGGCAAGAATATATATCACCCTTAAATCAGGTGTTCTGGACCCCCAGGGCGAGGCCGTTAAAAAGGGTCTAGCCGCCCTGGGCTATGAGTGCGTAAAAGAAGTGCGGGTTGGCAAGTATCTCGAGCTTCGCCTAGATGCGCCGGATACCGCGTCGGCTCAAGCCCAGGTAGAAGAAATGTGCCGCCGCCTTTTAGCCAACCCGGTAATCGAAGACTTTCGCGTGGAGGTATAAGCTAGAAAGGAGGGCGCCGTTTGCAATTCGGCGTCATCGTTTTTCCCGGTTCTAATTGCGACCACGACGTCTACCACGCCGTGGGGGCCGTTTTGGGCCAACCGGTGGAGTACATCTGGCACGCAGAAAAATCACTTCGTGGCTTCGATTGTATAATCTTACCGGGCGGTTTTTCCTACGGCGACTACCTGCGGGCGGGGGCCATCGCCCGTTTTGCCAATATCATGCCTGCGGTCGTGGATTTTGCCCGGCGGGGCGGCCTGGTGCTGGGCATCTGCAATGGCTTCCAGATCCTTTTAGAGGCCGGCCTGCTCCCCGGCGCCATGCGCAAAAACGACTGCCTGCAGTTCCGCTGCCAGGACGTGTATTTAAAGGTGGAAAATAACCACCTGCCTTTTACCCTTAAATTTAAGGGCGGCGAGGTAATCCGCCTGCCCATTGCCCACGGGGAGGGCAATTACTTCGCCGACCCCGCGACTCTGGCCGAGCTGGAGGAAAATGGCCAGGTCGTCTTCCGCTACTGCACCCCGGCGGGGGAGGTGACGGCGGCGGCCAACCCCAACGGTTCCGTGGCCAATATCGCCGGCATCGTCAACCGGGAAGGCAACGTTTTGGGGTTGATGCCCCACCCCGAGCGGGCGGCAGAGGAGATTTTGGGCAATACCGATGGACTAAAGCTCCTGGCTTCTATAGTCGAATGGTGGGAAGGGGGCGGCCGGTATGGAGGATAAGCCTTGGCGGGAGATGGGGCTCACAGATGAGGAATACGAGCGCATTTGCTCTCTTTTAGGCCGGGAACCCAACCACCTCGAACTGGGTATGTTTGCCGTCATGTGGTCGGAGCACTGCAGTTATAAAAATTCCCGGCCGGTCTTAAGACTCTTCCCGACCAAAGCTCCCTGGGTACTGCAGGGGCCGGGGGAAAACGCGGGCGTGGTGGACATCGGCGACGGCCAGGCGGTAGTCTTTAAGATCGAAAGCCATAACCACCCTTCGGCCATTGAGCCTTTCCAGGGGGCGGCGACAGGTGTGGGCGGCATTGTTCGCGATATTTTTGCCATGGGCGCTAGACCAATAGCCCTACTAGATTCCTTGCGGTTCGGCCCTTTGAGCGAGCCCCGCAACCGCTACTTATTTAGCGGCGTCGTTGGCGGCATCGCCTGGTACGGCAACTGCTTGGGATTGCCGACGGTTGGAGGTGAAGTTTACTTCGACCCTTCCTACAGCGGCAACCCCCTGGTTAACGCCATGTGCATAGGGCTAATCGAGCACCAGAAATTACGCCGGGGTCTAGCTGCTGGAGTTGGTAACGCCGTCATGCTGGTAGGGGCGCGCACCGGCCGCGACGGCATCCACGGCGCTACTTTTGCCTCGGAAGAACTGGGCGAGGCTTCCGAATCCCGGCGGCCTGCCGTCCAGGTGGGCGACCCCTTCCGGGAAAAACTCTTGGTCGAAGCCTGTCTGGCTTTAATCGAGGAAGATTTGCTGGTAGGCATGCAGGACCTAGGCGCCGCCGGGTTAACCAGCGCGGGGAGCGAGATGGCTTCCCGTGCCGGTACGGGCATGGAGCTGGACGTGGCCCGCGTGCCGCGGCGGGAAGAGGGTATGACGCCCTACGAAGTCATGCTTTCGGAATCCCAGGAGCGCATGCTGGTTGTGCCTAGGCGCGGCTGCGAGGAACGGGTAAGGGAGATCCTGGAGCGCTGGGACCTGGAGGCGACGGTTATCGGCAGGGTGACCGCCGATGGCAGCTTCCGCATTCTGGAGGCGGATAAAGTCGTGGCCGAAGTCCCGGTGCGGGCTTTGACCTCGGACTGCCCCGTATATAAGCGCGAACGCCGCCGGCCGGACTACCTGGAAGCATTACAACAGTATGATTTGAGCGCTCTTCCGGAACCCGGGGATTATAACCGCGTTTTGCTCGATCTCCTGGGCTCCCCCAACATCGCCAGCAAGGAATGGGTATACCGCCAGTACGACTTTATGGTGCGCACGGATACCGTGGTGGGACCGGGCAGCGATGCTGCGGTTTTGCGAATTAAGGGCGCCAAGAAGGGTTTGGCCCTGACCACCGACGGCAACGGGCGCTACTGTTATCTGGACCCTGAAATGGGCGGGGCCATTGCCGTAGCCGAAGCGGCGCGCAACCTGTCCTGCTGCGGGGCTAGACCCCTGGCCATTACTAATTGTTTAAATTTCGGCAACCCGGAGAAACCCGAGGTTGCCTGGCAGTTTTACCATGTGGTTTTAGGTATGAGCCGGGCCTGCGAGGCGCTGGAGACGCCTGTCACCGGTGGCAACGTGAGCTTCTATAACGAAACCGGAGGCAAGGCCATCTACCCTACGCCTGTCGTGGGCATGGTGGGACTGCTGTCGGACGTAAGCCGGCGTTGTACCCAGGGATTCCGGCAGGAGGGCGATGTAATAGTTTTGCTAGGCGAGACCCTTGACGAGATCGGCGGTAGCGAGTACCTGGCAGTAGTCCACGGCCTGGTGGCCGGCCGGCCGCCGCGCCTGGATTTGGATAAGGAAAAAAGGGTTCAGCAGGTGGTGCGCGCGGCCATTCAACAGGGGTTGGTAGAGGCGGCCCACGATTGCGCCGAAGGCGGCCTGGCCGTGGCCCTGGCCGAGATGGCCTTAAGCGGCAACCTGGGGGCTAGGGTGGATTTGAGCGGGGACCTGCCGCCGTCGCGGTTTCTTTTCAGTGAAAGCCAGTCGCGCGTGTTACTTGCGGCGAGACCGGAAAAAGCCGGCGAAGTGCTGGCTTTAGCTAAAGCGGCCGGCGTGGCGGCAACCGGAATCGGCTTTTGCGGAGGCGACCGGGTGGTGATCTCCCACCGAGGAACCGGATTAATCGATCTTGCTCTGGAGGAGATGGCGGCGAAATGGAGGGGGAGTTTGCCGAATTGCCTTGGTTAGAAAAAGGTTGGCGTGAAGAATGCGGCGTCTTCGGTGTTTACGGCCCTGGTCTGGATGTATCCCGGCTCACCTATTACGGCCTTTACGCCCTGCAGCACCGGGGCCAGGAAAGCGCCGGTATAGCCGTATCCGACGGCAGGCAGCTACGGGGATATAAGGGCATGGGTCTGGTGCCGGAGGTCTTTGGGGAGGAAAAATTACGGGAACTCCAGGGCAATTCGGCCATCGGCCACGTGCGTTACTCTACCACCGGAGCCAGCACCCTGGTTAACGCCCAGCCCCTGGTCTTCCATACTTCAAACGGCATGGTGGCCGTAGCCCATAACGGTAACCTGACCAATGCCGCCGAGCTGCGGCGCTCCCTAGGTGCCGGCGGTTCTATATTTCAATCGACTACCGATAGCGAGGTTATCATCAATCTTATGGCGCGGCACCAGGGCCTACCGCCGGCTGAAGCCCTACTGGCCTGCATGCCGGAGCTGCGCGGCGCCTATTCCCTGGTTCTATTGACCGAACGGCAGTTGATCGGTGCGCGCGACCCTTACGGCGTCCGGCCTTTATGCCTGGGGCGGCTGAAGGAGGGATGGGTCTTGGCTTCGGAGTCCTGCGCCCTGGATACCGTGGGGGCGGAGTTCGTCCGCGACCTGGAGCCGGGGGAGGTGCTGATTATCGACGCCGATGGGCCGCGCTCTCTTTTCGGCCCAAAAGCGGAGCATCCGGCCCACTGCATTTTTGAATTCGTCTATTTTGCACGGCCGGACAGCACTCTTGACGGGCGGACGGTAAATATAGTGCGGCGGGAGTTCGGCCGCCGCCTGGCCCTGGAGTGCTCCCTGGAGGCCGACCTGGTCGTTCCCGTGCCGGATTCCGGCACAGCGGCGGCCACCGGCTACGCCGAAGCCACAGGGATACCCTTTGTCGAAGGCCTGATTAAAAACCGCTATGTGGGCCGGACGTTTATACAGCCGACCCAGCGTCTGCGCGAGGTGGGCGTGCGCCTTAAGCTCAACCCCATCAGGCCTCTTTTGGAAGGCAAGCGGGTGATTTTAATAGACGATTCTATTGTGCGTGGAACCACCGGCCGCCGCCTGGTGCAGATGTTGAGGGGAGTGGGAGTCAAAGAGGTATATTTTCTGGTGGCTTCGCCACCCGTCCTCTACCCCTGTTACTACGGCATCGATACCAGCGCGCGGGGCGAACTCATCGCCGCCCAGTATTCGCTCGAGAAGCTCAAGTCTTATGTGGGCGCCGATGCCCTTCACTACCTGAGTCTGGAGGGTATGCTGGCGGCGGTTGGGCAGCCCCCGGAAAATTTTTGCACCGCCTGTTTTACCGGTAATTACCCTATTGAAATACCTCCGCCGGGCGAAGAAGGAAAATTCAGCCTGGAAAGCGGGGCCGGGGAGGAAAGCGACCATGGGTTGGACGTATAGCCGTGCCGGCGTTGACATCACCGCCGGTAACCGGGCGGTAGAACTGATCAAGCCACATGCCCTTCGCACCCTGCGGCCGGAAGTTCTAGGAGGACTAGGCGGTTTTGGCGGGCTTTTTGCCTTCCAACCCGGCCGCTACCGCGAACCGGTCTTGGTGGCAGGCGCCGACGGCGTGGGCACTAAGCTTAAAATCGCCTTTCTTTTAGATAAGCACGATACCGTTGGCATCGACGCCGTAGCCATGTGCGTGAACGACGTGCTCGTCCAGGGGGCGGAACCGCTTTTCTTCCTCGATTACCTGGCCGTCGGGAGGCTTATCCCCGAGCAAGTGGAAAAGATCGTGTCCGGCGTAGCCGAAGGCTGCTGCCGGGCGGGGTGCGCGCTTCTTGGAGGCGAGACGGCGGAGATGCCGGGTTTCTACGCCCCCGGGGAATACGACCTGGCGGGATTCGCGGTGGGCGTGGTTGACAGGGACAGGCTCCTCGATGGCTCGCGAATCGCGGCCGGCCAGGCGGTTGTCGGCCTGGCTTCCAACGGCCTTCACTCCAACGGCTATTCCTTGGTGCGCCGCGTCCTGCTGGAGGAGGCCGGCCTGCAGCTGGACAAGTACTGCCCTTCCCTGGGGTGTACCCTGGGAGAAGAACTGTTAAGGCCGACCCGCATTTACGTAAAGCCCCTCCTCCCCCTGCTTACCGGAGGGCTCATTGCCGGCCTGGCCCATATTACCGGCGGCGGCCTGGTGGAAAACCCGCCCCGTATTTTGCCTCCGGGTTTAGGGATGCGGCTGAAGCGCGGTAGCTGGCCGGTTCCTCCCATTTTCGGTCTAGTCCAGGAAAAGGGTAGCGTAGCCGAGACGGAGATGTACCGTACTTTTAATATGGGCCTGGGTATGCTGGCCGTAGTATCTGGGGATAAAGTAGATGAGGTGCTGAAACGGCTTCAAGAGGCCGGCGAGCAGGCCTACCTGGTGGGCGAAGTGGTGAGCGGTATAGAAGGCGTAGAGTTCGTACCACCGCTTAAGTAGCAGCTCTGGCCGCAAGCGATGAAAATCTCGTTCACCGCCGCAAAGCTAGCGGCTTTGCGCGAGTATTCGACGCCGGCAATTCATTCATTGAGGGGAGAACGTTACAAGCCAGATATATGGGGGTTGGTAACTATGCTTGAGCTCCTGCGCGTAGGTGTCTTGGCTTCCGGCCGGGGAAGCAACCTGGAGGCCATACTCAAGGCCTGTCGGCGGGGTGAAATTAAAGCCGAGGTAGTAATCGTATTAAGCGATAATCCCGAGGCTAGGGCTTTAAAAATAGCCCGGGAATACGGTATCAAGGCTCTTTATCTCGACCCGGCCGCCTACCCTTCGCGCCAGGCCTACGACCTCGCCATGGCAGGGGAGCTTGAGGCGGCAGGTGTAGAGCTGGTTGCCCTGGCCGGTTTCATGCGTCTTTTAAGCCCGGCGTTCTTAGAACGTTTTCCCCAGCGTGTGATCAACATCCATCCCGCCCTGTTGCCGGCCTTTCCGGGTTTAAACGCCCAGCGCCAGGCCTGGGAGTACGGCGTTAAGTTCTCCGGCTGCACGGTACATTTTGTCGACGCCGGCGTAGATACCGGACCTATTATTGCCCAGGCCGTGGTCCCCGTCCTACCCGACGACACGCCGGAGACCCTGGCCGAACGCATCCTGGCAGAAGAGCACCGCCTCTACCCCCAGGTGATCGGCTGGCTGGCGGAAGGGCGCGTGAAATTAGAGGGCCGCAGGACGATGGTGATAAACCGTTAGCGCAGGCTGAGCCTGGAGCCTATATAAAAGTTTCTTCTAGGGAGGCTATCGCATGCAGCGCCACGCTTTAATCAGCGTTTCCGACAAGACGGGCGTAGTAGATTTAGCCCGGGGCCTGGTGGAACTGGGTTGGAAAATTTTTTCTAGCGGCGGTACGGCCCGCACTTTGGCTGCAGCCGGGGTGCCCGTGGCCGAAGTGGCCGAGCTTACCGGCTTTCCCGAGATGCTTGGAGGACGGGTTAAAACCCTGCACCCCAAAGTGCATGGCGGCATCCTGGCCAAACGCACGCCCGAGCACCTCGCCCAGCTGTCGGTACATAATATCCCGCTTATCGACCTCGTAGTCGTCAACCTGTACCCCTTCCGGGAAACGGTAGCTAAAGAAGGGGTTACCTTGGAAGAAGCCGTAGAAAATATCGATATCGGCGGGCCGGCCCTGGTGCGGGCGGCGGCCAAAAACTTCGCCTACGTGACGGTGGTGGTCAACCCGGCGCATTATACCGAAATCTTAAACCAGCTTAAAACCAGAGGTGAAGTAGACGCCACTACGCGACAGGAATTGGCAGTCGAAGCTTTTGCCCACACCGCGGCCTACGATGCCGCCGTTGCCTCCTACCTGCAAAAAGTTGCTGCACCCGCACGATCTTTCCCTCAAAACTTTATCTTAGCCGGTACTAAAGCGCAGGATTTGCGTTACGGAGAAAACCCCCACCAGCGGGCGGCCTTTTACCGCTTGCAGCAGGCGCCGGCCGGTAGCCTGGCAGCGGCCAGGCAATTGCAGGGAAAAGAACTTTCCTATAATAACCTCCAGGATTTAGATGCCGCCTTCAGGCTCGTGCGGGAGTTTGTGGAGCCGGCGGTGGCCATCATCAAGCATACCAATCCCTGCGGGGTGGCGGTTGCCGGCGACGCCCTGACCGCTTACCGCCGGGCTCTGGCCGCCGATCCCGTCTCGGCTTTTGGCGGTATAGTGGCCTTTAACCGCCCGGTAGACGGGGAGGCGGCTGCCGAATTGGGCAAGATTTTTCTCGAGGCAGTAATCGCCCCCTACTTTACGCCGGAAGCCCTGGAAATACTGGCCGCCAAACCAAATTTGCGCCTGCTGGCTGCCGGCGAAGGGCGGCAGGGAGGAATGGAGTTAGAAATAAGGTCTGTAGGCGGTGGTTTCCTCGTTCAGGAGGCCGATAAGGCCAAAATTACACCTGAAGAGCTTAAAACCGTAACGAAGCGGCGTCCTGAACCCGATGAAATCGAGGACCTGCTTTTTGCCTGGCGGGTGGCCAAGCACGTTAAGTCCAATGCCATTGTGGTGGCCAGAGGCGGCGTAACTGTAGGCGTGGGTGCCGGCCAGATGAGCCGCGTCGGCGCGGCCAGGATAGCCCTGGCCCAGGCGGGGGAAAAGGCCAGGGGCGCAGTCCTGGCCTCCGATGCCTTTTTCCCCTTCCCCGACACCGTTGAAGAAGCTGCAGCGGCTGGCATTAAAGCCATTATCCAGCCGGGCGGGTCGGTGCGTGACGCCGACTCCATAGCTGCCGCCGATGCGGCCGGTATAGCCATGGTCTTTACGGGTTTGCGCCACTTTAAGCATTAGGCGGTTCCGAAAGAAATATGAAAATGCCGGGGATGCTGGCGTAAGGCGACTTTGGGCGAGCCTTGTGAGCCGTTGGCGAGACCGAGCCCGGAGGCGGGGCCGAGGGCATGGAGGC
>JASUSV010000028.1 GCA_030445865.1 Clostridia bacterium
CCTCAAGCTCCGGCGGACTTCCCGGCAAATTCGACCTCCTGTCTCAGTTGCCGGCCTCGGGCATCCATGCCCTCGGGTCCGCCTCCGCTTTCGGCCTCGCTAAGTTTGGCTACCGCTCGGGTTTAGTCGCTCGCTTTCAAGCCAAAGCAGGCCTCTCCCAGCGAAAACTGGGGATAACCCAGTTGCCGCCCCTCTTGTAATATTGGGAGGAAGGTGCTATAATAAAAACGCGAGCGGAAGTAGCTCAGCGGTAGAGCATCGGCTTCCCAAGCCGAGGGTCGCGGGTTCGAATCCCGTTTTCCGCTCCAGCCTTGAAAAATTTAGCTTTTCACGGGCTAACCCTCCCAGAAAAGTCCGTGGTTCCTGGGAGGGTTTTGTTATGCCCAAGTTAGCCAAACTCAATCCGAAGGTATTCGATTTATCCCTAGCCCTGGAGGGGTTCCTTCTCGCCAGGCGAGCTGACGGTTTAGCCCAACGCACCCTAATCAGGCCGATTATCAAGCCGAAAAATCTCCTCCAGGCTCTGATACCTGCAATCACTCGGCCAAAAATCGCCGCTACCCAGAGAGCCAGAAGAGAAGGCCTTTTTAAAAACTCTTCTACTTGAGCAGGATTTTGCCCACAGAGAAGCTAAAACTTACTTAACCAAGGCATACTATGTAAGGGCTGGAATGCGTCTTAGGAGGGAAGAACATGGCCCGCTTTATTGTCTACCTCGAGCCCGCCGAGGAAGGAGGCTATATCGCTTCTGTACCGGCTTTGCCCGGCTGCGTCGCCCAAGGGGAAACTAAGGAAGAAGCTTTGGCAATGGCTGAGGACGCTATAAAAGGGTACATCGAGAGCTTGAAAAAACATGGAGAGACGCTGCCTTTTGGCTTTGAGAAAGCGGAAGTAGAGACTGTAATAGTAGACGTGGCCTAAACATGGGGAAACTACCTGTTCTTAAGGCGAGGGAAGTTATTACCGCCTTGCAGAAACTTGGCTTTGAGGTTGACCATGTGACCGGCAGCCATTACATTCTTCGACATCCGGACGGCAGAAGAGCTGTCGTCCTTATCACGGTAACAGGGACATAAAGCAGGGAGTTTTGAGGTCTATCTTAAGGCAGGCCGGACTAACCGTTGAGGAGTTCAAAGACCTTCTTACTTGAACAGGATTTTGCGAAGAGATGTCGAATTAGCCTCTTTAAAGGGTCAGTCCGTGGTCGCTGATGAAAGCAGCCAAGGGAGTTCCCGGAGGCCAGCAACACCAAGGCCTGCGAGGGGAAGTAGCTTAGCGGTAGAGCATCGGCTTCCCAAGCCAAGGGTCGCGGGTCTAAAAATGAGCTCGCCTTCCATTTTCAGGTGTCGCATGTGGCTGGTCTTGCCGGCCATGGAGTAGAGGTGCATAAAGCTTGCAAAAAATTAAGGCCGCCAGGCCTATTGCCCGCCACAATACGGAAGAAATTGCCTTCAAGGTAGCTTCTATCCTCAGAGAGGTGCGCGAAAAGGGCGACGCCGCCCTGCGGGAGTTTACGCGGCGCTTTGACGGCGTAGAAATAGGAGCTTTCCGGGTGCCGCCGGAAGCCCTGGCTGCGGCGCTGGAAAAGATAGATCCCAGGATTTTGGCCGACCTGGAGTTTGCTGTCGGCAGGATTCGCGCTTTTGCGGAGCGGCAGAAGCAAAGCCTGAATGCTTTTGAGTTTGAGGCCCTGCCCGGCGTTTACCTTGGGCAGCGGCTTATACCCGTGTCTTCCTGCGGCGCCTATATTCCTGGCGGCCGTTATCCCCTGCCCTCTTCGGCTTTAATGTCTGTCCTCCCTGCCAAAGTCGCCGGCGTGAGGCGGGTAGTGGCCTGCTCGCCGCCAGACCGCAACGGGGGCATTCACCCGGTTACCCTGGCCGCCCTAGCTATTGCCGGCGCCGATGAAGTTTATTGCCTGGGCGGAGCCCAGGCTATTGCCGCCCTGGCCTATGGGACGGAAACCATAAGGCCGGTAGACATCATCGTTGGCCCCGGCAATATTTATGTTACCGAAGCCAAGCGCCAGGTAAGCGGTCATGTAGGTATTGATTTCCTGGCGGGGCCCAGCGAAGTCCTGGTCATTGCCGACGATACTGCAGACCCCGATTTTATCGCCGCCGATCTCCTGGCGCAGTGTGAGCACGACCCCCAGGCCTGCGGCCTTCTCATTACCACCTCGGAAACCCTGGCCGAAAAGGTCCTGGCTGCTATAGAAAAAATGTTGCCCGAACTGCCCACGGCGGCCGTGGCAAGGGAGGCGTGGGAAGATAACGGGGAAATCATCCTGGTTTCCAGCTTGAAGGAGGCTGCCGCCCTGGCCAACCAGATGGCGCCGGAGCATTTAGAGGTACAGGTGGCCGAACCCGAGAACATTGTGCCGGAACTAATAAACTACGGCTCTCTTTTCCTGGGTTCCTGGGCTGCAGAAGTTTTTGGCGACTACGTCAGCGGCCCTAACCACATCCTCCCGACGTTGAGGGCTTCCCGCTTTACCGGCGGCGTATGGGTAGGCACCTTCCTGAAAGTTACTACTTACCAGCGGCTAGAGCGCCATGGGGTGCAGGCCCTGGCCGGCGCTGCTGCTGGTCTGGCAGAAGTGGAAGGGTTGAGTGCCCACCGCCAGGCTGCCTGGTTGCGCCTAAAGTCCGCGGGCGAAAGGAAATAGTTGCCTGGCCTAACCCGGAAGAGCGCCTCATATGCATAATGCGGGAACCTATTAGCGCGGGAGGAAGAAATTTATGGGCCGGAAGAGGCGCAATCCGCGAAGCAGGCGTTACCTTTTTCTTTTTTTGGCATTGCTGGGGGCTATACTACTTTACCTGGATAGGCTTCTCGAAGAAAGGGAGCTTGCCGACAAGGCCATCCAGGCTCTTTCCTGGGCAGCAGTCGGCCAGGTAATCGTCATAGATCCCGGCCACGGCGGCATCGATGCCGGCGCCGTGGGACCGAGCGGCACGCTGGAGAAAGATATAGTCCTGGCTATAAGCCTGCAGCTGGCTAAAATACTGCGCTTAACAGGGGCAGAAGTAATTTTGACCCGGGATAAGGATGGCGAGAGCTTCCCGGAGCTCGACGAGCGGGTGAAGATGGCTAAGGACAGGCAGGCGACGATGTTTATCTCCGTCCACGCCAATGCCTTTGACGACCGCGAGTACGGCGCCCAGGTCTTTTACGACCCGCCTTCCCAAGAAGGGAGGCGTTTGGCCGAAAATATTCAGGCGGCCATTAGCGAGCGCCTGCAGAATACCGAACGCGCTGCCGCTGCCCTGGATGCCTACGTCCTGCGCAATCAGCAAATACCGGCAGTTATTGTAGAAGTCGGGTTTCTATCCAATCCCCGAGAAGAAAATTTACTGCGCAAGCCGGCTTACCAGAAAGAGATGGCCTTGGCTATAACTCACGGCATCCTTAAATATTTGAGCTCACAACCTAAAAAGTAGCCTGCCGGTATGGTGATGAAACTTCAGTTGTGGTATAATTTTTCTAAATTAACTGCCATTATTGGTTTCAGGTATAAACGGCCAAAATAAAGCAGGGAGATGATTGCCGGTGGGGTGCCTGCTGGATGTAGCCTTGATGCCCCATCCCCCTATCGTGGTACCCGAGGTAGGGCGTCATGAAATAAGGAAAGTAGAAAAGACGCTGGCAGCCATGCGGCAGTTGGCCCGGGATCTGGCCGCGCAAAAGCCGGAAGCGCTCATCATCATTTCCCCTCATAGCCCTGCTCTGCGGGATGCCGTTCCGGTCCTAAGCCTTTCCCGCATGCGAGGTAGCCTGGCCGACTTTGGCGCCCCCCAGGTGAAGTTTGCAGTAACCGTGGAGAGGGAGCTTACGGCGGCTATTGCCGGCACAGCCCGCCAGGCCGGCGTGCCGGTGCGTCTCCTGGACGACCCTTGGCTGGAAGAAGAAATGGATCACGGCATCATGGTCCCCCTGTATTTTTTGCGCGCCGCCGGCCTGGAAGTTCCGTTGGTGGCTGCAGGCATAGGTTTCTTGCCGCGCCAGCAACTTTACGCCTTTGGCGCCGCCCTGCAACGGGCCGTAAAGGCCTCCTGCTACCGAGCCGTTTTGGTGGCCAGCGGCGACCTTTCCCACCGGCTTTTGCCGGGTGCGCCTGCGGGTTACCATCCCCGGGGAGAAGTTTTCGACCGGCGGGTACAAGAACTTTTGGAGGCTATGGACGTGGAAGGCATTTTGGGCCTGCCGGAAGATCTGGTTGAGGATGCAGGGGAATGCGGTTTCCGGCCCTACATTATGGCCCTGGGGGCGCTGGAGGGCCTGGGGGCGCAGGCGCGGATCCTTTCTTATGAAGGGCCCTTCGGCGTTGGCTACCTGGTAGCCGAGCTGCGGCCCGGCAGGGTTACGGCCGGCAAAGAATCTTTACCCGTCAGCCTGGCGCGGCAGAGTCTTGAGCATTATGTAAAATACGGCCGAATTATAGCTCCGCCTGAGCCTTTACCGGAGGAATTGAAAATCAGGGCAGGCGCCTTCGTTTCCCTGAAAAAGTTTGGCGAACTGCGGGGCTGCATTGGGACGGTTGAACCCACGCGGGCCAACGTGGCCGAGGAGATCATCTATAATGCTATCAGCGCCGGGTTGCACGACCCTCGCTTTTTACCGGTGCAGGAAGAGGAACTGCCGTATCTAAATTATTCCGTCGATATTTTGGAGAAACCCGAGCCGGTTAAAGGGATGGACGAACTTGACCCCAAAACTTACGGCGTAATCGTTAGGCGGGGTCGGCGGTCGGGATTGCTTTTGCCCGACCTGGAGGGGATAAATACGCCGGAGGAGCAGGTGGCCATTGCCTGCCGGAAAGCAGGCATCGATCCTTCCGAACCTTACACACTCGAACGTTTTCGTGTGAGGCGTTATACTTAAAGGAAAAGGGGTTGCTCCTTTGCGGGCTGCATATTATGTAAAGTTGCCTGAAAATAAGGTCCAGTGCCGACTTTGTCCTCATTCCTGCGTCCTGGGGCCGGGACAGCGCGGCATTTGCCGCGTGCGCGAAAATGTAGAAGGCGAGCTGGAGACGCATAATTACGGCCTGTGCTCTTCTCTGGCTCTCGACCCTATCGAGAAAAAGCCCCTTTACCATTTTTACCCCGGCAGCACCATCCTCTCAGTAGGGACGGTAGGATGCAATTTCCGTTGCGAATTTTGCCAGAACTGGGAGATCTCTCAGGCCGAACCGGAAGTAACGGCTGTTAATCCGGAAGAACTGGTGCGCCAGGCGATCCGGGTGGATAGCTTGGGCCTGGCTTATACTTATTCCGAGCCTATCGTATGGTTCGAATTCGTTTTAGAAACTTCCCGGTTGGTGCGGGAAGCGGGCTTAAAAAACGTTCTGGTTACCAACGGCTTTATTCGTCCCGAACCTTTAAGCGAACTCCTAGAATGGACGGACGCTTTAAATATAGATGTTAAGGGCTTCAACCGGGAATTTTACCGGCGCGTGGTGCACGGGAACTACGAGCCGGTGCTGCGCACGGCGGAAGCAGCACGGGCGCGGGGTTGTCACGTGGAAATTACGACCTTGCTGGTTACCGGTTTAAATGATAACCTGGACGAGCTAGAAGAACTCGTGCAATGGGTTAAGGAGACCCTGGGGGAGGACACTCCCCTGCATTTTTCCCGTTACTTCCCCCAGTATAAAATGAATCTTCCTCCCACTCCGCTGGCTACTTTAAGGAAAGCCTGGGAGATGGCCAAGGAGTATTTGCATTATGTCTATATAGGCAACGTCCATATCCCGGAGGCAAACAACACTTATTGCCCTACTTGCGGCAATTTAACCATCAGGCGCAGCGGCTGGGCGGTAACCATGCCGGGTTTAAAGGGCAACCGCTGCGCGTCCTGCGGCGAGATCCTGGCCGTGATGGTGTGATGGAGTCGATCTTTCCTGCCGCTGCCTTAAAGGGCAGCGCCCCGGGAGTTCAGGGCTCGAAACTATTTCCAGCTCGCAAGAGTTGCCCCGGCGGTAGGAGCAGGGGCAGTCGCAAACGATAAAAGGCATAAAACAAACCCCCTGGCTTTATTATTCCCAGGGGGTTTTTAAATTTACGTGCCTCACCGGGCTCTTGTTCCTCCGGCGCGGGCCGGCTCGCGCACTTCTTTTAAGACCCACAGGAAATTAAGCATCAACAGGCCCGTGGCTAGGTAAAAAATGGATCTGATGCCCAGGAGGGCGGCCTGAAAGCCGCCGATGAGGGGGCCGAGGAAGTTTCCGAAAAAGAAGGCGCTGGAGGTTAGGCCGTAAACGCTCCCGCGTTTTTCCGGCGGCGTAAAGAGGGCGATGAGGGAGTTGGCCATGGGTATCATGCCGCCTATAAAGAGGCCCTGACAGAAACGCAGAATTATCAATTGCCAGGCCTGGGTGGCAAAGGCCTGGGGCAGGGCAAAGACGGCCGCTCCCGCCAGGCAAATCAGGAGCGAACGCTTGTAGCCCCAGGTGTTGGCGTAGCGGCCCAGAACGGTGACGGTAATTACCTGGGCCACGCCTATTACGGCTACCACGGTTCCGGTCAAGGTATTTAAGGCAGGGGCATTGCCTTCCAACTGCTTAATATATAAAGGCATTAGGGGCTCGATTCCCCGCACCGCAAATTGGGAGAGAAAAATCACCGTAAACATTACCCAGATGATTAGAGGCCAGGAAAAAATATGGAAAAGCCCTCTTTTTTCTTTGGCCTGTCGCGGCGCGGGATGAAAATCTTCATGGACAAAGCCGATTCCCAAGACGACCGAAATTATAGCTATAAGACCTGCGGTTAAAAAAACTTTTCTGTAGGGTAAAAGATCGGCCAGGAACCCGCCGATTATGGGACCTATAACCACGCCCAAAACCATGCCGGTCTGGAGCCAACCCAGGGCAAAGCCCAGGCGGTGCTCCGGGGTCTGCTTGGTGACGAGGGAAAGGGCGGCTACCGAAAAACCCCCAAAAATCCCCAGCAGAATACGTAAGGCCAGAAGGCTATAGATGTTGGTGACGAAGCTGGTTAAAATATTGACTATCGCTATACAGGCCGTGCAGCGTATGATCATGGGTTTGGCGCCAAAACGGTCGGCAAGGTTGCCCCACACGGGCGACATTATCCCGCCGAAGAGGGCGTTTATTCCCGGCAGTATCCCTGCCCACATGGCCAGCTCGCGCCGGTCGGTTATCCCCAGCTCACCTATAAAAAAAGGCAGAAACGGCGTGACAATGTTGAAGGTTACGGCAGAGAGGACCTGGATGGCAGTAGTTATGTAGAGATTGCGTCGCCAGAGAGACATCATAGGCCCTGCCTCCTTAATAATAAAAATCATAAATCTGGAGGCAGTATTTGTCAACGTTAAGGTTTGGTAAAGATTTTCTTTTCTGCTTGCATTTTTATACACGGGAACGTATAATTATAAAAGCTAAAGGCCAAACTAAAATAATTTGGAGGATGGAAACTTGCTTAAAGTTGGCATTATTGGCGCCACCGGTTATACCGGTGCTGAACTGGTGCGCCTTTTAAGCCGCCACCCGCAGGTAGAGCTGGTAGCCTTAACTTCCCAGAGTTATGCAGGGGAGGATTTTGCTTCTGTTTACCCGGCTCTAAACGGTTATATAGATTTACAATGCGCAGATTTAAGCCCGCAGGAGTTGCTGGAGCAGGTAGATCTGGCCTTTATAGCCTTACCCCACGGCCATGCTTTTGAAGTAGCTAAAGAAGCGGCGCGCCTGGGAAAACGCCTTATTGACCTGGGAGCGGATTTTCGTTTCCGTCGCGCCGAAACCTACACGGAGTGGTATGGCCTTGAACATGGGGCGCCGGAACTTACGGCCCGGGCCGTTTACGGTTTACCCGAAGTCTACCGGGATGAAATACGGCAGGCGCAACTGGTAGCCAACCCCGGCTGTTATCCCACTAGTGCCATTCTCGCCCTGGCACCCTTGCTTAAAGAGGGGCTCATAGACCTGGACACCATTATTATCGATGCCAAATCGGGGGTTTCGGGAGCCGGCCGCAAGGCCGTGGTCAATTCCCTTTTCGTGGAATGTAATGAAAACATCCACGCTTACGGCGTGGCCGGCCACCGCCATACGCCGGAGATCGAGCAAGCCTTAAGTTTCCTGGCCGGGCAGGAGGTACGGGTTTCTTTTACTCCCCACCTGGTGCCCATGAGCAGGGGCATTTTAAGTACTATTTATGTACGGTTGAACCGAGAAATTACCGGGCAAGACCTGCACTCTCTCTACCGCGCATTTTATGGCCGCGAGCCTTTCGTGCGGGTGCTGCCTCCCGGCCGGTGGCCACACACGCGCTGGGTTTACGGCAGTAACTACTGCGATCTGGGGCTGGCAGTGGACCGGCGCACGGGGCGGGCAATAATCGTTTCGGCCATCGATAATTTAACCAAAGGGGCTTCGGGCCAGGCCGTACAAAATATGAATATTATGTGCGGCTTTGAAGAGACCGCCGGCCTGGATTACCCCGGCCTGTGCCCTTAAAAGGAGTTGAAGCTGATGTTGCGCCCTTCAGGACTGAAGGTCATCGAGGGCGGTGTAACCGCTCCCCTAGGCTTTAAAGCCGCCGGCGTCCACGCCGGATTAAAAAAAGAAAAGCTCGACTTGGCTCTATTGACCAGCGAAGTGCCGGCTGCTGCCGCCGCCGTCTATACGAAGAACAAAGTTAAGGCGGCCCCGCTAATGGTTACCAGGGAGCATTTAAAGCACGGCTACGCCCGCGCGGTAGTGGTCAACAGCGGCAATGCCAATGCCTGCACCGGGGAACAGGGCTTAAGAGACGCGCGGTTTATGGCGGAAGTGACAGCGGCCGTTTTGCACATACCCGTCCGGGAAGTCGTGGTGGCTTCCACGGGCGTAATTGGCGTTCCTTTGCCTATGGATAAAGTCGAGGCGGGCATCCGGGCTGCGGCTGCTAATTTAAGCCGCGAGGGAGGTGTTGCGGCGGCCGAGGCCATCCTGACAACCGATACGTGCACCAAAGAAGTGGCCGTAGCCCTGGAATTGGGCGGCCGGACGGTACATATTGGGGCTATGGCCAAAGGCTCCGGCATGATCCACCCCAATATGGCTACCATGCTGGCTTTCCTGACCACCGACCTTAGATTAGAACCCGAAATTTTGCAGCGCGCCCTATCGGCGGTCACCGAAAAGACATTTAATATGGTCACGGTAGACGGCGACACCAGCACCAACGATATGGTCGTCATCCTGGCCAACGGCCTGGCCGGCAACGCTAGTCTTTCCGTGGAGGAGCACGCTTGCTTCCGCGAGGCCCTGGAATTCGTCTGCTGCCGCCTGGCCCGTATGATCGCCCGCGACGGAGAAGGGGCTACCAAGTTGATTGAAGTGCAGGTGTATAATGCTCCCAGCGAAGCCGACGCCCGCCGCCTGGCCCGCGCCGTGGCCGGCTCCAACCTGGTTAAGGCGGCCGTCTTCGGCGCCGATGCCAACTGGGGCCGGATAATTACGGCCGCCGGTTATTCTGGCGCCGAAATGAACCCGGAGCGCGTGGACATTTACCTGGCCAGCCGGGCGGGCCGGGAGCAGGTGGCGGCCAACGGCGCCGGCTTGCCCTTCAGTGAGGAGCGGGCGGCGGCCATCCTGGCCGAGGAAGAAATAACCATTATCCTGGATCTGAAGCTGGGTTCGGCCCGGGCCACAGCCTGGGGCTGCGACCTCACTTACGACTACGTACGCATAAATGCTGCTTACCGGACGTGAGTAGGCAATTTAGCTTGTTGGATTGCAAGGCTGGGCGATATAGCCGCAGGCGGGCCCCCAGCCGAATAAAGGAGGAGACCCTCATGGAGCTATCGCCCCTGGAAAAGGCGGGCATCCTCATCGAGGCTTTGCCCTACATCCAGCAATTTTACGGCAAGACGGTAGTGATAAAATACGGCGGCCACGCTATGACCGACCCGGCCCTTAAACAGGCTACCATTCAGGATTTTATCCTCATGCACCTGGTAGGTATGCATCCGGTGATCGTGCACGGCGGCGGCCCGGAAATAAGCCAGCTGCTCGCCCGCCTGGGCAAAAAATCCGAGTTCATCCGGGGCCAGCGGGTAACGGACGCCGAGACCATGGAAATTGTGGAAATGGTGCTAGTAGGGAAAATAAATAAGGAAATAGTCGCCTCCATTCACCGTTGCGGCGGCAAGGCCATCGGCGTCTGCGGCAAAGACGGCCACCTCATTGAGGCTCAAAAGGCGACAGAAAGCACCTGCGGTCCCAACGGGGAAGAAGTTATTTTAGATCTGGGCTACGTGGGCCGGGTAGAACGCATCAATCCCGGTATAATCGAGACGGTAATCGCCCAGGGCTACATCCCGGTAGTAGCTCCGGTAGGCGTAGGGCCAGAGGGCGAAAGCTATAACATTAACGCCGATTTCGTCGCCGGCGAGCTGGCCGTAGCTTTGAAAGCGGATAAACTGGTGTTATTGACCGACGTGCCGGGTATTTTAGCCGACCGCGGCGACCCCTCCTCCCTCATCTCCGCCCTGGAGGTGGGCCGGGTGCCGGAGCTTATAGAGAAAGGCGTTATTTCCGGCGGCATGATCCCCAAGGTTCATTGCTGCGTGCGGGCCCTGGAGGGCGGGGTGGGAAAAACCCACATCATTGATGGGCGTATCCCCCACTCCCTCCTGCTGGAAATTTTCACCGACAAAGGTGTAGGCACAATGGTTGTGCCGGGAAATTAGTTAAGGAAAGGGTAAGCAAGTTGGACAACGCAACTATCAAAGCCCAGGGCGAAAAATACATTATGAATACTTACAGGCGCTTTCCCTTTGCTTTAGTTCGCGGCCAGGGGGCGAGGGTATGGGACGCCGACGGGAGAGAATACCTCGACTTCGTATCCGGCCTGGCCGTAAATTCCCTGGGGCACTGCCACCCCAAAGTAGTGGCGGCCATACGCGAGCAGGCGGGGAAGCTGTTGCATTGCTCCAACCTTTACTGGATTGAGCCCCAGGTGGAACTGGCCCGCCTGCTGGTGGAAAATTCCGGCCTGGATAAGGTCTTCTTCTGCAACAGCGGCGCCGAGGCCAACGAGGCGGCTATAAAGCTCGCCCGCAAGTATGCCAAGGCCCGGGGCGACAGCCGCTATGAAATAATTACTATGCGCAAATCTTTCCACGGCCGCACCCTGGCTACAGTAGCGGCCACGGGCCAGGAGCAGTTCCATCGCGGCTTTGAGCCCCTGCCGGAAGGCTTTTGCTACGTGCCCTTAAACGACCTGGGGGCCTTGAAGCAGGCCATCGGGCCCAGGACGTGCGCCGTAATGCTGGAGCCGGTTCAGGGCGAGGGCGGCGTTTATGTGGCGGAAGAGGACTACCTCAAGGCCGTGCGCGCCCTCTGCGACGAGCTCGGCCTCCTGCTCATCTTTGACGAGGTACAGTGCGGCCTGGGGCGGACCGGGTATCTTTTCGCCTACCAGTATTACGGTGTGGAGCCGGACATCATGACCCTGGCCAAAGCCCTAGCCGGCGGCGTGCCCATCGGGGCCATGCTGGCTAAAGAAAAGGTGGCAGCCGCCTTCCAGCCTGGCGATCACGCCTCCACCTTCGGCGGCAACCCCCTGGCCACCGCCGCCGGCGTGGCCGCCTTTAAGCTACTGCTGGAAGAAGACCTGCCGCGCCGGGCCCGCGAGATCGGCGCCTATTTGCGCACCCGCCTGCAGGAGCTGGCCGGTAAGTACCGCCAGATCACTGAAGTCCGCGGCCGGGGGCTGCTTTTGGGCCTGGAGATCGACGGCCCGGCAGATGAAGTGGCGGTCGCCTGCGAGCGGCGGGGCCTCCTGATCAACGCCATCCACGGCCACGTCCTCAGGTTTTTGCCCCCGCTTATTATTGGGCGGGAGGAAGTAGATCGTGCTGTGGCCATTCTGGACGGGGCTATGGCAGAAGTATTCGGGAATAATGCTTATTAAGAGAAATATTTTTAAGGAAGGAGAAGGGAATTAATGCAGGGAAAACTGGCCTCCTCTTTAAGAGGGCGGGACTTTCTCTCGCTGCGCGACTACTCCCCCGAGGAGATCTATTACCTCCTCGACCTGGCCGCCGAGCTGAAAAAAAAGCTTAAGGCCGGGGAACCCCACCCCCTTTTGGCCGGCAAAACCCTGGGCATGATCTTCACCAAGCGCTCGACCCGCACGCGCGTCTCTTTTGAAGTAGGCATGTATCAACTCGGCGGTTACCCCCTCTTTTTAAGCGCCGACGACCTGCAGTTGGGCCGGGGTGAAACCATAGCCGATACGGCCCGGGTTTTATCGCGCTACCTGGACGGCATTATGATCCGTACCTATTCGCACCAGGAAGTCGAGGAACTGGCGGCCCACGCCACCATACCCGTGATCAACGGCCTGACCGATTTCCTCCACCCCACCCAGGTGCTGGCCGACCTGCTTACCATCCGGGAAAAGAAGGGGAAGCTTAAGGGGTTGAATTTAACTTATATTGGCGACGGCAACAACGTAGCCCACTCCCTAATGTACGGCGGGGCCAGGGTGGGTTTAAACGTCACCATCGCCTGCCCGCCCGGCTATGAGCCCCTGCCTCAGGTGGTGGAAGAAGCGCGGCGGCTGGCTTCGGAGAACGGCAGCACCATTACCATAACCGACAATCCCATGGAGGCGGCTGAAGGCGCCGACATCCTCTATACCGACGTATGGACCAGCATGGGCCAGGAGGCCGAGGCGGAAAAGCGGCGGCAGGCATTCCGAGGGTTCCGGATCGACGGTCAACTGTTGGCCCTGGCTAGGCCCGACGCCATAGTTCTTCACTGCCTGCCGGCCCACCGGGGCGAAGAGATTACCGATGAAGTTATGGACGGGCCGCAGTCGGCCGTGTTCGATCAGGCCGAAAACCGCCTCCACGCCCACAAGGCGATTCTGGCCGCCTTATTGTAGTAACTTGCGCTTAAGAAAGGATGGCGACTTATGGCCGAAAAAGTAGTGCTCGCCTATTCGGGCGGGCTCGATACATCCATCATCATCCCCTGGCTGAAAGAAAATTACGGCTATGAGGTAATTGCCGTGGCGGTAGATCTGGGACAGGGCGAAGAACTCGAAGGGATCAAAGAGAAGGCTTTGAAGAGCGGCGCGGCCAGAGCTTACGTCCTGGACAGGCGCCGGGAATTCGTAGAGGAGTTTATCTGGCCGACCCTTAAGGCCGGGGCCGTTTACGAGGGCAAATACCTCCTGGGAACTTCCTTTGCCCGTCCGCTGATAGCCAAATGCCTGGTTGAAATAGCGGAACAGGAAGGCGCTACGGCAGTAGCCCACGGCGCTACCGGTAAGGGCAACGACCAGGTACGTTTTGAGCTGAGTATTAAAGCCCTGAAGCCGGAGCTTAAAATCATCGCCCCCTGGCGCCTCTGGTCCATCCGTTCCCGCGAGGAGGCCGTCGACTACGCGGCGGCGCGAGGCATCCCGGTGCCGGTGAGCAAGGACCGGCCCTACAGCATGGACCGCAACATCTGGCATTTAAGCCACGAGGGAGCCGACCTGGAAGATCCCTGGAACGAGCCGCAGGACGACCTTTATTTAATCATCACCCCGCCCCAGAAGGCGCCGGATAAGCCCACTTATGTCACCCTGGACTTTGAGCGCGGTGTACCCGTGGCCCTGGACGGCGAGCGACTGGGTGCAGTTGAGCTTCTAGAAAAGCTCAATAAGATTGCGGCGGCCAACGGCGTCGGCATCATCGACCTGGTGGAAAACCGGCTGGTGGGGATTAAGTCGCGTGGCGTTTACGAGTGCCCCGGCGGCACCGTCCTTTATTATGCCCACCGCGAGCTGGAATACTTAACTTTAGACCGCCAGACCCTGCATTTTAAAGAAATTGTGGCCGGCAAATACGCCGAACTGGTCTACGACGGCCTCTGGTATTCGCCCTTAAAGGAGGCCCTGGACGCCTTTGTGGAAAGCACCCAGGCTACGGTGACGGGCCGGGTAAGGCTCAAGCTTTATAAAGGCAGTTGCACTCCCGCTGGCGCAACCTCGCCCTATTCTCTCTATAGCCAGGACCTGGCGACCTTTGGCGCCGGAGGCGATTACGACCATAAGGACGCCACCGGCTTTATCAACCTTTTCGGCCTGCCATTAAAGGTCCGCGCCCTTATGGGGGCCAGGGCGAAATGAAGCTCTGGGGCGGCCGCTTTCAGAAAAGCACGGCACCTGAAGTGGAGGATTTTCATTCCTCCCTTTCTTTTGACCGGAGGCTTTACCGTCAGGACATCCAGGGCTCTATAGCCCACGCGCGTATGCTGGCCACCGTGGGCTTAATTACCCAGGAAGAGGCGGGCCGGATCATCCGGAGCCTGGAGGAAATCCTTGCCGACATGGAGGCCGGCCGGGTGGAGTTTGACCCGGCCAACGAGGATATTCACATGCAGATAGAAAAGCTCCTCACGGAGCGCATTGGGGATGCCGGCAAGAAGCTGCATACCGGTCGCAGCCGCAACGACCAGGTAGCCCTGGATTTACGCCTTTACCTGCGAGAAGAAATTAAAGCTTTAGATGCCCTGCTCGCCGGCCTGCAGGAGACCCTGCTCGACCTGGCCGAAGCGCACCTGGAAACCATTATGCCGGGATATACCCACCTGCAGCGGGCGCAGCCGGTCACCCTGGCCCACCACCTTATGGCCTATTTTGAAATGTTCTTGCGGGACCGGGGGAGGCTCGCTGACTGCTTAAAAAGGCTTAATTTTTCTCCCCTGGGTGCCGGGGCTCTGGCCGGGACGACGCTGCCTCTGGATCGGGAGATGACGGCGCGCGAACTGGGCTTTGACGGCATCTGCCCCAATTCCTTGGACGCCGTCAGCGACCGCGATTTCGCGGTAGAATTCCTGGCAGCCGGAAGCTTAATCATGGTCCATCTCAGCCGCCTGGCCGAGGAAATCGTCCTCTGGTCTACGCGCGAATTCGGCTTTGCGGAGCTGGATGACGCCTACAGCACCGGCTCAAGCATGATGCCTCAGAAGAAAAACCCGGACGTAGCCGAACTGGTACGAGGAAAGACGGGCCGGGTTTTCGGACACCTTTTGGGCCTTCTTACGGTGTTGAAGGGCCTCCCCTTAAGTTATAATAAAGACCTGCAGGAGGACAAGGAGGCCGTTTTTGATGCCGTCGATACGGTTAAAGCCTGCCTGACCGTCTTTACTCCCATGTTGAAGACGCTTAAATTTAATAAAGAGGCCATGTACCGCGCTGCTGCCGAAGATTTTAGCCTGGCCACCGATCTGGCGGAATACCTGGTGCAGCGCGGCGTACCCTTCCGTGAGGCCCACGCCGTCGTGGGCCGACTTGTGCGTTACTGCCTGGATGAGGGCAAGAGCCTGGCCGATCTTTCCCTGGAAGAAATGCGGTCGTTTTCCCCTCTCTTCGATCCCGGCGTTTTGGAATGTTTACGGCCCGAAGCGAGCGTTGCCAGGCGCCGCCTGCCCGGTGGCCCGGCGCCGGAAACTGTACGCCAGGCCATAAATCATGCCCGGAAGATAATGTCAGCAAAAAATAATTACCGCGGGGGAGGATTTTAAGTCTTATTGTTGAATAGTAAACTTTAATTTTAGTTTATTAGAACGGGAGGACGGCAGGGTGAAATTTTTGGCTTTATTCCTGTATTTTGCCCTCATGTTGGGCGTCGGCATCGTTAGCATGCGCCGGGCGCGGGATGTGGGTGGTTTCTTCCTGGGCAACCGCACTGTCGGGCCGTGGATTTCGGCCTTCGCTTACGGTACTACTTATTTTTCTGCGGTGCTTTTTATCGGCTATGCCGGCAAGGTCGGCTGGGGCTTCGGGCTTTCAGCCATTTGGGTCGGGATCGGCAATGCCGTTCTGGGTTCTTACCTCGCCTGGAAAGTCCTGGCGCGGCCCACGCGTCTTATGACTGAAAGGTTGGGCGTCATGACCATGCCGGAGTTCCTGGCGGCCCGCTACGACAGTCCCGCCTTAAAGACGGTGGCGGCCCTTTTAATTTTTATTTTTTTGGTACCCTATTCCGCTTCGGTTTACATGGGGCTGAGCTACCTATTTGAAGAAGTTTTCCATATACCTTTTACCTGGGCTTTGATTAGCATGGCGGTCCTGACCGGCATCTATCTGGTGCTGGGGGGTTACATAGCCGTAACCCTTACGGACTTTATTCAGGGCCTGATAATGGTTGCAGGCGTTGTGTTGTTGATTTACTATGTGTGCGCCGCTGCTCCTATAGGCGGGGTGCTGTCAGGATTAAATAAACTGGCGGCTATTAACCCCAAGCTAGCCAGTCCCTTTACGACTACTAACTGGGTAGGCCTGATTTCCCTGGTCCTGCTGACCAGCCTGGGCCCCTGGGGGTTGCCGCAGATGGTCCAAAAGTTTTACGCTATTAAAGATGAAAAGGCCATCAGACCCGCAACCATTGTCTCTACTTTATTTGCCTTGCTTATAGGGTTCGGGGCCTATTTTACCGGCGCCTTTGGCCGCGTGTTCTTTAATAACCAGATGCCCCTTTTAAACGGGCGGCCGAACCCCGACCTGATCATGCCGCAGATTATGAACCAATTCTTGCCGCCGGCGATCGGTCTCCTTATTCTCCTGCTGGTGCTGGCGGCGTCCATGTCCACCCTGGCCTCCCTGGTACTGGTTTCCAGTTCGGCGGTGGCCATCGACTTAGTGCAGGGGGGCGCGCCGAATGTTTCCCGCAAGACCGTTCTCTTTTTGCTGCGCTTCCTCTGCCTGTTCTTTATCGGCCTGTCGGTTTACATCGCCCTGAAGCCGACGATCATCCTGGTCTTGATGTCCCTCTCCTGGGGTACGGTGGCCGGCGGGTTCCTGGCGCCTTACCTGTACGGGCTCTACTGGCCCCGGACAACCAAGGCCGGTGCCTGGGCCGGGTTGATTACCGGTGTAGGCCTTTCCCTGGGTCTCGCTTATTATTACCATTTGGATGGGGCGGTTATTCCCACCATCGGCACGCTGGCCATGGTGGTCCCGCTGGGTGTTGTACCGCTGGTGAGTCTGGTGACCCCGGCTTTTTCCCGCGAACATTTAGCTAGGGTTTTCGGAACGGAAGGGGTAGTGGCCGCCTCACCTGCTAAAGGACTGGTTACGGATGATCTGGGATAAAGAAAATGAGTGCCGGCCCCGGGCCGAAATCGAAAAGATACAATTGGAGCGGCTTAAAGAAACAGTAGAGCGGGTTTATGCCCGCGTTCCTTTTTATCGGCAGGCTTTGGACGCCCGGGGTTTGAGGCCGGGCGATATCCGCTGCCTGGAAGACGTTCGCTTGCTCCCTTTTACTACTAAAGACGACCTGCGCAATCATTACCCTTACGGCCTTTTTGCCGTACCCCTCAAAGAAGTGGTGCGCATTCATGCTTCTTCAGGGACTACCGGCAAGCCGACGGTAGTGGGCTATACCAGGCGCGACCTGGACACCTGGGCCGAAGTGGTGGCCCGCATGGTTACTGAGGCTGGTGTCACGGCCGGCGACGTGGCCCATATTTCTTTCGGCTACGGCCTTTTTACCGGGGCCTTCGGGCTGCACTACGGCCTGGAGCGGGTGGGAGCTACCGTTGTCCCAGCTTCGGCCGGCAACTCCAGGCGCCAGATCATGCTTATGCGCGACTTCGGGGCTACAGTTCTAGTAGGGACCCCCTCTTATGCCCTGCACCTGGCCGAGGTGGCCGAGGCCGAAGGCGTGGACCCGCGGAGTTTAAATTTGCGCCTGGGGCTTTTCGGGGCCGAGGCCTGCAGCGAGGAAATGCGCCGGGAAATCGAGCGGCGCTGGGGCATCCTGGCTACCGATAATTACGGTTTAAGCGAGGTGATAGGCCCCGGCGTGGCTGGGGAGTGCGAACTTAAAAACGGCCAGCACATCGCCGAAGACCACTTCCTGGTGGAAGTTATCGATCCCCGGACCGGCGAGCCCTGCCCTCCCGGCGAACCGGGCGAGCTGGTGATAACCACTTTGACCAAGGAGGCCCTCCCCCTACTGCGCTACCGTACGCGCGACATTTCTGCTCTTATGTTTGAGCCCTGCCCTTGCGGCAGGACCACGGCCAGGTTACGCAAGATCGCCGGCCGGACGGACGACATGCTCATCATCCGGGGGGTCAACGTCTTTCCCTCGCAGGTTGAGAGCGTGCTTATGGAAATTGAGGGTGTGGCGCCCCACTACCAGCTTATCGTCAGCCGTAAGGGGTACATGGACGAGCTGGAAGTAAAAGTGGAGGTTACGGAGAGGTTTTTCAACGGCCGCTTCCGTCAATTGGAGGAGCTGGCTGAGATGATAGAGGACCGGCTGGAGACGGTCCTGCAGTTAAAGGCTAAAGTGACCCTGGCCGAGCCCTTCAGCATCGAGCGCAGCGAGGGCAAGGCCAAGCGGGTAATAGATTTACGACCGAAGTAGGTTGAAGGTGAAGATATGCGCGAACTATTGCTAGGAAATCATGCCGTGGCCCGGGGGGCCTATGAGGCCGGCGTGAGCGTGGCTGCGGCCTACCCCGGTACGCCCAGCACCGAAATTATCGAAGCCCTGGCGCTCTATCCAGAAATCTACACCGAATGGGCGCCCAACGAGAAGGTCGCCCTGGAAGTGGCCGCCGGCGCGGCCATCGGCGGTGGCCGGGCCTTGGCTGCCATGAAACATGTGGGGTTAAACGTCGCCGCCGATCCCCTTATGACCCTGGCCTATACCGGCGTCAACGCCGGGCTGGTGGTAGTTTCGGCCGACGACCCCGGACTTTTTAGCTCCCAGAACGAGCAGGACAACCGCTACTACGCCCGCCTGGCTCAAATTCCTTGCCTGGAACCGGCCGACAGCCAGGAGGCCAGGGATTTTACCATGCTGGCCTTTGATTTGAGCGAACGCTTCGATACGCCCGTCATGCTGCGGCTTACCACCCGGGTGGCCCACTCCTACAGCCTGGTCGAGACGGGCCTGCGGCAGGAAGCAGGGTTGAAGGATTATGTTAAGCAGCCGCCTAAATATGTTATGCTGCCGGCCTTCGGCCGGGCCCGCCATCCCCTGGTAGAGGAGAGGCGGGAGCGGCTAAAAGCCTATGCCGAAACGGCGCCCGTCAACAGGGTTGAATGGGCCGACCGGCGGGTGGGAGTGATCACCGCCGGCATAGCCTACCAGTATGTCAAAGAGGCCCTGCCGGGCGTTTCGGTTTTGAAGCTGGGTTTGACCTATCCGCTGCCGGAGAAGTTGGTGCGGGAATTCGCAGGCGGCGTCGGCACCTGTTTCGTCGTGGAAGAATTGGAGCCTTTCCTTGAAGAGCAGGTACGGCTGCTGGGACTTTCGGTGATCGGCAAGGAAATCATCCCCCGCGTAGGCGAGCTCAGCCCGGCCTTGGTGGCCGGTACCGTGGGGCGGCGGGCGGCTTTGCTGGTTCCCGACCTGGCCGCAAACTGGACGGTGCGGGACCAGGCTTTGAGCCAGGTGGCGGCGGCGCTCGACCTGCCTGCCCGGCCGCCGGTGATGTGTCCTGGCTGCCCACACCGGGGGGTATTCTATACCTTAAAAAAGCTCAATCTGGTGGTGACCGGCGACATCGGCTGCTATACTCTTGGCGCTTCCCCGCCCCTTTCTTCTATGGATACCTGCATCTGCATGGGGGCCAGCGTGGGCATGGCCCTGGGGATGGAAAAAGCGCGGGGCCGGGATTTCGCCCGGAGGCTGGTAGCCGTTATCGGCGATTCCACCTTCCTGCACTCCGGCATGACCGGTCTTTTAGACTGGGTCTATAACCGCGGCAGCGGCACCCTGATCATCCTGGATAACGGTACCACGGCCATGACCGGCCACCAGCACCACCCCGGTACAGGCTATACGGCTGCCGGCGATCCGACTTTTAAGGTGGATCTGGAGCAGCTTGTGCGCGGCCTGGGCGTCTCCAGGGTGCGTGTTGTCGATCCATATGATCTGGATGAGGTAGAAGCGACCGTGAAGGAGGAAGTGGACACTGCCGAGCCTTCAGTAATCATCGCCCGCCGTTCCTGCGCTTTGCTGAAAAAAGAAGAAAAAGGGGCTGTTTGCAAGGTAGACGAGGGCTCTTGCCTGGGTTGCCGGAAATGCCTGGAGCTGGGCTGCCCGGCCCTCTCTTTCGTCGAGGGGCAGGCCTGCATCGACGCTCTGCAGTGCAACGGCTGCGGCCTCTGCGCCTCGGTTTGTCCTTCCCAAGCTATCTCCGAGGCAGGTGTGGTGTATGAATAAAGTGACTTCCATCCTTCTCGTGGGCGTGGGTGGGCAGGGAACGATACTCGCCGGCCGCGTCCTTTCTCTGGCCGCGGCTTTGTACGGCGGCCAAGTCAAAGTTTCCGACATCCACGGTATGGCTCAGCGGGGCGGCAGCGTGGTGACCCAGGTGCGCTTCGGCCCCCGGGTTTACGCGCCGGTAATCGACCCCGGCGCGGCCGATTATATTGTGGCGGCGGAAATCCTGGAGGCGCGGCGGTGGTTGTCTTACCTGCGGCCGGAGGGAGTAATGATCGTCAACACCCAGGAGATCCCCCCGCTCCCGGTACTAACCGGTGCCGCCGACTACCCCCAGGGTCTACTGGAAGAAATGCGCGGCCTGGCAGGGGAAATTAAGGTGGTGCCGGGGCTGGAACTGGCCGGGGCTGCCGGCAGCGTTAAGGCTTTAAACCTCGTGTTGCTGGGAGTCCTCTCCCGCTATCTGCCGTTTGCGCCTGCCGACTGGGAGGCGGCCATAACCCAGGCCGTACCGCCTCGGTGGCTGGAGGTAAACAAGCGCGCCTTCGAGCTGGGGCGAGCGGCTAGTTGCTAATAACAAACGACCCGACCGGTGTTCTTCGCCACTTCACCCGGGTCCACTAGCAAGTAGAAAGAGGGCATTCTAGCGCCCTCTTTTTTGCAGGGTCCAAAATCTTAAGAATCCAAAAAGGAGTTTTGCAGGTGGATAACGCCAAGCTTCTCGCAGATCTGCGCCTGGAAATGGTCACCGTATGCCAGAAAATATTTAACCGCGGCCTGACTTCGGCTACAAGCGGCAATTTAAGTGCAAGGTTGCCCGGCCGCCCGGAGCAAGTGCTTATTAAGCGTACGGGCAAATCCTTTGGCGACGTGCACCCGGAAGATTTTTTGCTGGTAGACCTGGAGGGAAATGTGCTTGAAGGCGAAGGGAAGCCTTCCAAGGAGCTCTTTTTCCACCTGGCCATCTACCGCCGTCGGCCAGAGGTAAATGCCGTACTGCACGGCCACTCTCCCTATACCACCGCCTATGTGCTGGCCAAAGGCGAATTGCCGCTGGTGACCGTTGCGGCCGAATTGAGCCTGGTTAAAGTCCCGGTAGTAGGTTACGCCCCGCCCGGTTCACAGGAGCTGGCCGGCATGGTGGGGACCGCCTTCGAAGAGCCGGGGGTTAAAGCGGCCGTCTTGTTGCGGCACGGTTATATAACCGTAGGGCAGGATTGCCACGGCGCCTTTTACCTGGCCGACGTGCTCGAGGATAACGCCAAAACCGCCTTTCTGCTGGCCCAGCTTTCAAGGTGAGGCTATCTTCTGGGGAGAGGGTTGGGAGGGGTGGAGTTTGCGGAGCTAACCATAAGTTAGCACCCTTAGCTACCGGACTTCCTTGGAAGCTACCCAGTTGTGTTCCCCGGCTAGAAAGGATATCATTAATCACGAAACAGTTTGGTGGCTTCTAGAGCCACTTTACAAAAACCCCGCCAGAATGCCCCGGTTTCAACCGGGGATGAATGGCGGCTTGAAATGCTCCCCCGGTTGTGCTATAAATTAAGCAAACCGAAGGAGTTGTTGAATGCAGACGGTAACCCTCAAAATAAAACTCCTGCCGCCCAACAAAGGCAAGCTAGAGAAAATGGCCCGCATGGCTTGTACCTACCGC
>JASUSV010000029.1 GCA_030445865.1 Clostridia bacterium
CATTTGGTTTCTCGCCTCCTGGTTGGTTTGGGTCTATTATGTTTTTACCAGGAGGCTTTTTTATTGGCAACACCAACCTTAATTCATTACAGGAATGCTGTTTTAATCCGGTATTCGTTGTCACGGTAATTATTCTGCACCAATACCGGCCATTTATTAGGCTTTTTTAATCATTCTCCAGCCTCCTTATCCCAACGCAGCCCCCGGTAACTGGGGTGACGCAGGCGGCCGTCGGGGGTTTCCTCCAGGTACTCCACTTCACAAACCAGCCGCGGTTCCACCCAGCGCGGCCGGGTCACGCCCGCCACAGGTTCCCCGAAAGGCGGCGGTACGGGCCTAAGTCTTTTCAGTTCCGCCAGCAACCTCTCCTCTTCCTCCCGACCAAAGCCGGTACCCACCTTCCCGCGGTACACCAGACGCCCCTGCCGGTAGGCGCCCAAGATGAGGGCGCCTAAAGATCGACTGCCAGCCCCGGGCTCGTACCCCACAATGATAAATTCCCCCTGGCGGGCATGCCGAAATTTACGCCAGTAAGGAGAGCGCTTGCCGGGAAGGTAGGGGCTGTTTTTGTCCTTGGCCATGACTCCTTCCAGGCCCTCCCGGACGCAGGCGGCGAAGAAGCCGGTACCATGGGTTTCAATGAAGGTGGATACGACTAGGTTGTCCCTTGGCCGTACAGCTTCCTGAAGCAAACTTTTACGCAAGTGCAGAGGTTGTGGCATGATGTTTTCGCCCCGGCAATAAAGGAGATCAAAGGCGACAAAAACGGCCGGCTCCTGCCCGGCAGCCTGCCTGATTTTAAGCGGGTCGGTCAGTCTCCCCCGGGCCTGAAGGCGGCTGAAAGAGGGACGGCCCCCCTCTCCGGGGATGATTATCTCACCGTCCAAGACCGCCGGCTGCATCCCGACCCCCTGGTGCAGATCGGCCAGCTCGGGGAAGGCCGGAGAAATATCCAGGAGGTTTCTGGACTGGAGGATGGTTTTCCTATCCAGATAAGCCAGGCAGCGGTAGCCGTCCCATTTTGCCTCATAAATGAAGTCGGGAGAATCGAAGGGGCGGCCGGTTACGGCCAGCATGGGCTTAATTTTAAATACCGGGAGCCGGCCGCCGTACTCTTCCCTCATGATGTCTTACGCCGGCGGCGGGGTTTCTTTACTTCTTCCCCGGCAGGGTTTAAAGTTTTTTCTTGTTTGGCCAGTTCGATGCTGGCCCTTAAGGCCTCCATTAAGTCCACTACTTTATCCCCTGCGGGCCGGGCCGGCACCGCCACCTCTTCGGCGGCGATTCTGGCCTCAATAATCTCCAGGAGCGCCTTCCGGTACTCGTCGGTGTATTTTTCCGGCTCAAACCGGGACGCCAGGTTGTTAATCAGGGTAACGGCCATTTTGATCTCATTTTCGTGGAGCTTGACCTCAAAATTCAATTCCGGTAATTGCTCTGCCGGCCTGACTTCCCGAGGGTAAAACATGGTGTTCAGCACCAGCGCCTTGCCGGAGGTCCTCAGCGCCGCCAGAGATTCCCTGGTCCTTAAACTTACTCTGGCAATGGCAATTTTTCCCGTTGCCTCCATGGCCTGCCGCAGCAGGACATAAGCCTTCTGCCCCGTATCGGCCGGGACCAGGTAGTAGGCCCGGTCAAAATAAATGGGATCGATCTCAGCCAGGTCGACAAAATCGAGAATGTTAATGCTCCGGGCCGCCTCGCGGGGAATCCCTTCCAGGTCTTCCTCCCGCAAAATCACGTACTTGCCTTTTTCGTATTCATACCCGCGGACGATCTCCTCCAAAGGAACCTCTACCTGGCAGTAAGGGCAATACTTGCGGTACTGGATGGGCGTCTTGCACTTGGCGTGAAGGTAGTTGTATTTGAGATCGCTACCTTCGGTTGCCTTATAAAGTTTTACCGGCACATTAACCAGTCCAAAGCTGATGGCGCCTTTCCAAAGAGGACGCAAGGCTCTCACCTCGAGGTTTTCCAGTAATATCCCGGGCCACCCTTTACACCACCATTCCCTGAACACCGGGCTTTGGCTGTAGTATCTCCCCCCGCTGGGCAGGCAATACGCCGGCATAGGTTAGCTCCATCTCTTACAGCAGTGTGCTTAAAATAAAAAATCCGGCCCGCAGGCCGGTATAGAAAGGCTGTACTGAGGATAAATTTTAGAATATACTTTCTACCTGGACTTCAAAGCCGGTTATCACCCGCGACTTTACCGTCCCCTGCTGCTCGGCTTCCTGGTCCAGGACAAATTTCCCTTCTCGCCAACAAAAAACCTGCACCGATTTATTCTGGGGATCAACAATCCAGTATTCCCTGACACCCTTTTTTTCGTAAACCTTATATTTGCTTCGCAGGTCGTAATAACCCGTACTAGGAGAGAGAATCTCCACTACCAGGTCCGGGGCGCCCTTGATGCGTTTCTCTTCTATAATGGCAAGCCTTTCGTTGGAAATAAAAATTATATCCGGCTGGTAGGTTTCCGTTTCATCCAGGTATACATCCACAGGAGCATACAAGACAATGCCCAAACCCTTTTCAAGGACAAAGCCCGCCATTTTTAATTCCAACTTCATGGATACCATCTGGTGATAGGGTGTGGGCGAAGGCGTCATTACCAGTTTCCCCCCGATAAGCTGATAGGGTGCTCCCTCCGGGAGACGACAATAATCTTCATAAGTGTACCGTTCCCGGCCTGCCGCCAGTTCACCCAAAATTGCACTCATTTTCTTGCACCTCCGTTCCCTGGTACTGATTTTTTTCCTGGTAGTTTTTTCTTTATTTTATCTGAAGGTTGCCGGCTGAGCAAGGGACTAAAAATTAGACGACCGCGTCAAGCCACTGTAGGACGCGGGGAGCTGGATTAGACCCCACCAGCCGGGACAAGGTAGGATCAGCCTGAGCTGTGTTTTGGGTCCGCCAAGCACCGGGAGGTTATTGAATACCTCCCTCGACACCTGTATCATCCTCTGCCTCTCCTGCACAACGACTGATAACTCGACCTTTAAGGGTTTGAGCTGCTGTTTCTTCTGGGCAATATAACGCCCTCTCACATCTTGTCCATTCGCTTTAAGCGCCCGTAGGCGCGCCATCAGGTCTACACCCTGCCGGCTCCAGGCTGAAGGCCGGGACGATAAGCGCGCTGCCAGGATATGACTTACATGCCCTTCAGCACTAACCCCTATATTCGCCTCAGGGTACCTGCGATATGCCATTATCCCCTCCCAGTTACGCTGGATATATCGCCAGCACTCCCTTACCGCCTTCTTCTGGCTCGGCGTACTCGCTTGCTCCCCAGCTTTCTTAAGCACTGCTTCCACCCCGGCCTTATTCCCTTCCCTCAGTTCAGCCCATACCTTGCGATAGGCCCCAGTATTGCGTCCTACAGCCGCTACCAGATACTTGTCCAAATGAAAACGGTCTAACACAAAGACGCTTCGCGGTATTATGCTTAGACCTTTCTTTATCCACTGGTCTCCGTCTCCGCAAATGAAAATGCGTTCAATATGGTCTGTATCATAACGACTATCTATGTAGTCCCAGACCCTAAGCCATAACTCCTCAACGTCATTCCAAACCCCAGCAATATAATGCAACCCCTTCAGCTTATTGCGTTTCTTCCCTACCTGCTCCTTCCCTTCGTGGACATATACCAGCCGCGGTAAGTGTACCCCACCCCCCTGACCAGGTACGTGGTCCTCGTCCGCCTCCACATACAATACTGCCACCCGCCGCTTCTCCGTCGCCGAACTCAGCAGCCTACCTTTCTCCGCTTCTACGTCAAAGCTGCGAATTGCATTCATTACCGCCGTCCCACTAACTACCGCTTCCCGCGCAACCTGCGAAGGCTCTTGCCCACTCTTCCTGTACGAAAGCTCGGTGCCCAGGTCTATAACTTCCGCCTTCAACACGGTATCCACCCGCGCATGCGGACCGTATCCAGCAGCACGGTCTACCAAATACGCATACTCCCCGCTCTCCTTGTGCCGGTAATACGTCCGCTCGTATGTCACCTGCCCAAACTGCGTAAGAATGTTCTTCCGCTGATGCCGCCTCTCTATCTCCCAGCCTTCCCTCTCTTCCCGGCGCTCCCGCAGATAGGCGTCACACGCCTCCAGCACCTCTCTAATTATCTCCCGCCCCAACTCGTTAAGTTCTTCCCGTAGCCGCTCCTCAAAACTAATAAAATCCATCCTCTGTTCCAGCACATCTAAAATCATCTCCGCTACCCGCTGGAACTTGCCAACAATGTTTTGTACAATATTCATGAGACCTCACCTCTCCCGAGTGGCTATCTCCATAGCTGCTCGTCCCGGTCGACAGGACGGCGAGGTCCCTTTTCTCTGCCCCCAATTCCTCCCTCTAACCCCTACAGTAACTTTACACTATGAAATTAGACTTCGGCCAGCTCTAACAGCGGTTCCAAATTATTGGGGTGCTCCAGGAGGCCCCGGTAAAGATCGCCGTACCTCTCCAGGCGCGCCCGGATAGTATGGATGTTAAAATCCCTGGGGCTAATCTTTCCTTTCGCCACTTCTTCCCAGGTCAAGGGAGTGGAAACCGGAGCCCCGGGTAAAGGCCGCAGGCTATAGGGGAAGGCCATAGACCGCCCCCGTACATTTTGCAAGTAATCCAGGTAAACTTTACCCCGGCGCTTCTGGATAAGGTGTTCGGTGGTAGCTTTTTGCGGATACGCCCCGGCGATCAATCGAGCCAGGTAACCCATGGCAGCTGCTACCTCCTGGAAAGTCCAGCGCGGGGAAAGGGGGATAAAAATATGCAGGCCGGCGGCGCCCGAAGTTTTAGGGTAGCCATTAAGGCGGAATTGCTTTAAAGCCTGGTTGACGAGGAGGGCGATTTCTAAAGCATCTTCAAAGGTTGCCCCCTCCGCGGGGTCAAGGTCCATGACGGCGATATCGGGACATTCCAGGTGAGCGGCCCGGGAGAGCCAGGCATGGACTTCGATACATCCCTGGTTGGCCAGCCAGGCTAGAGTCTCCTCGTTGTTACAGAGAACATAATTGATGGTCTTATCGCTGTCAGGGTGATAGACAGGCAAGGTTGCCACCCAATCCGGGGCATAGGCAGGACACTCTTTCTGGTAAAAGGCCTCCCCTGTAATGCCGTCCGGGTAGCGCTTCAGAACCAGAGGGCGATCTTTTAGGTGGGGCAAGAGGACGGGAGATATTTCTACATAATATTTAACAAGATCAAACTTGGTCAGTCCTTCCGGCCAAAAGATCTTGTCCAGGTTAGTGAGTTCTAGTTGTACCATCTGCGGCCCTTTTTCCCTCCACCCGCCGGCGCCCCGCATACCTGGCCCGCACCGGAACAGGAGCGATTTTGAACTTCCTGCTCATAGTTTTAATTAGCCTGAACAAGTTTATGTATGATCACCTACCGGCACCGGGGCCCTGGCCAGGAGCTTTAGGGCTGATGACAAGCTAAAGGGGAAAACCGGCGCCCCAGTTTATAAGGGCAAATCAAGCACCGAAAATTTTTCACGATACAGGTTCCCGGAAAGGGGCTAGTGTTGTATCGTCACTGCCACCACCCGGCCGTCCCGACAGGTAAAGGTTAAGGATCTAACGGCACCAGAATGGGGGAGATACTCGCCGAAATATATAAGTAAAACCTGCCCCTCGCGTACCGTTTCTTCCCTGAAGGGTGGCCCGTAAAGCTCCTTAACTCGAGTTGCGCTATCCCCCAATTTGATTCCTCTAGCGGTTTGACCTTCATGCTTTAGCTGATAATAAGGCGGGCCCTCGCCGGCATCCACTTCTATAAAGTCCGGGGTGACCGCCGTATCCTTCTCTCCCAGAAGGGGGGAAGATGTTACCCAGATCATAGGAGTCGTATGCCAGTAATTAAACCTTACTTGCTGACCCAGGGCGGTAGCTGTAAAGCGCAAGGGCACCATAGCGCGGCCCCGCACCAGTTTCGGAGCTACAGGGAGTTGCCGGCTTATGCCGTTATGCGTAGCTACAAGTCTGCCAATGGTTAATCGAACGGTATCATCGCCCTTTTTTATGGTAATCGTCTGACTAGCTGCTTCCCACTGAACGGTGGCACCCAGCTTTTCGGCCAGAGGTCTTGCCGGGACCAGGGTATGGCCGCTCACTATTAGCGGGGGCACATCTGCAGCCAGAAAATCGTCGTTAACAACGATGCGTAAAGCATCATCCATCCCCCCTGCGGCCGGCCGGGGCAACAAAAATAGAACCGGGAACACCAGTGCCGTTAGGAAAATTATCTTCCGCATGCGATCCCTCCCACAAGGTACTTTTCCCCTTTTGGAATCAGGTGGTTACTATATATAGACGTTCTGATTTCCGTAAAGTTCCCTGTCGGGTTCAGCCAACTGCGGTATACTTGTCCAGGGCGAGCCGGTTGTCGCCCTGCAGGGGATGTGGTGCCGAAGGCTTTCGGGCGAAGAAGTCTGCACTTAGACGCCATACACGGGACAAAAGTTTCACGGCGGCGTCAATGGCAACCCTGCACATTAGACCCGGGATATGGTATATTTAGCTCAGCGGGTGCTTTAACTGCCCCGGTACCGGAAAAACAAGGGTGGAACTCGAGTGGCAAAAGAATGGCGCACCATTAACCTCGAACTGGGAATGCCTACGGTAACGGAAGCCCAAAAAAGGCTTTTTATTGAACTGCTAAGGGCAAGAGAGGACGGCATGGCGGTGGTCATGCTTATTCACGGTTACGGCTCGTCGGGTGTGGGAGGCAGGATACGGGAAGCCGTACGCCAATCACTGGCCCGCATGAAGAAAGAGGGTCAAATCGCGGCGTATGTATGCGGCGAAGAGTGGAGTATCTTCGACCAGACGACAAGAGATATCCTCGACGCCTGCCCCGACTTAAAGAAGAGCCCCGATCTTGAAAGAGGGAACCGGGGCATTACCTTTGTACTGCTTTAATTCTTATCGGATCTAAAGCACGGAGGCGTTACGAGCAGTCGGCCGCCGGCACACTTCTATCACTCCGCCCTCAGGGCCTCTATAGGCTGTAAAGCGGCCGCCCGGTTGGCCGGATAGAAGCCGAAGAAGACACCCACCAGCAGGGCAAAGCCCCACGCTATAACTATCACCGCAGGCGATAGGGCAATACTTATGCCCGCCAGTTTTTGCAAAATAAAGGCCCCTGCTATGCCGGATATTATGCCTATTATACCGCCCATCCCACTCAAAACCATAGCCTCGATAAGAAACTGGCCTAGGATGTCGCGCCTGCGGGCACCGATAGCTTTGCGGATGCCGATCTCCCTGGTGCGTTCCGTCACCGAAACCAGCATAATGTTCATAATACCGATGCCTCCCACCAAAAGGGAGATACCCGCAATGCCGCCGAGCATCAGGCTTAAAGTGCTGCTTACCTGGCTCACCGTTTCCAGCATGGCGGTCTGGTTAAAAATACGGTAGGCATCGGTATCCCCTTTAAATCTCCTGGACAGAAGGGGCTCCAGCCTGGCGATGACCCCATTCACTTGATCCGGCGAGGCGGCCTGAAGGTAAATGTTGCGCAGTCTGGTATTGCGCAGCAGGCGCTGGGCGGTAGTAATCGGGATAATAATGCGGTCGTCTTCGGAGCCGCCTTTGGGGGCCAGGACGCCCACCACGGTAAAGTTAAGACCGTTGACCTGTACCTGCTGACCTACAGGGTTGGTAAAAGGGAAAAGTTGGTTTACTACCTCGCTGCCGAGCACTGCCACCTGCTGGCGGTACTGGCGGTCGAGGGAAGAAAGAAAGCGCCCAGCATTCAAGTTGAAATTGCGCACCGCCAGGTAATCTTCGGTAGTCCCTTCGACCGCGGTGTCGTAATTTCGAGTTCCTGCCTTAGCTTTAACGTTACCGCTGACAACAGGGGCCACCCCGCTCACACCAGGTATTTCCTTAAAAGCAAGGGCTTCGGCAAGAGTAAGGCCGGTATCGGCTCCGCGCCCCCGAATAATAACGGTAATCATATTGGAACCCATTTGCTGGATACGCTGGGTTACCTGTTTTGTGGTACCCCCGCCCATGGCCGTTAAAATGATCACGGACCCTACCCCGATGATTACGCCCAGCATGGTTAAAAAAGACCTCAGTTTATTGCCCATAATGCCTGCTGCCGCCAGGCGGATGATCTGGTATAAGTTCACTGGATATTAGCCCCCCGATCTTCGACCAGGATCCCGTCCTGAATTTTAATTAAGCGTCTGGCCCGGCTTCCTATATTGGGGTCGTGAGTGACGAGGATGATGGTTTTGCCGCGAGCATTCAGCTCGTCGAAAATCTTTAAGACCTCTTCGCCGGCCCTGGAATCCAGGTTTCCCGTTGGCTCATCGGCAAGGATCATTAGGGGCTCGCCTACCAGGGCGCGGGCTATGGCCACGCGCTGCTGCTGACCACCGGAAAGCTCCGAAGGGCGGTGGTGGAGACGGTCGGCCAACCCGACTTCTTCCAGGGCGGCTACGGCACGCCGCCTCCTTTCGGCTGTCGGGAGGCCGCGGTAGATGAGCGGCAGCTCCACGTTTTCCACAGCCGTAAGATTGGGCAGCAAATTAAAGCCCTGGAACACGAAACCTATATGCCGGTTGCGGATGGCTGCCAACTCATCTTCGCTCAAACGGCTCACTTCCCGGCCTTCCAAAAAATACTTCCCCGAGGTGGGGACATCGAGGCAGCCCAGGATATGCATGAGGGTGGATTTACCGGAGCCCGAAGGCCCCATGATGGCCACCATCTCGCCAGCCGCGATCTGCAAGGAAACCCCTCTCAGGGCGTGGACCTCCAGGGAACCGGTGCGATAGACCTTGGTGATATTTTCCAGGGTAACCATGCTCCCACCCCTTCTAGCGCCTTTGGGTAGGACGCGTCCCTGGTATGTAACTGCCCGGGATACCCATCCCGCCAAATCCGGCGCCCGGCGGCCTGAAACTCGAAGTTGACTGTCCTGCTAACCGCGGAATCACTACCCGGTCGCCTTCCTTTAAGCCTTCTAATACCTCAATATCGCGTTCGTTATGTAATCCGACTTTGATTTCCTGCCTCCGCAGCTGTCCCGTCTTATTCCGGCCGCCTTGTTCGCTGGTATCTGGGGGAAGAAAGACGAACCAGCGCCCTCCCTGCGACTGGACGGCCTCAACAGGTAGGAGCAGGGCATCATTTTTAGCCGCCACTTTGATGTCCACATTTACCGTCATGCCTGCCTTTAAGCCCTCCGGGCTGGCAATACGCAAGGTGACGTCGTAGGTAGTCACCCCGCCCTGTGATTTACCTTCCTCGGCGATCTCAACCACTTCGCCTTGAAAAATCTTACCCTGTAAGGCCTCAGCCCTAATATCCGCCTCTTGCCCGATCTTGACCATGGGGATGTCGAGCTCGTCTATTGGGACCACCACTTCCATTTGACTAAAGTCGGCAATGGTGCAGATCAGAGTGCCGACTTTCACCTCTTCGCCCAATTTAAGGGGGTCATCGATCACCGTACCGTCAATAGGGGCTTTCACGGCAGTATCGGCGAGCTGTTTCTGTTGCGAGGCTATATCTAACTCCAGCTGGCGGATCTGTAACTCCTTATTAACTATCTGGTTGTCGAGGTCCTCACTCTTAATCCGCGCGAGAACCTGCCCTGCCTCCACCATAGAGTTATTTTCTACCAAAACTTCCTCGACCTCCCCGCCGACTCCGGCCCTCACCTCCACGCCCTTAGGCCGGGTCAAGGTGCCCTCCCAGGCTGCCGTCTGCGTGCCTCCGGGGGCGGCAAAAGTAATCGTGGCCCGCAGGCCTTCGGTCAGGGCCCCGGGATTGGAAAGGCCAACGGTAACGTCGTAACGCAGGCCCGCGCCCGTGCCGCGGCCGGCGCGGTCGATCTTTTTAATCGTCCCCTTAACGCTGTTTAAATAGTCGGGCAGAAAAACTTCTACCTCGTCACCCTCCTTGACATAGGGGAGCTGGGCTTTATTTAACCCCACTACCAGCTCGAAGGCCTGGTTGTCAACGATAGTGCCGAGGAGGGCGTTGTTGCCCAGGTACTGGCCCCGGCGCAGGTCGAAACCGGTCAGACGGCCCCCTACAGGCGCTCTTATTTCTAAACCTTGTTTATCTTCCAGCAGCTGCTTTAACTCCTGCCGGCGACGATCCAACTCCAGCCGATTGCGCTCCATGCTGAGCAAAAGATTCTCGTTATCAAGCTCGGCCACCACCTGGCCGGCCTTGACCTTGTCTCCCTTGGCCACATAAAGACGAGATAATTCGCCGGCAGCCTGGCTCCTAACTTCCTCCCGGGCAGCAGCGCGGACCGTCCCCGTGCCTGAAGCGTTTACCACAATTGGACCTCGCCTTACGGCCACAATACTAAAATTATTCGTCTGGGCGGCGGCCTTAGAATCCTTGGACCGCATAAAGAAAAAAACGCCGCCGAGGACTAGAACCAGGCTCAGGCACAGCAGGATGAGCCACCCGCGGTTGATTCTCAATTTAGTTAAAGGCAACTCTCTCATCCCCCTGCTCTTTATTCTGATCTACAGAGCAACTAGTCGCCCCTCTCAACCTGAATAACCCCGTCGCGCGCATATACGCTGCTAACCTCTGGTCGATCAACTGCTTGGCCAGTTATAAGCTAATTTACAAAAACCCCGCCAGAATGCCCCCAGTTTCAACCAGGGGATGAATGGCGGCTATCAATCAGCTATGGTATTAATAAAAATCCGAGAAATTCCTACCCCCCGGATGTTCCGGGTAGAATCTTGAAAACGCGATAATTCGGGAGGTTGCAGCAGCGAATCTTCTGTTGCGCAGAACTATTGGAGTATTGCAACTATGCCAGCAGAGTATATCCCTGCTGGAGAGGGCAGCATGGAACCTGTAAAGGCCAGGTGATGATCCGGATCATACGGGGAATGCTGGCTTACCTACGGGTTAAAGCCGCCATCCCGCGACAGGATGTCCTCCAATTTATTGACGAGCGGAAGCACAAGCTAAAGTTATATCAAAAGCTTAGGTCTGGTCCGGAGACAATCCCTCAAACGCCGGCACCAGAGCAGGAATCTTAACCACTGCGAATAGCCTGCCCGGGCAAATGTAGCCTTTCTTTGGCCCGTAAGGCAAACATACGCAAACGGGACCTAAAGCAGGCTGGAGCGAAAAGCAGGGGCAAACAGCTGATTCTGCCAACTGCTTTTAACGAATCGCTCAGTCTTCATTAAAAAGCGAGGGAAGTTTTCCCTCCCTCGCTTGCCCATCAACTACTGTACACTTTCTTACAGAGACTGGGTCTGGGCGGCAGAGGGCGAGAAACCGAAGCATGGGCCTCCAAAGCCTCTCATGCCTTTACCGCCGCGCGGGCCACCGAATCCGCGCCGGGATTCGATCTTGCTCTTCTGCTCAGGGGTCAGGACAGAATCCATCTGCTGGCGGAACTCCTGGGTAGCTTGCTGAAGCTGGGCGCGCAGGTCGTTGATCTCCTTAATTTTGGCGTCGATGGCGGCCTGATCCGGGTCCTTCTGCCACCTGAGCTGCCTTAAGGAAAACATGGCGTCCATGAGCTTGATCCGCAGGTCACGGGTCTTCTCGTACATTTTCTGCTGCAGGTCCTGGATCTGGGTCACCTGCTGGTCGGTAAGGCCCAGTTCCTGTACGGGACTGGTTCCATTAACCCCGCCAAAGCGGCCAAAACCCCACGGCGCCGCCCAGGCTACATGTACGGCACCCAGGACCAATACCAGGGTCAGGGTCAGCAACAAGAGCTTCTTTTTCACCATGGGTCACCTCCTCTTCTTTCATAATCCGGGTGCGTCCAGCCGGAACCGGTGAACCACCCTTATCTGCTTTTTATTGTAACCAGCATTTTTTATGGAATTATGGCTAAAATGTGAAGAAAAACCGAACTTTGCATATCGCCCGAAACAGAGGGCTTGAAATGCTGAGGGGCTACTAAGCCTGATATACCGGCAGCGAAAAAGAGAAAATCGAGCCCTCTCC
The DNA here is from genome assembly GCA_030445865.1 of Clostridia bacterium. Taxonomy (GTDB): domain Bacteria; phylum Bacillota; class DSM-521; order Neomoorellales; family Neomoorellaceae; genus JASUSV01. The sequence goes on from JASUSV010000029.1 coordinate 11,970, forward strand.
TACTTTGCTTTTTACGCCTACCCTGCCTCCGTGAGCCTCTACGATATGCTTGACGATGGCCAGACCCAGGCCGGTGCCGCCTTGGCCCCGTGTCCGTGATTTATCGACCTTATGAAATCTCTCCCAAATATATGGCAAATCCTCGGGCGGGATACCCTGGCCGTCATCTTGAACTTGCACTTCAATCATATCCCCTTTATTAAGGGCTTTAATATTTATCCTCCCTCCTGCCGGCGTAAATTGGACGGCATTGGATAAAAGATTAATTAGGACCTGTTCTATCCTGTCGTTGTTGCCTAAAACAGGAGGTAAATAAGCAGGCACATCAAGGCTAACCTTTAAATCTTTAGCTTGGATCTGGGGAGTTAACTTTTGTAAAACTTGGGTACAAATTTCCGCCAGTTTTAGAGGCCTCATCTCCCATTCAATTTTTTTGGCTTCCATAAGCGCCAGGTCTAAAAGATCCTGGACGAGCCTGTTTAAGCGCAAGGTTTCCTGGTGGATTACTTTCAGGTACCTGGCCTCCGTAGCAGGGTCATTAATGAGTCCGTCCATTAATGCTTCCACAAAACCTTGAATGGAGGTCAACGGCGTCTTCAATTCATGGGAAACATTGGCCACAAAGTCGCGCCGCAGTTCTTCGAGTTGGCGTAATTCACTTATGTCCTGTAATACAATTACAGCCCCATAGATTTCTTCTTTTTCTTTTAAGGGTGACACGTGGGCCAGAAAGAATTGCCCGCTATTCAATCGGAATTCTGCGGTCATGCTCTGTCTTTCCTGGAGGATGGTTTGAAAAAATTCTTTCAGCTCAGGATGCGGTATGAGTTCAGTTAAGGAGCGGCCTAAAAAATCCCCATCTGGAAGCGCCAGAGTTTTAGCCGCCCGCGCATTGGCCAGCAACAACCGCCCTTGGCTATCGACCGCTAGAACTCCTTCGGCCATATTAGCAAGGATATTTGCCATTTTTTGCTTCTCTTGTTTTAAGGTGTTGATAGTATCCTCTAAAGCTATAGCCAGTTCGTTAAAGTTACGCGCCAATTCCCCGACTTCATCCTGCGAAGCGGTCACCACCCGCTGCTTGAAATTACCCCGGGCCATTTCGCGCGTAATCTGGCTCATATGGCGTAAGGGACGGGAAATTGACTTGGAAAGATAATAACCGATAAGCATAGCCAGGAAAACGGCGCCGCCGGCAGCGTACAGGATCAGTTTTTCAACCATATCTACTGCTGGAGTTAGATCGGCTACGGGAGTATATAATAGTAAGGCGCCCACTATCTCGCTACCGACTTGTATAGGTACGGCTGCCGACACCATTATTTGGTTAAAACGGGGGCTGAATCCCCGCCGGCTAATTGTTTTGCCCTGCAGGACCTGGACAGTCTCGCTGGGATCTAAAATCATCCCCCGCAGCATCCGCCCTCCTATAGTGTTGGCTATTACTCGTCCATTGCGGTCAATGGCCAATATCCTGGCATTAAGGGAACGGTCCGCAGCCTGCAAGAGCACGTCAAAGGACGATTCCCAATCCCCCTTGCTTATGCCCAGCGAAATTATCCTGCTAATTTCTTTACCCCTGGCAACTAACTCCTTCTCCTTGAAAGCAAAATAATAGTCAGAAAAAAGCTTGCTCAGCAATACCCCCACTGTACCCAAGGTTACCAGGATAATTATTAAGTAAGAGGCCAGCAACTTATGAAAAAGAGACCGGCCCATTTATGTAGCCACCTCAAATTTATAGCCAACACCCCAGACGGTCACCAAATAACGGCCGGCTGGCTGCCCCAGTTTTTCCCGCAAACGGCGAATGTGGGTATCAACAGTGCGCGTATCCCCCAAATAGTCATATCCCCAGATATTTTCCAGCAGTTGTTCCCGGGTAAACAACTGCCTGGGATGGCGGGCTAGAAACCAAAGCAGCTCAAATTCTTTCGGCGCCAGGTCTATGTCGCGGGACTCAACTTTTACCCGGCGGGATCGATAATCAATAGTTAAGCCAGGGTAATTAATTACTTCGCCTGTTTTACTCCTATTTCCGGTGCCCCCCGTCCGCCGCAGCACGGCCTTGATGCGGGCCATCAGCTCCTTGGGGCTGAAGGGTTTGCTCACATAGTCGTCGGCGCCCAGTTCCAACCCCAAGATGCGATCCAATTCCTCGCTTCTGGCGGTTAACATGATAATTGGTGTTGCGAGTTCTTTGCGGATCTCGCGGCAGACCTCCCAGCCATCCTTTTTTGGCAGCATTAAGTCTAGCACAATGAGTTGGGGCCGGGTTTCCTTTACCTTAATCAACGCCTCTTCGCCATCTGCGGCAGTTTCTACCTGGAAACCTTCCTTTCTTAGGTAAAGAGTCACGATTTCCCTGACGTCTTTCTCATCATCCACAACCAATATGGGGGCATTGTTGGTCAAATTTATATCCCTTCCTTTTAAAAAGTTTCAGTTCTTTAATCCTGGGCTTTAATCCCGCAAAGAACAGTTCAGTCAGGAAATGATCACGGAGGGCGTGCTGGCCCTCCAGGCCGGCAAAAGCCCCACTGCCGTCCGCAGCGCTCTCATCAGCTTCTTAGAACCGGCGAAACAAGAAAAAGCGGAAAGAAGAAAGCTAGTGCCCAGGAAACGCGTGCAGGAAGAAGGTCATAACAACCTGGAGCGCTGGCTGCTCACCTATTCCGATCGCGAGGAGGCAACGGCTTTCAAGGAGACATCCAGCAGGAACTCGCCCAGTTTTTAACTTCTTCCGGCTTAAACAACCAGGTCACCTTAAAACCGGAATAAAGGGGCCTGGTAATTAGCATCGCCGAAACGGTACTCTTCCCCAAGGGATCCGCCGATCTCACCCCGCAAGCCAGAGAAATACTGAGCCGCCTGGGCCGGGGTCTGGCTCCCCTGCCCAATCTTTTGCGGGTGGAGAACCATACGAATAACCTGCCGGTCAGGAGCGAGGCCTTTCGTTCCAACTGGGAGCTTTCCGTCCTGCGGGCCACCAATGTCATCCAATTCTTAATAGAAGAGGGTAAAATTGGATCCAAGGTGCCTTTCCGCCACCGGCTACGGCCAGTACCGGCCTATAGCCCCCAACGACAGTGAGGCCAACATGGTCCGCAACCGGCGGGTAGATATAGTCGTCCTCAAAGAAGCCTATAATGTCTCGGAACCTCAGGAAAACTGCCACAGTAAGAAATTTAAGGCAGATAACGTCTGGCTCCAAGGTAACCCCTGACAAATAGAGGTTCATCCAGCCAGCTCATTACCACTCCCCGGCGCGAACGGGCGTTGATAAACTGCCCTTCTCCCACGTAGATGCCGACATGGGTGGGTAAGGGATCCGTACCTTCAGTATTAAAGAAAACCAGGTCACCGGGTCGTAAAGCGTTCTTTTCTACTTTCTCGCCAACCATGAACTGCTGGTCGGCATCTCTGGGCAGTTGCACGCCGTTTAAAAAATAGGAGATATAACTTAAGCCCGAGCAATCGATGCCGTAGACGCTAACGCCGCCCCAGAGGTAAGGCGCCCCGCTTAAGCGCCTGGCGACGTTTACCACGTCGCTGCCGCTGCGCTTGCCCGCGGGCCGGCCTTGGGGCCAGAGTTCGGCGTCGGCGGCACGCAACCAAGCCGCCCCCCGGTCCGTCGGGAGCCAAACTTTGTACCACCCTTCTTTTTGAGAAAGTAGCGGCAAATCGGTGCCCAGCAGGGCTTCGCCGCCACCGGCAGCCGTGGCGTCGGGTTCCTCATAGAAACGGGCGCGGGGCACAGTAACCGCCGCTAGGGCTTTGCCCGCGGGAACGGTCGCCGGCGCTACGTCGCGCGCTCTCAGCCAACCTATATAGCCGTCCGGCACTTGGCCCCGCAGCCAGCCGCCTTCTTGCTTTAATACTTTAACCTCGTCCCCTAAAAGCGCCTGGGTGACCAGCTCGGCCTCGGGATTAGGTTCGGCCCGCACATCGGCCACGGCCGCCACGATATAATAGCCGCTTGCCGGGACCGGCGCCTTTTCGCCGGGCGGACTTGAGGGCTTCAACGGCATCCTCGCAGCCCTCCCTCCCAAAAAGTAAATGCCGGCAAAAATTGCTACCAGGCTAAGCAAGGAAATAAGAATGGGTTTTGCGGTGCGCCTGGATACTGCCGATCAACTCCTTTCTTTGTGGCATCAGGCGCCTTGCAAGCCTTTGATAATAGGAAGCCTGATCTCGACCAGTTCGGGGTACTTTAAACCGGAACCGGTGTTGAGCAGGACGACCCGCTCATCTTCACCCAGAAACCCGCTGTCGCGCAATTTCTTGGCCGCGGCCACGGTAGCCGCGCCCTCGGGACAGATGAACATGCCCTCGGTACGGGCGACGAGCTTTAAAGCCTCCATAATTTCCGCGTCACTGACGCTCACGGCAGTGCCTTTGGTAGAGTAGACGGCTTCCAGCACCAGGAAATCGCCCAGGGCTTTGGGCACGCGGATGCCGCCGGCAATAGTCCGGGCGCCGTGCCAGAACTCGGATTCTTTCTTGCCTTCGGCAAAAGCCTTGACTATGGGAGCGCAGCCCTCTGCCTGAACGGAGATCAGCTTCGGCATAGGACCTTCAATCCAGCCGATTTCTTTCAGTTCGTTTAAGGCCTTCCAGATGCCTATTATACCCACGCCGCCCCCGGTAGGATAGAGGACGGCGTCCGGAAGTTCCCAGTTAAACTGTTCGGCGATCTCTAAACCCATGGTCTTTTTACCTTCGATGCGATAGGGCTCTTTTAAAGTCGAGGCTTCAAACCATCCGTATTCTTTAACCCCCCTGGCAATTATCTGCCCGGCGTCGGAGATAAGGCCTTCAACCAGATAGGTAGTAGCGCCGGTTACTATACACTCTTTTTTAGCTAAATCAGGGGCGTCCTGGGGCATGGCGATAATCATTTCCATACCTGCCTTGACTCCAAAAGCAGACCACGCCCCGCCGGCGTTGCCAGCCGTAGGCAAGGCGATCTTTTTAATGCCGAGTTCTTTGGCCTTGGATACGCCTACGGCCGCGCCCCTGGCCTTGAAGGTACCGGTGGGGTTCAGGCCTTCATCTTTAATATATAAGTGCTTAAGCCTTAACTCCCGCCCCAGATTAGGAGCCCTCAGGATGGGCGTAAAGCCTTCGCCTAAAGAAACTATATTTTCCTTGCGCTCCAGCGGCAGGAACTCCCAGTACCGCCAGAGGTCGGCCCGCCGACCTACCAAATCTTCTTTGGTGACCGCCCTGGCCAGGCGCTCCAGGTCGTATCTGGCTAAGAGGGGGGAACCACAGGCGCATAAGTTTACCACCTGGGAGGGATCGTAAGCAGCACCGCACTTGGGACATTCCAAGTGGGTAAGAAAGGACACGATTAAATCGCCTCCAATTTAGCCCCCAAAGAGTTCCGTACTCAAGTACCTTTCACCGGTATCAGGGGCGACGGTCACTACCCTCTTGCCGGGGCCCAGGCGCCCGGCAACCTGCAGGGCGGCAAAAACGGCGGCGCCTGAGGAGATGCCCGCCAGGATACCCTCTTCCCTGGCCAGGCGCCGGGCCGCCTCCACGGCTTCTTCGTCGCTTACGGTAATTATTTTATCGATTATATCCCGGTTTAAGACCTTAGGCACAAAACCGGGGCCGATGCCCTGGATCTTGTGGGGGCCGGGCCTGCCGCCGGACAGGACCGGCGAGGCCGCAGGCTCCACGGCAATAATCTCCACCCGTGGCAACCGTTCTTTTAAAACCTCGCCGACGCCGGTAATGGTGCCGCCGGTCCCTACTCCGGCCACAAAGGCGTCGATCCTCCCCTGCATCTGCTCCCATATTTCCCTGGCTGTGGTCTCACGGTGAACCTGGGGATTGGCCGGATTTTCAAACTGCTGGGGCATGAAATAATCGGGATGGTCCGCGAGCAACTCGCGCGCCTTATCAACCGCCCCCCTCATACCTAAAGCTCCGGGAGTGAGGACGATCTCGGCACCGTAAGCCGCCAGTAGCTTGCGCCTCTCGATGCTCATAGTCTCGGGCATGGTGAGGATCAAACGATAGCCCCTGGCCGCCGCCAACATGGCCAGGCCGATGCCGGTATTCCCGCTGGTCGGTTCTACAATTACGGAACCGGGCTTGAGGCGCCCTTCTTCTTCCGCCGCCCGGATCATGCTCCAGGCAATGCGGTCTTTCACGCTGCCGCCGGGGTTAAAGAATTCCAGCTTGACGTATACTTCCGCCCCGCCGGCGCTCAGGCGGCGCAGGCGCACCATGGGCGTTTGCCCGATAAGTTGCGATATATCCGCGGCTACTCGCATCTAGCAAACTCCTTTCAGGGAAAATTTATCCAGTAAAAGACAATGGTCCGCTCGAACTCTTCGCGGTTACCTAAAGGCGCCGTAGCGTCAATCCCGATCTTAGATTGCTGCAGGCGATGTAACCTTCGATGACGATTTCGGCGTTATCGAAATCTCCAGGTCCACGGTTTTACACTTCACAAGTTCCAGCGGTCCTGCCGTAATCCTCCCGTCAGGGTCAGCTTATCTACGCCGAAATCCACGCTGTAGTGAGTTCGCGGATGTTCTACGAAGAGCTCCCGAGCAGTGGATCCCTTGAGCACTTTGGCTATAAGCGCCGGGGCCACTTTTGGCAGGGCTGAGAGGAACATGTGCACGTGATCGGGCATCACTCCAAGGCCAGCAGCTCGTAGCCGTGCCCAGCGCAAACTGCCTCAAACGAATCGAGGGGGATTACAACCCCCCTCGCGCTTCCCCGGTTTTTTAAAAATACCTGCTGCGCTCCCCTTTATTTGGCCTTGATAGCTTAACTTAATATGAATTTTCTAGCTTTAGCTTACTACAGGAAATACGACCCGTCAAGAAAATTTAGCCCTAGCGTATCCCCACTTTCCAGCCTGCTTTGGCTTACGCTCGCAAAGGATTCTCCTTGCGGGCCAAACTAGCGCTCGGCCTTAAAGCTTAAGGCGGACTTCCCGGCAAATTCAAAGAGGAAAGAACCTCGCTTTCAAGCCAAAGCAGGCCTCCCCCAGCGAAAACTGGGGATAACCCAGAATTTAGCCCTGCCGCAGCAATTCTCCCAGCAGGGAGCGCCCGCTCGTTAAATCATGGGGCAAGGCGGAGCCGGGAGGCAGGTAACCATAAAACAACTGGGCCACCAGGGGCAACCTCAGGCCGGCTCTTTGAACGAGGCCGGCATCGCATAATATCTGCGCCGGGCCTGAAGCCAGCAGACTACCTTGGGATAAAATCAAAATTCTATCGGCCCAGGCAGCGGCAAAATCTACATCGTGGGTAGCAATCACCAAGGTTTTGCCGGCGCGGTGATAGCGGTCGAGAATGGCCAGCAAACCCTCCTGCCCCAACGGATCTAGAAAGGCCATGGGTTCGTCCAGCACCAGGATTTCCGGCTGCATAGCCAGAACTCCGGCGATGGCCACCCTTTTTTTCTGGCCGTAACTTAAGTTATGAGGCGCTTTACGCCTTAAATCTAAAAGCCCTACGTCTTCCAGGGCTTTATCTACCCGGCGTTTTACCTCCTCCGGCTCCAAGCCCATATTGCGCGGCCCAAAGGCCACATCCTCCTCCACCGTAGGCGCCAGCACCTGATCGTCGGGGTCCTGGAAGACCATACCCACAAGTTTGCGCACCTCTTCGGCATTAGACCGCGAAACTCTGCGGCCCAGAACCCAGACCTCGCCCTCCTGCGCCAGATAAAGGCCGTTCAAATGGAGCAAAAGCGTGGACTTGCCCGCGCCGTTAGGGCCCATCAGGGCCACTTTTTCTCCGGAAAGAATGCTAAAAGAAAGGCCCCGCAGGGCCTGGGTGCCGTCGGCATAGCGGTAGGATAAATTGCAAACCTTTATTATATGCCCGGCCAAAGGCCAGACCCCCGCTCCATCAATAAAAGAAAAGCGCTGAAAGACAAAAGCGTTATTCCTACCCAGTAATCTGCCGCTTTAAGGCTCAAACTATGCCCGTACTGGCGGTAACCGCCGCGGGCGGCGGCAGCCAGGTAAACCCTTTCGGCCCGCTTAAGAGAGCGCCAGAAAAGCATACCGACCAGGAAGCCGAGCTGCCGCAGGGCTGCGAACTGCCACAGGCCCTTGCCGGTCCGGTAACCCCTGGCCCGGTGAGCGAGCTGCATGCGCCTGAGCTCCGCAGCCATAACTTCCAGGTAACGCAAGGTTAGGGCCACCACTTGGCAAAATACCCAGGGTAGCCCCAGCCCTCTTAAGCCGGCCAGGAGGTCAACCTGCCCGGTAGTTGCCGCCAGCCAGCCGGTGGCCAGGGCGGCTGCTCCCAGCCGCCCGCTATAGATAAAAGCCGCCTCAAGGCCTTCTTTAGTCAGGGCCAGGTCGGGCCATCCCAGGGGCCACCGCCAGATCACTTCACCCGGCGTTACCCAGGGCAAAAATAAGACCAGGCCAGCGGCAAAAGGCAAAACCCACGCCAGGCCGGTTAAAATACGGCGCCAGGTCACGCCGCTGGCGAGGTTTAAAAGGAAAAGAAAAACAAATGCCCAGGCCAGCGCCTTCCAGGTGCGAAGGCTCGAGATCACTACCAGACAGAGAAAAATAGCAGCTATTTTAACCCTGGGGTCAACCTGAGAGGCCCAAAAACCACGGCCTTGAAACATAATTTAACGCCCCCTCGCTACACCGTCGGCCCGCCAGAGGAATTTGGCCAGGAGTTGCAAAAACCCATAAACCAGCGCTACGCCGACAATACCTGCTATAACGGTGCCTAATTTCTCCCAGGGGAGCCCGGGAACGGTATAATCCGGCAGCAGGGCCGGCAGGGCGAACTCGCGGGCAGCATCGGCAAAGCCCAGGTCTTCGGCAACCCGTTCCAGCCCATCAGGCCAACTAGAGGCAAAAGGCGCCAGGAATAGGACGACCAGAAAAGATGCCAGCAGTAAAATTTTCTTTTTATGTTTCATTACTCTTTCGCCTCCCCTGCGATGTCAGCCGGCTTCAACTGGACCAGGTAATTTAAGGCCAGGGTTGTTAAAATTCCTTCACCTATGCCGATCAAGATGTGCCATAAAGCCATAGTCGTCAAAATAACATTTAAGGCGAACATGCCCGACCAGCCCAGTTCCAGGGCCGCAGCCAACGCGGCCAGAAGCACCGAAAGCCAGGAGGCAAAAAAGATGCCGATGGTATTTCCGAAACGCCCCGGCAAAACCCGGGTAACGGCCTGGTAAGTAAAGTAGGCGACCCAGGGCGCCAGGATGGCCATGTTAAGGACATTGGCACCCAGGGCCGTAATCCCGCCGTCGTGCATAAAAAAGGCCTGGATGAGCAAGACGGCCGTCATAATTACCCCGGCTGCCGCCGGGCCAAGACTTAAAGCGGCCAGCGCCCCTCCCAGCAGGTGGCCGGAAACCCCAGGCGCCACCGGAAAGTTGACCATCTGGGCGGCAAAGATGAAGGCCCCCATAGCGCCCAGAAGCGGTATGCGCTTTTCGTCGAGCTTTTCGGTCCTTTTTAATCCCCACGCCAGACCAGCAGCGCTTAAACCGGCTGCCGGCAGGTAAACCTGGGCCGTTAGAAAACCGTCGGGAATATGCATTTTAAAAACCTCCCATACTTAAATTGATGCTTCCGAAGCGTTCCCCATGCCGGGGCGCTGGCGGCGGCTCCGGATGGGCTCGCCAGCGATCCGTAGGCTCCCCCTCGCGCCTTAAGGCGGGGTTCCCGGCCGGATTTAAGCATCCTGCCTCAGTGGCCGGCCTCGGGCCTCCATGCCCTCGGCCCCGCCTCCGGGCTCGGTCTCGCCAACGGCT
>JASUSV010000030.1 GCA_030445865.1 Clostridia bacterium
CTCGGCCCCGCCTCCGGGCTCGGTCTCGCCAACGGCTCGCAGGGCTCGCCCAAAGTCGCCTTACGCCAGCATCCCCGGCATTTTCATACTTCTTTCGGAAGCACCAATCTAGGATTTCCCTAAAACAAGTGCTCATGCCGGCAAACTTTTAAAATGCCTTCCGGCTATCCAAGAGCAGGGTAACCGGGCCGGCGTTATCTACTTCTACCCGCATATCGGCCTGAAATTTGCCGGTGGCCACCCTCACTCCTTGCCGTTGCAGCTCTTCGATGAAACGCTCATAAAGCTTTTCCGCCTCTTCCGGAGGCGCAGCTTCGGTAAAACTGGGACGCCGGCCTTTGCGGCAGTCGCCGTAAAGGGTAAACTGGGACACTACGAGCACCTCACCGCCAACTGCCTGTACAGAAAGGTTCATTTTCCCTTCGGAGTCGGCAAAGAGGCGGAGGCCCGCGATCTTCTCTGCCAGGTAAAGGACGTCTTCCAGACCGTCCCCCCGGCCTACACCTAAAAATACCACCAGGCCGTGCCCGATAGCGCCGATCTCCCGGCCATCTACGCTAACCCGCGCTTTATAAACGCGTTGCACAACAGCCCGCAAAAATAAACCTCCCTAGAACGGGGTCATTCCCAACTGTGCGCCAGGGTATGCTTGAACAGGCGGAATCCAGCAACAAAGCCCTAACAGCTGCTATCCTGGCCCAGAAACCTTACCCCGGCGTGACGCGCCTCACTTCCAGTACGTCCCGGATGCGCCGTATTTTATCCATAATATAGTTTAAATGTTCCAGACCACGGATTTCGATCTTCAAGTCCACGGCCGCCAGATTGTTGCGCGTGGCCCGGGCGTGCACGGAATTAATAATGGTCTTGGTATCGGCTATGGCCGTCATAATGTCGGTAGCCAGACGGGGCCGGTCTATGGCCGTTGCTTCTATATGAACCTGATAGGTGGCCTCGTCTTCGGTATCCCATACAACTTCAATGGTGCGTTCCGCTTCCTGGCCCTGGTGGTGCAATATATTAGGGCAGTCGGTCCGGTGCACCGAAACACCCTTCCCTCGTGTAATATAACCGATAATGGCATCGCCCGGGAGAGGATTGCAACAGCGCGCCAGCCGTACCATGACGTTATCCGCGCCTTTAACCCGTACGCCGTGAGAAGGGCGGCCGTAAGCAGGCCGCGGTTTTGCTGCCGGCAATACCGGCGCCGCAGTTTCAGCTTCGGCCTCGCCTTTAATTTTCCCCAAAACTTGCTGTACGGTTACTTGGCCCGCACCCACAGCCACCACCAGGTCTTCGGCGGTAGCTAAGTTAAACTTTTTGGCCAGCTCCTGCAGGAAAGCGGTCTTAAATACTTCCTCCTCATCCAGACCCTGTTTACGGCATTCTTTTTCTAGCATTTCGCGGCCCTGGGCCAAATTCTGCTCGCGTTCCTGCTTTTTGAACCACTGCCGGATGCGGTTCTTGGCCTGTGAAGTCTGGACTATATGCAGCCAGTCGCGGCTGGGCCCGCTGCCCTTGGTAGTTAAAATCTCAACGATATCGCCCGTCTTAAGCTTATAATCTAAGGGAACGATACGGCCGTTAACTTTGGCGCCGGTACAACTGTGGCCTACGGCTGTATGCACCCGGTAGGCGAAATCTATAGGTACCGATCCGGCCGGAAGCTCCACCACATCGCCTTTAGGGGTAAATACGTACACCCGGTCGGAAAAGAGGTCGATCTTTAAAGTCTCCATGAATTCTTTGGGATCGCGCAGTTCCCGCTGCCAGTCCAACAACTGGCGCAGCCAGGTAAGCTTGGCCTCGAATTCCTTATCCGAAGTGCTCCGCCCCTCTTTGTAGCGCCAGTGGGCCGCAATGCCGTACTCGGCCGTGCGGTGCATTTCCCAGGTGCGGATCTGGATTTCGAACGGCTCCCCCCGGGGGCCGATAACCGTAGTATGCAGGGACTGGTACATATTGGGCTTCGGCATAGCTATATAATCCTTAAACCGCCCCGGGATAGGTTTCCAAAGACTATGAATGATTCCCAAAACAGCGTAACAATCCCTGACGGAATTTACGATTACCCGTACGGCGATGAGGTCGTAAATTTCGCTGAGTTCTTTCTGCTGTTTAACCATTTTATTGTAAATGCTGTAAAAATGTTTGGGACGCCCTTGAATATCGCTTGCTATGCCGGCTTCCGCCAGCTTATCCCTCAGAATTTCCACCAATTCCTGGACATACTGTTCTCTTTCCTGGCGCCGCTTGGAAATACTCTTTACCAGGTCGTAATACTTTTCCGGCTCCAGGTAGCGCAGCCCGGCATCTTCCAGTTGCCATTTCAAGCGGAAAATACCCAACCGGTGGGCCAGCGGCGCGTAAATCTCCAGGGTCTCGCGGGCAATTTCTTTTTGTTTTTCCGGGGGAAGAAAATCCAGCGTCTGCATATTATGAAGCCGGTCGGCCAGCTTAATAAGAATAACGCGTAGGTCTTTGGCCATGGCCAAGAACATCTTGCGCAAATATTCCACCTGCTGCTCTTCCTGCGACCTGTACCCCAGGCGGCCCAATTTAGTGACCCCATCGACCAAAAGAGCTATTTCCTGGCCGAAAAGCTCCTCAATGGTAGCCAGACTTATGGGCGTATCTTCAACCACGTCATGCAGGAGCCCGGCGGCAATAGTAACCACGTCCAGGCGCAGCCCGGCCAGGATGCCGGCTACGGCCAGGGGGTGGGAAATATAGTCTTCGCCTGAATGGCGCTTCTGGCCGCGGTGGGCATCGGCCGCCAAGTCATAAGCGTCGCGCACGAGTTTAAGATCGGCTTCAGGATAATAACTGCTAATTTCTTGCAGTAAGCCCTCCAGGTCCATGAGGTCACCTCCCTGTTCGATAGTGATACGTCCGAAACATCCCCCATGCCGGGTGCTGGCGCCGGTGTCTTTCGGGTTCGCCAGCGATCTGTGATAGTAGACGCCTCAATTATCCCTACCTTTCGAACGCTCCGGACGGCTGGGGGTATAGGCTCCGGGCTCCGGTGGTTCTCGGCTGGCAAACTTAGCGCTCAAGTTTGCTTAAGCGTCGGGGGTATCGATACTTTAATCGTTCTTGATGTTCCTTTTCGAAAGGCGTAACTTCTTTTTTCTTAAGATACCGACCGTCGCCCCATCCCGTTCACCGCCGCCTCGCCGCGGCCTCGCGGAAGTATCCTACGCCTCGAACCAAGTCGCCCTCCGCCTATATTCCCCAGCCTAAGAACTGAGGATACGTCAGAGCAGACGTCGGTTATCTGCACCCTTTCCGGCTGGAGCAAAAGGCCTCGGCCCGGAAGGCCAGGGTTTCCCCGGCCTCCTTCTCCAACTGGCGGTAACGCCATGAAGTTTTCAAACAGAGCTTAGAAGCCGGCAGATTCAGCAGTTCAATCTCCAGGGCCCTACCCGTTCGACGGGCTTCAATAAGATTTAATTCTGCGAAGATGCCCAGACCGGCCAACATCAGGTTATGGTTGTTATGTAAGGTCAGGCGCATAGGATTCCGGCGGCCAGCAAAATAACGCAGACGGCGGTATAGCTTTGCCAGTTCGCCCCGCAGGTCGGGAGGTTTCAGCGGTATTATGTTGGCAGAAATTATATAGATCTTTTTTCCCGCCCAGCCCGCCGGGAGTAAGCTCCATACCTCTTCCCAACTGCCGGGGCAAAAGGTAAAGAAAACTTCCTCTGCCGGAAAAAAACCGGCAGGAAGGTGGCGGGGGCTGAGTAAAAATTTAAGCCCCTCTTTTTCAGCGCGCTCCCGGATAATAAGGGCCTGGCCGGCAGTAACAGGTGTTTCCAGTAAAAGGCTATTATGAGCGCCGGGTTTTAAACCCAGGCGTTTTAAGATCCTGTGCGCTTCACCCACTGTCATAGTATAAATCAAAACGCGCCGGCCCGAAGCCAGCATGCCCTGAAGGCGGTCCCAGGTTTCGGCCTGGGTGGAAAGCAAACATATCTCGCTTTTTGCCGTCCGGCAGCAGAAAATATTCTTACCCCCAACGCCGGGAGCAAATAAAGCGATCTCTTGCGCTGCCGCAGGCGGGGCCAAAACGTAACAAAAACGTTCCAGGTATATTTTATTTTCCCTTAAAAATTCCACCGGCGCAAGTAGCACCTGATAAGAAAATAAATTCTCCTCAAATTCCGGTCCCAGGTCTACTGCCCGGGCTTTAATCCCCCAGCGCCTTAACACAGCCTCCAAGTGGCAGGCAACGCGGGTGGAAAGAAAGGCAGCCAATACCGTCCCCTGGCGGCTGAGGCATCTGATTTCATCTAAGAAAAATCCCGCCGGAGGCGGTTCTTCTTCACGGGTAGCCGCTGCTTCCGCTAAAAACGCCGGCCTTACTTCTTCCAGGATGAGTTCCAACTGCGACCCGCCGTTATAACCGTCAAGGACGGGGCGAAAGGCCAGATCAACCAGAGAACCGTCCTTCAAGTCTTCACTTTTGGGCATATGAAAACCTATAGCCGGCAGCTTCAGGCCTTCGGCTGCGAGATACAGCTTTAAATGATCTCCTTTTTGGCCCACCTGGCGCCAGGATTTAACCCTTGCCCCCCTGTAAACAAAAAGCGGCCTAGGATTGCCTTCGCCAAAGGGCTCCAGCCTTTCAAGCTCCAGGGCCAGCTCTGGAGTAAGCTGGCTCAAAAGAACCTCGGCATCGGCCCTGAGAGAGGGTCTTATCTCTCTCCCCTCCAACTGCCTCTCGACGGCAACTTCAAAGCAAGATCGCAGCTCGTCAAGTTCACCGGTGTTTACTTCCAGCCCCGCCGCCAGGCTATGCCCCCCAAAAGCTAAAATATGCTCTTTACAACGGGATAAAGCGGCATAAAGATCGACCTCAGGGATACTTCGACCCGAACCCCTCGCCGTAACACCATCTAAACTACTTAATAAGATGACTGGCCGGTAATAACGCTCTGCCAGGCGCGCGGCCACAATACCCAGGACTCCGGGGTGCCAGTCGGGAGAAGCCAGAACTATGGCTGGCCGGCGATAGAGTTCTTCATCTTCTATCCGCTCCACAGCTTCCTTGAAGATACCATCCTGGACCAGTTGACGCGTACGGTTCTCCTGTTCCAGGCTCTGGGCCAGTTCCCAGGCCCGCTGCTCTGATGAAGTCGTTAAAAGCTCCAGGGCCGGCCTAGCACTACCCAAACGCCCGGCAGCGTTAAGCCTGGGCGCTAAGACATAAGCTATTTTTTCGGCATCGATTCCGGCGGCGTCAAGGCCGGCTACTTCCAGTAAAGCCTTTATCCCCGCCCGGCTAGCCTGCCGTATAACCGGTAGACCTAAGCGTACAAGCAGGCGGTTTTCGCCTAAAAGCGGTACGGAATCGGCTATAGTCCCCAGGACTACAAGGTCCAGGGCCCAACCGGCGGCAACGCCGTTGTGCGGCGGAAGCCCCAGCCTCTCGGACAGACCCTGGGCCAGCTTAAAAGCTACGCCGGCGCCGGCAAGGTTAACCGGCAGCCCTGCCAGCACGGGGTTAACGACGGCTAAAGCCGGGGGTAAGATGGGGCCCGGCAGGTGGTGGTCGGTGATAATTAAATCCAGACCCTGCTCTATAGCCCATGAGGCTTCGGTTACGGCAGTTATACCACAGTCTACGGTAACTACCAGGCGGTAACCCTCAGCCAAAGCTTTCTCCAGCAGATGCAGGTGAAGGCCGTAACCGTCTTGCAGGCGCTGGGGAAGGCAATAACCGGCCTGGATCCCCGCCCGCCTTAAGGTTTCACCCACAATCGCCGCCGCCGTTAGACCATCGACATCGTAATCACCGTAGATTAAAACCTTTTCCCGCCTCCGGACGGCCAGCGCCAACCTCTCTACGGCCGCCTCTAGTCCCGGTAAGGATGCAGGCGGCTTTAAATGCTCTGGTCCGCCCGTTAAAAAAACTCTGGCTTCCTCCAGCGAACTTAAGCCCCGGTTGAGCAAAACTTGAGCCGTCAAGGGCAAGATGCCTAATTCACGGCTGAATAAATCCCTCAAATCAGGCTGGGGCTTAAATATTTCCCAGGATACCGGCAAACTCAGCTTGCCTCCCCATTTTCACCGGTGCTAATTTGAGTTTCGCCTAGGCGCGCGAGCTGTTCCGTTAATTTTTTATTTTCCGCCTGTACGTTACGGAGGGTGCGGGCCAGCCTGAACTGTTTAAGCAAACCCAAACATAAAACAAAAACGGCGCCGACTGCCGCTGAACCGAGGATGACGATAACCAGGGAAATCTGCCGGAATTCCCAGGTTAAAAACCGGATATCGACCGGAGCCGAATTTTGTACGGCAAAAATGGCCACCAGCAAAGCGAAGAGAAGAGCTCCTACAAGATATAACTGCATCCTTTTTACGCCTCCTTCGTATCTGTCAAATACTGCCGAGACAAATGTGCCCGGCCTCTTTTCTCTACCCTAATTCGACTTCCGGTCATCCGATTCCTGCCGGTAGCAGTTGCTGCAAATACGACAATCTTCGTCGCTCTGACAAGGCTCTACGTGAATTAATACCTGGGTATGAGGCAAAGCTGTTTTGATATCGCTCACAATCCGGTCGCATAACTCATGAACTTCATCAACATGCCGGTTTCCGGGAACAACCAGATGGAGGTCTACCTGCCGCTCCCGCCCCGCTTTACGGGTGCGCAACTTATGAAATTCCACGTATTCGGAGCCGTAATTGGCGATAATAGAAGTAATGGTTTTTTCTTCGGCCTCCGGAAGGCGGGCATCTATTAAAGGCAGGAAGGCTTCCCGCGTAAGTTTATAGGCTGCCAGGACTATCGTAGCCGCAACCACTAGGGCAATCACCGGGTCGAGCCAGTGCAAACCGGTTAATTCCAGGGCTATAAGGCCAAGCATTACGCCCAAGGAAGTATAAACATCGGTCCGCAGGTGTAGGGCATCGGCTTCCAGGGCTATAGAATCTGTGGCTTTGGCAACTCGGTAAAGATGGCGGGAGACAAAAAAATTAATAATCCCGGAAAAAGCCATAACCAGTATACCGGCGCCGGTAGCGGTCACGGGAGCGCCCGATATTATCTTTTTAGCCGCCTCTATTATGATCCAGACTGCAGCCATAAAGATTAACAAAGCTTCGATAACGCCGGAAATATTCTCGATTTTGCCGTGACCGTAACGGTGCTCGACATCGGCAGGCCTGCTGGCCAGGCGAATAGAAAAATAAGCGATAACCGCCGCGACCAGGTCTATACCTGAGTGGCCCGCTTCCGAAATAACGCTTACGGAATTAATGCTTATGCCAACGGCGAGCTTGCCGAAAACTAAAGCAGTGTTAGATATTACCGAAATGCGGGCCGCCCCAGCGCGGGCATCCATAAGATGTTCCCCCTAAAAATAAGGACTTCATCCTGGGAACAACGATGAAGTCCCTTAAAAATCAAGCTTTTAATTCATTGTAGCATTCGAGGTCGCTGAAAACAAGGTCAAAAGCCAAAAAGGAACAAGCCCCCTTACGATGTTGCCTTCTTTACCCTGGCTGCCGCCCGGCGACGCTCGCGGGCGTAATGGCGGAAATCAATCCACAGGGGACTGGCTACGCAAATGGAGGAATAAGTGCCGCTTATAACGCCGATAAGCATGGCCAGGGCGAATCCCCTAGTCGTCTCGCCCCCCAAAAACAAGAGGGCCAGCAGGGCCAGGATAACCGTCATGACGGTATTGATAGACCTGGTTAAGGTCTGGTTTATACTCTTGTTGACCAGGTCTTCCAGGCTCTCTTTCTTGCGCATTTTAAGATTTTCGCGGATGCGGTCAAAAATAACGATAGTATCGTTTATGGAGTAACCGATAATGGTCAAGATTGCCGCTACAAAAGCGCTATCGACTTCCCAGCGAAAAATGGCGAATAACCCCGACGTCATTAGGACGTCGTGTATCAAGGCCAGGACGGCCGCAAGCCCGAAGAAGAACTCGAAGCGGATGGTGATATAAATCACCATCAGGACCCAGGCTATTCCCGTCGCATAGAGCGCTTTACGGGTTAACTCCTTGCTAATAACTCCGCCCACTTTGTCGCTCCGCAGGATTTTGGCTTCGCCTAGATTTTCTTTTAACCCGGCAATAATCTTGTTATAGTCCCCTTCGCTCAGTTCGGGAACCCGCAAAAGGTACTGGCGCTCGCCGGCCGCCTGGATGGTGGCATTAGACAAATCCAGCTTTTCTAATACCTGCCGCACCTGGACTGACTTTACATTTTGAGCAAACTCGATTTCGATAATATTGCCGCCGGTAAAATCGATGCCAAAATTCAACGGCTGCGGCCAGTTGACGGCCATGGCCACCAGGCCGGCGGCGATAAGGATCGCCGAGATTATATACCATAGACGGCGCCGGTTGATAAAATCGATGTTAAATCTCACGCCGCTTCACCCCCTCTGACGCCGTAAAGCGCCGGGTTTTTGAAAGCGTCGACGGCAACTACCAGGCGCAGGAGGAAGCGCGTGAGGGTAATGGCGGTAAACATGCTTACCGCGATGCCTAAAGACAGGGTGACGGCGAAACCGCGGATGGTGCCGCTGCCCAGGAAGTAAAGCACGGCAGCGCCTAAAACCGTAGTCACGTTGGCGTCGAAAATAGTCCAGAAGGCCCGGGCGAAGCCGGCATCTACCGCCGCCCTTAAGGTTTTACCGTTGCGCAACTCTTCCTTCAGGCGTTCGTAAATGATAATATTGGCATCTACGGCCATACCTACCGATAGTAAAAGGCCGGCAATCCCCGGCAGGGTTAACGTCGCTTTTAAGCCTATAAGAACGCCCAGGACGATCAGGGCATAGACAACCAACGAAAAAACGGCAACCAGCCCCGGCAGGCGGTAGAAGAGAAGCATAAAAAGGCTGATAGCGATTAAGCCGACAATAACGGCCGTCTTGCTCTTTTGCAGGGAATCTAAACCAAGAGTCGGGCCTACGGTACGCTTCTCCACGATCTCCACCGGCACCGGCAGGGCACCGCCCCGCAGCAGGGCTGCCAGCTGGGCAGCCTCTTTATAATCGGCAAAACCGCCGGTGATAACCGCATCCCCGGTAGTAATGGCATCTTTTACCTCAGGATCGGTCAACCTTTCCTGGTCAAGGTAGATGGCGATGCGGCGGCGGGGATCGCCTTGCGGGTATTCGCGTACCAGGCGGGAAGTTACCTCACCGAACTTGCGCGTGCCCTCGGCGTTAAATTTCAAGCTTACCTGGGGCTCACGGGTGGAAGGATCGATTATCGCTTTGGCGTCCTTCAAGTCTTTGCCGGTCACGACCACCTTACCGTCGCTAGTCTTAAACTCCAGCAGGGCCGTTCTGCCTATGGCCTGTACGGCCTCGTCGGGGTTGTCCACCCCGGCCAGCTCGATAATCAGGCGCCGGCTTCCTTCCCGCTGAATTAAAGGCTCGCTAAGCCCCAGCTGGTCCACCCGCTGGCGCATTACCTCCTGCAGGCTCTCCATGTCTTCGGCCGTTACCTTGTGATCGGCTGTATCTTTGGCCTCCATAAGCACATGGACGCCGCCGCGCAGGTCTAAACCCAGTTTTATGGCTTTAAGCAACGGGGGAAAGCCGGCGGTGCCGACAACTAAAATAATTAAAAATATAACCAGAACCTTAAACAGGTTATTTGTACCCTTCTCCTTGGGCAAACTTCTTTCCTCCTCAAGCCAAATTCCAGCCCATTATATACCCCACAGCAACCGGCTGTCAATTGCCGTAAATGCCATTACTAGTAAATACTGTCAGAGTAGCTGGGCACCGTTAATATTTAAGCCGAAGTGGCAATGCAGAAATTCCGCCGCCCGGCGGCACATGATCATACGCGTAAGAAAGATCTCAAAATAATTCATAACCGAGCTGATATTGCTGTCGATCCTCAACTCTAAAGTTATGGCCTTCTTCTCCGCTTCCACCCGCAGAAAAGAGTGCTCCACGGCGTAGTTGACGCGGTCGTGGAGGTCGAAGGTGGCCAGTTCCGGGTTGCGCACCCGCGAACGGTGCACGTCGGACTTGTCGGCCAGGATGAGGGCGGCCGCCACCTCGTTGACGGCCTGCCCGTATTCTTCCTCATGATTGCCGATGGCTCCTATGATTACGGCTATTTCCTCTGCTTCCATACCCAACCGGTTCAAGATGTGGTAGGCCAAGAGGGCACCGGCCTGGCCGTGGTTGTAGCGGCCTACGACATTGCCGATATCGTGGAGATAACCGGCTATGGCCGCCAGCTCGCTCAACCGCGGCGGATACCCTAAGCGCTCCAAAACGTTATGAGCAATGTTCGCCACCAGGTTCAAATGCCGGTGACCGTGCTCGGTAAAACCCATGGAACCCAAGTAGGCATTGCCTTTAGAAACAAGTGTCTCCACTTCGGGATCGGCTTTAACATGGGCCAGAGTTATTGCTCCCACCTAATTTTACTAACCCTCCTGGGACGGGACATAAGCAATGGCATTCTTTTCAAATTCGACTTCCACTTTATCGGCAATGCGGACGATTACGGTCGTATCTTTGATCTTGGTTATGCGCCCGTGGATGCCGCCTATGGTAACCACGCGGTCATCCACCTTTAATTTACTCAGCATTTCCCGGCGCTTTTTTTGCTGCTTCTGCTGGGGCCGGATCATGAGAAAATAGAGGATGGCAAAAAAGATTACCAGGTAAAAGAGCGTGCCACCCCAGGTCTGGGCTCCTTGCATGAAAAAGTCTCACCCTTTCCGAAAAGTTTTATATCTACAAGCTTATTCTTTCGACAACCATAGGCGGAAAACCTTTCCTAATCAAAAATTTTCTCTGGGCTGGTAACGGCTATAAAACTCTTCGGCCAGGTCGTCCAAGGCATTACGGCGTATGGCCTCCCTGATGGAGGCCATCAGTTTAAGTAAAAAATAAAGATTGTGGATGGTGGTAAGCCTGAAACCCAATATTTCGTTGGCTTTTATCAGATGCCGGATATAGGCGCGACTGTAATGACGGCAGGCGTAACAGTCGCACTCCGGATCCAGGGGGCTAAAATCGGCAGCGTAAGCTGCATTGCGCACTACCAACCTCCCCCGGGCGGTCAGCACCGTACCATTGCGGGCGATACGGGTAGGCAAAACGCAATCGAAGAGGTCAATCCCCCTCTTTACTCCTTCAATTAGGCAATCGGGCGAACCTACTCCCATAAGGTAACGGGGCTTATTTGGCGGCAAAAACGGCCTTATTTCCTCTAAAATGGCGTACATCATTTCTTTAGGTTCCCCTACACTCAGGCCGCCAATACCATAGCCAGGGAAATTCAAGGAAGTAATTTGTTTGGCGCTCCGTACCCTTAAATCGGGGAACACGCTACCCTGGATTATGCCGAAAAGCGCCTGGTCGGGACGCCGGTGGGCCGCCAAACACCTTTCCGCCCAGGCAGTTGTACGCTCGACCCCTGTTCTGGCTTCCTCATAACTGCAGGGGTAGGCCACACATTCATCGAAGGCCATGGCAATATCCGAGCCTAAAGCCTCCTGGACGGCTACGGATTCCTCCGGGCCCATAAAATGGGTAGAGCCGTCCAGGTGGGAGCGAAAAGTGACCCCCCGGTCGTCTATCTGGCGTAAACTGGCCAGGCTGAAAACCTGAAAACCGCCGCTGTCGGTCAAAATCGGCCCCGACCAGTGCATGAACTTGTGCAGGCCGCCTGACGCCCGGATTATTTCCGCGCCTGGACGGAGGTAGAGGTGATAGGTATTGCTCAAGATTATCTGCGCCCCCAAGTCGGCCACTTCTTCCGGCGTCATAGTCTTGACCGTACCCTGGGTGCCTACGGGCATAAAGGCCGGAGTATCCACCGCGCCGTGAGGCGTAGTAAGCCTGCCCAGGCGGGCGCCAAACTTCTTTTCTTCTTTGAGGACTTCAAAGGTTACGGCCGCCAAATATAGTTTGATACCTCCAAAGTTATTAAGTCTATCGCCTCAGTTTTCCCTAGGGCCTTAATAGCCCTTCCGGTTATAGAACAACTTGGCACTAAATTATTAACATGGCATCTCCAAAACTAAAAAAGCGATAGCGTTGCTTAATGGCCTCCCGGTAGGCCTCAAGCACCTTCTCCCGGCCGGCAAAGGCACAGACCAGCATCAAGAGGGTGGATTTAGGCAGGTGGAAGTTGGTAATGAGGCAGTCCACAGCTTTAAAGCGGTATCCCGGGTAAATAAAAAGATCGGTCCAGCCGGAACCGGCGTGGACCTTTCCGTCTGGCCCGGCCACCGTCTCCAAAGTCCGCACCACGGTCGTCCCCACGGCGATAACGCGCCCACCGGCCGCACGGGCTTTATTTATAGCTGCGGCAGCTCCGGGTTCAACGGCGTAATACTCGCTGTGCATCCGGTGCTCCTCGATATTTTCTTCTTTAACCGGCCGAAAAGTATCCAGCCCGACATGGAGGAGCAACTCCACTACCTGCACGCCCTGTTCCCGAATCCCGGCCAAAAGTTCGGGGGTAAAGTGCAGGCCGGCAGTAGGCGCGGCCGCCGAGCCTTCCTGGCGGGCGTAAACGGTCTGATAGCGCTCCGCTCTCTCGAGAGGGCGCCGGATATAGGGCGGTAAGGGTACCTGGCCCAATTTTCCCAGCACAGTTCTGAAATCATCTCCGCCGGGGCAATAAAATTGCAAAAGGCGACCGCCGGCGGGAGTCGGGGCCAGAACCTCGCCTACCAGTTCTCCTTGGCCGAAAATCACCCTCGCCCCTACCGGCAACCGGCGGGCAGGCCTCGCCAGGACTTCCCAGCGCCGGAGCCCTACTTCTTTAAGCAGGAGCACCTCGATTTTGGCGCCCGTCGTCTCTTTGTAACCGTGCAAACGTGCCGGAATTACCCGCGTGTTGTTAACGACGAGGACATCGCCCGGCCTTAAGTAAGCCGGCAAATCGTAGAAATGCCGATGTTCGATCTGGCCGCCGGAGCGGTGCAAGATCAAGAGCCGCGAGGCGTCCCGCGGCTCCAGGGGTTCCTGGGCAATAAGCTCCGGCGGCAGGTAGTAATCAAATTCTTCTAAACGCATTTTAACTCTCCGCGCGATACTGGCCGATGGTTAAGTTGCCGTCGCGGCGGCCCTGGTTATAATAGTATTCCAATATCTGCCGGTAGTTATATCCTTTTTCGGCCATCCCCCGGGCGCCCCACTGGCTTAAACCCAAACCGTGACCGTGCCCTTTACCGCTAAAGACAAGCTGGGTGAACATCTTCGGGACTTCTCGGCTTTCTTCGCGGCCGGCGACGACGTAGCTGCCCTGGTTTCCGTTGGGGGCTTCGATAACGTTTCCGGCGCCTAGGGCCTTAATCTCGGCGCCGTAGTTAATTTGTTCCTGCCGCCCGCCGGCTCCCAAAAGGAAAACCGTAGAATCCATCTGCACGTCGAATAAGGTGCTTTTCAGTCCGAAAACCGAACGTATGGCATCGCGGTAAGCGGTAAGCGCTCCCTCGGTACCGATCAGGTTCATTTCCGTCACCCGGCCGGAGGCCGTCTGGCCCCCTGTGGTCCAGTCATGACGGGAAAGGACCAGATCTACCAGTATACCCAATCGCCCTTTTTCCTCCTGCTTCCCGGCCCAAGCCTCGGCCATGGCCTGGGCTTCCCGCCGGCTTAAAACCTTAGTCCACTCATAAGAGCTGGCCGGCCAGCCGTCGTTCTGATAAGGGTACCTGGCCGCCCAGGCATCTTCCGGTGAGGGTGTAGCCCGTAAATAAGGCAGGGCTTCAAGCCAGACGTTTTCGCTGTTTTCTGTATAACCCCCGGCATTGGCATGGAAATAGGCCTTAACCAACTGCCCCTTATAATATAATACCTGGCCGCGGGTGGCCTCAACCGCTTCCTTGACTCTTTCCGCGCCGGGCAGCAACTCGGCCTCATAACCGCCGTAAACCTGGGTATCCGTTCCGGTGGTAACGTCGTAATCCCGTTCCGGCTGCCGCATGGAAAGGGCGTAAGAGCGGGAAACGACGGCCTGGGCCTTTAGCGCCTCCATCCCGGCATTGGTGCCCATCTCCCGGCCGACAACGCCCAGGAGATATTCCTCAAGGTCGAGTCTATTGATTACCAGCAGGCCCTCCGGGGTATTTTTAACCCTTAAACTTCCGCGATAGCGAATATTGTTATAGCGAAAAATATTTAACTCCCCTGCGTCCACCGGATCTAATTCGATGGGGCCGTTAAAAGAGCCGACGGTCCCTCCCCCTTCCGGCGCGACTTCCAGCCTGCCACCCGAGCGAGTTACCGTCCAGGCCTCGCCGGCTTTCGGCCGGGCAATCTCCCGGCCCGTAGCGGCATCATAAAGGCGATAGTTGCCGCTCATAACCCTAAAGGCCGCGGCAGTCAAGCCGGCGTCCAATTTCACGCGTATCTCCGGCGCTCCGGCAGTCCGGCCGGTGGCAGGCGCTATTCCTAAAGATAAGCAGAATGAGAAGGTAATAAGTAAGCTAATTATCTTGGTCTTTTTTCCTTTCATTATCTTTTTCGTCCTTCTTGTCTTTGACTTTCTCTAATGCCTTTTCTATTCCGGTCCGCAATTCCCGGCCAGGCTGTTTTTCTGGCGGCAATTTATCCAATAGTTCCCGGCCCCGGCCCTGTGTTACCGGCGCCGACTCGCTTTCCGGGGAATCTTGCTTGGCGTCAGGTAAAGGCTTAGGTGTTCCAGGTTCGGCCTTTGGCGGGCCACCGCCTATGCCTTTAGCGGGTTTCTCCAGCGCTCCCCGGGAATCGGAACCCGGCCTTTCGGCCGGCGAATCTTCCGGCCCTTTGCCTTTGCCTTGCTCTTTGCCCGGCCCGCGGCCCTGGCCCTGTCCGCGCGGCCCTCCTTTATCATCTTCTTCGGGCATCATGCTACAGCGCAAGGCCTGCTCTATATTAGGCCGCAAACGAACCTCTTTTGCGACTAAAGCCTGCCCTTCACTTAAATTGCCGACAACCCGCTTCCAGCCATCGCCTAATATCTTAACTATACTTTTATCGCGCAACTCCTGGGGCGAGATCTCCATGCCCGCATCTAGAGCTTCAATTAAGACGCCGTATTTCCCCGTGGAAAGGCCGGCCTTTAAAGCGTGCTCCCGGATAACCGGCTGCAGGGCGGTGGCTTCCACCAGCACGGCCTTGCTCGCCGGTCCCAGGGTGCGGCGCACCTCTTCGGCCAGGGCAGCGGCCAGCCTGCTGCCCGCCAGCAAAGCTTCGCGGTCGCCCTCCTGGGCAGGCACTACCGTCAGCACCACCGCACCCTCGGATCCGCGGGCCAGATACCCCCGCTTGGAGGCGGACCTGGTGAGCAGCTTGATGGCTTCACCGGCTTTTTTGCCCTTTAAACTCAAGCCCTCTAAAACCTTCTCCCCATCGCCATTCAGGGGCTTGGCTTCCAAAACCCGCTCGCGGTCGCTGACGGTCAGTTCTAGGCTGGGGTTTATATCAACGCTCACATAATAGGCCGGATTACCCCAGGCAAAAGGCCAGAAGACTGGCATCAGCGCCTGCCCTCCTAAAACCAGCAGCAAGAAGACGGCCGCAATAGCAGCTACCCTAACCCAGCGCCGCCAGAAGGAAATTCCTGCGGTCAGCATGACCTCTTCGCCTATTTTCGGTGGTTTGCCGGCAATCTCGAAGGAGCAAAAATCGCCCCCAGGAGTTAGGACGGTGACCCGTCTGCCCTTAACTTCCAGGACAAGACCCCGCTCAGCGCCGGCCACTGCCCCCACCTCTCTTTTTATAACCTATGTATTCCTGAAGGTAATCAAAGTCACCCATCATGATTAAGGCCATGGCAATAATGTATTTCCGGTGCCGCTCCAGCGTCTTGCGGCTCGTTTCCACTTCTTTTTCTAAGGCCTTTAAAGGTAGCTCTTTGCGTTCTTTAAGATAGCGGCTTAAGATAGGGTTGGAGGCCACTGCCCTGGCCGCCGCCAGCGCCCTTTCCCGCGCATCCCGGTGCCTGGGGCTTACCCGCACCAGTTCATCTAAAGTAATGTTGTACTCGGCCAGGGTCTGGTTAAAGAAGAGGATTTCGGCCTGGCGGTCGGCAAGCTCAAGCCGGCGGTCTATTTCTAAAGCCGCACCGGCCTCGGCCAGAGTGGCGTTTAAGTTTTCTCCCTCCGTTTCCAGGGCCGAGAAGGGCAGATCCTGGCGCAAGCGACCTTCCTTACGTAAATAATCTATAAGCCTCCGCCTTATGACCATTTCGGCAAAGGTAAGAAAAGAAGGGTTGCGCTGATTATCGAAATTATCGATGGCTTCATTAAAAGCAATCAGGCCAATACTGGCTTCGTCGTCTTCGCCTAGACGTATATACCGTCCTGTGAGGCGGGCGGCAACCGTTAAAACAAAAGGCGTAAACCGCCGGATAAGCTCCTCCCTTGCTTCCTGCACTCCTTCTCTGGCCTGAAGCAGGAGCCGGTCAGGGTCTTGTTCCAAGGCCAACCGGCTTCACCTCGCCCTCTATAAATATTCGCGCCCCCGCTTCTCTTTTGGTCTACCGATTTTACCGGCGCCAGAAAATATTAAGTAAGATGGTCAGGATTAAACTTAAAATTAAGGAAGTAACCAGGGGAAAATAAAAAGTAAAATTTCCCTTCTGGACGTAAATATCTCCGGGCAACCGCCCTATAGAGAAAAGCTTGCCCAAACCCAGGATCAAAAGGCCCATGAAAGCCAGCAACAGGCCAAAGCCCAATAACATTTTCCCGAAAAAGCTGAAGTCGCCCATTAAGGAACCTCCTATTCCGGTTTGTTAAAACCTAGGTGGCGGTAGGCTAGTTCGGTAGCCATCCTCCCCCGGGGCGTCCGCTGCAAGTAGCCTGATTGCAGGAGGTAAGGCTCGTAAACATCTTCAATGGTGCTTGCCTCTTCGCTTAAACTGGCCGCCAGGGTATCCAGGCCTACCGGCCCACCGCCGAACTTCAAAATTATGGTCTTTAAAAGCTGGCGGTCGAGGCTATCTAACCCTTTCTCATCCACCTCGAGCAAAGCCAGGGCTTCGGCGGCAATTTCCCTGGTAATCGTCCCGCCAGCCTTTACCTGGGCGTAATCCCGCACCCTCTTAAGGAGACGGTTGGCCACACGCGGCGTCCCCCTCGAGCGGCGGGCGATTTCATTGGCGCCTTCCGGCGTTATTTTTACTTTAAGAATGGCCGCCGAGCGCAATATAATCTGCACCAACTCTTCTACCCGGTAGTAGTCCAGGCGAGCTACAATGCCGAAACGCTCGCGCAGGGGCGAAGTTAACAGCCCCGCCCGCGTGGTGGCTCCTACCAGGGTAAAGGGGGGCAAACCCAGGCGTAAAGAGCGGGCGCCGGGGCCTTTACCGATAATTATATCCAGGGCGAAGTCTTCCATAGCAGGGTAGAGTATTTCCTCCACCGGCCGGGGAAGGCGGTGGACTTCATCAATAAAAAGCACGTCCCGCGGCTGCAAATTGGTCAGGATGGCCGCCAGGTCGCCCGGCCGTTCTACTGCCGGCCCAGAGGTGACGTGGAATTGCACCTGCAGCTCGTTGGCGATAATCCCCGCCAGGGTAGTCTTCCCCAGGCCAGGCGGGCCGTAAAGTAAAACGTGATCCAGAGCCTCGCCCCGTTGCCGGGCGGCGGCAATAAAGATACCCAGCATCTCTTTAACCCGCTCCTGGCCGATATATTCCTTTAACAGCCGCGGCCTTAAGCCCGGTTCCAAATCCTCTACTAAACGCTCCATAAACCATTATCCCCTGCTTTTTTGACCCAGGCGCTGTAAAACCAGCCGCAAGAGTTCGGGGGCTTCGCTGGTCTGCTCCTCGCGCCTCACCTCGGCCAGAGGTCCGGCTACTTCTGCCGCCGTATAACCCAGGGCGAACAGCGCCGCCAGGACTTCTTCCTCTACGCTTTTTGTTGTTCTGCCGCCGGGAGCCTTATGTCCTAAATCCCGGCTCATGGCCAGCAAACGATCTTTTAACTCAACAATCAGACGGGCGGCTTTCTTGGGCCCGATACCGGGAAAGGATCTTAAAAAAACTGCATCCTCGGCAATAATAGCCTGCACCAACTGGTCGGGCGGCACGGCTCCGATAATTTTTAAGGCCCCCGAAGGGCCGATCCCGGCCACGCGTAAAAGCAAATTAAAAAGGTTCAACTCCTCGCGGCTCTTAAACCCGTAAAGTTCTAACTTTTCATCACGTAAAAGGAGGCAGGTGTAGAACTGAACCTCAGAACCCGGAGAAGGCAACTCCTGGCCATCCGGCACCCTCACCAGGAAGCTCAGGCCACCGGTCTCCACCAATATACCTTCCGGCCAGATTTGCAATAGCTTTCCCCGTATTAGGCCGATCATGGCTGCCCCCGGCTTCCCAATACTATTCCTTTAAAATTATAAAATTGGGCGTGGCAAATGGCCACCGCCAGCGCATCGGCCACATCATCGGGTTCCGGCGGCGCTTTTAAGTTGAGCAGGGTAGCGACCATTCTCTGGATTTGCCGTTTGGGGGCGCGGCCATGTCCTGCTACCGCCTGCTTGATTTCCAGGGGAGTGTATTCCCAGACGGACACCCCCTCATGAGCGGCAGCTAGAAGAGCGACCCCGCGCGCCTGCCCCACGGTTAAAGCTGTACGGGCGTTTTTGTTGAAAAATAACTCTTCTATGGCCAGGAAATCGGGTTTATGTTGGCGCAGGAGCAAAGTTAGCTCCCGGTGGATGGTCGCCAGCCTTGTCGGCATGGCTTCACCAGGGGCGGTGCGGATACATCCCCAGGCCAGGGCAGCCAGGCGGCCGTCTGTTTTTCTCTCGACTACCCCGTAACCGGTTAAAGCCGTCCCGGGATCGATCCCCAAAATAAGCATAAATAAAGCCCTCCGTGGTTTAGGTATTCGACACCAATCCTGGAGTTCCTTTTTTGTAACGTATTTTCCGCACGGTTATATAGAACCATAAAAGGAACATTCGCCACTCAGGGCCGAATGCGGCCTCTCGGTGTTGTAGAAGCGAATGGTTTGCAATATCCCGTTTGACCTCCTCAGAGTCTTGGGCCATACGGTTTCTTCTTTCAGGGTGCGAAACCATCTCTCAATGTACCTGTTGGCGTCGGGATTACTGAAACCGGTGCGCTCATGGGCTATGCCGCACCGCCTGAACGCCTCAAGAAACCTGGTACCGGTCATCTGGCAGCCCTGAACCCCGGACACCTTTAGGAAACCGCCGGTCTATCGCTTGCTCCACTGTATCCCCACCCTTAATGAAAGCGTCCCGCCATTTGTAAAACAGCGGTTGGGGCACCTGAAGTTCCCGGCAGATAGCGGCAATGTTGGCTTTAGGAGCCAGGCCGACCAACACAATCTGTAGCTTTTCTTCTGCTGTCTAGCGCTTCCTCGGCATGGCGTGAACCCCCTCTAACTCCCCTCCCATCTACCATGCCGTTTGTCAGATCCCCCAAGGGGTCAGTATAATCTACCCCCCGTTATGCAGCAGAGGATCAAAGATCCTCCACCTTCATTTTCCGCAATCCTTGGGACAACGCCAGTTAGGCAAAGGGTCGGCTACTAAACATATAAAATTACCGGAAACTTTTATTATTATGGCCCATAACTATAAATTAAGCTAAGTTTATAATTAACAGGAGTGATCATCCATGTTCCCTTCCCTTGACTTTTTGTTCAGAAAGGGCGCTGGGTCAAGAATCCTCGTTATGATGGAAACCTTCCCCTTTTTTATGACGGGCAAGCTGATAGGCAAGGAAACGGATTTTGTAATGATCGAAGCACAAGAAGGTATACCGATTCAACTGGTCGGTCGTATATTCCACATAAGCCTGGCCAATATTGCGGCGTTCTTCATAGAAAATAGGGAATTCCCCATCCCCGTGCTGGAGCCTGTGGTTGACACTCACATCAAAGAAAAGAAACATGATGCGGACCTGAATAAGGCAGTTGAAGAAGTAAAGGAAGTCTTGAATAAGGCAGTCGAGGAAATAAAGGAAATACTGGATGGGGCAGTCTGGGAAATGAAGGAAGCCTCGACGGAGACAGAAATTGAAATAAACGGTATCGAGAAAAAGTACATAGGGAGGGATATTCTTTTTGTCCTGCGTCCCAGGCAATTATCGATCCTGGGCCAGGTGTTCCGGCCAATAATCGTAGCCAAGCTCGATAAGGTTGGGCTGGACTTCGTCTTTCTTAAAGAGGTCAACATTCGTTTTAGCAACGCTCCAGATTTTATCTTCCCGCTTCCGCTTTTCGTCCCTAGACAACAGATAGCAATATTCCTGCCCTTTGAACGTCAAACGCAGTTCCCCCTCGTTTAACAAGGTGTTGAAAACTGCTTAACTTAAGGAGATATGAGGTGTCCGCAGTATGATACTGTTTTTCAGCACGGAGAGTGATAAAAGGTGCTAAGGAGATATGAGGTAGTAGCCATTCCCATTCGCATTGTTTATAACACGTTTGGAGATCATGACCCGAATGGCCGAATGTACGTTTTAAAAGAGGATCGTAAGAAGGTTGAGGAGCTCGTCAAGGCAAATCCGTTTACGCCCGTAGACCTCGTTCGTCCGCTGGTCATCCGCGCTAACGTCGGAGATACCGTTGAAATCGTGTTTGAAAATGCCCTGGACTTTCCTGCCTCACTGAATGTCAAGGGCCTGCACATGGATGTCCGTACCTCCGACGGCTCCTTTGCCGGCGAAAACCCCAATACAACGGTAGCACCCGGAGAGAAGATCGTTTATACCTTCGTGGCTAATCAAAAGGGGGTGTTCCATTTCAGTGACCTTGGAAACCCCCTAGCCGGCGAACGGGGAAGCAATTTACACGGCCTGTTCGGCGCGTTCGTCATAGAAGCCCCCGGGTCAACCTGGACCGACCCTGAAACGGGCGAGGAGGCCAAGAGCGGCACGGTGGTCGATGTTCACAACCCATTCTTACCAGATTTTCGTGAATACGTTACCATCTTCCACGATGAGCCGGAGGTATTGAACAGGAACGGGGAGCCTCCCGTTGACCCTATTACTGGCCAACCCGAGGAGACTCATGCCATAAACTACCGCTCTGAACCAATCCGTAATCGTTTATCATTAATCCTGAGCGGTGCAGTATGCCCGGGGTGCGTCGGTGAAGAAGTACACCACGACTCATGGGCTTTTGGTGACCCGGCAACCCCTGTGCTGCGGGCTTACCGGGGAGATCCTGTACGATTCCACGTTGTTCATGGCGGTGTGAAGGAGACGCATATCTTTCACTTACATGTGCACCAGTGGCTATTCTGTTACCGCCCACACTATTTGACCGCCAACTGACAACAATCATTGGCCAATAGATTAAGATTGATAAGATTGAATCTAAAATACAAAAAGTGAACTTG
>JASUSV010000005.1 GCA_030445865.1 Clostridia bacterium
CGAAGTTATGATCCGACAGATGTTGCGCAAGGTCAAGGTGGAGGACCCGGGAGATACCAACCTCCTTCCCGGAGGCCTGGTCGAAGCTGCCGAGTTTGAAGAAGAAAACCGGCGCGTGATTGCGGAGGGCAAACAACCTGCTGTAGCCCGGCCGGTGCTTTTGGGTATAAGCAAGGCCTCTCTTACTACCGAGTCTTTCCTCTCGGCCGCTTCCTTCCAGGAAACCACGCGCGTGCTAACGGAGGCAGCCGCAAAAGGGAAAACCGATCCCTTAATGGGACTGAAGGAAAATGTAATCATTGGCAAGCTGATTCCGGCGGGTACAGGTATGAACCGCTACCGCCAGATAAAAGTGGTCGTGCCCGAAAGAGAGGTGGCCTCCACCAAAGAAAATAATTGAGAAAGCCCGGGTTGTTGACTTTGCCATGTGAAGATGGTAATATCTTAACGTGTGACTGTTTTGGGGGAGGGTTTTATGCCCTACGAGCGCATAAAAGCGGCTAAGAAAAAGGCCGTAGGCTCCAAACAAACATTAAAGGCGATCCAGAAGGGAACGGCCAAAGCGGTGTTTGTGGCTCGAGATGCCGAGGATCATGTGACGAGGCCGATAGTTGATATCTGCCAAGCTAAAGGAATCGAACTTATCTGGGTAGATTCTATGCGCAAGCTGGGCGCAGCCTGCAATATTGAAGTTGGTTCGGCTGCTGCCGTAATTTTAGAAGAATAGCCGGGAAGGAGGTGGAGGGGTGCCGACCATTCAGCAGCTGGTACGTAAGGCCAGGGAAAAGGTAGAGAAAAAATCTTCCGCCCCTGCGCTCGAGGGTTCGCCTCAGAGGCGCGGAGTATGTACTCGGGTTTATACTACTACCCCTAAAAAACCGAACTCTGCCTTGAGGAAGGTGGCAAGGGTTCGTTTGACTAATGGTATCGAGGTTACCGCCTATATTCCCGGCATTGGCCATAACTTGCAGGAGCACTCGGTAGTGCTGGTAAGAGGCGGTCGTGTTAAGGACTTGCCGGGGGTAAGGTACCACATCATTCGCGGTACCCTGGATGCCGCCGGAGTTCAGAACCGCAATCAAGGACGTTCGAAGTATGGGGCCAAGCGGCCCAAGAAGTAGGGGGAATCATTAAAGATGCCACGCAGAGGCAGTGTGCCGCGGCGGGAAGTTGAGCCCGACCCGATTTACGGGAGTACTAAGATAACCAAGCTTATAAACCAGGTTATGCGTAATGGCAAGAAATCTTTAGCCAGAAGAATCTGTTACCGAGCTTTAGAGATCGTTAAAGAAAAAACGGGCAAAGATCCGTTAGAAGTCTTCGAGCAGGCCCTTAAAAATACTATGCCGGTTTTGGAGGTAAAGGCGCGGCGGGTTGGTGGTGCTAACTACCAGGTTCCGGTTGAAGTACGGCCGGAACGCCGCCAGACCCTGGGTATCCGCTGGATTGTAAATTACGCGCGCGAGCGCAGCGGTAAAAGTATGGAAGAAAAACTGGCAGCCGAATTGATTGATGCGGCCAACAATACTGGTGGAGCCGTGAAAAAGAAAGAAGACACTCATAAGATGGCGGAAGCCAACCGTGCCTTTGCCCATTATCGGTGGTAGTTGCAGAGGTCAGGGACCAGGTGCTGGCGGTTTTCCAAGCCTCCGAGCCTGCAACCTGATTAGTTGAAAGGATGAATTTTTGATGGCGAGGGAGTATCCTTTAGAGAAGACACGTAATATCGGTATCATGGCTCATATCGATGCCGGCAAGACTACTACCACGGAAAGAATTTTATTCTACACTGGGCGCGTCCACCGCATGGGTGAGGTGCACGACGGTAACGCTACCATGGACTGGATGGTCCAGGAGCAGGAGCGGGGGATTACCATTACCTCGGCTGCTACTACCTGCTTCTGGCGGGACCATCGTATTAATATCATAGACACACCCGGACACGTGGACTTTACAGTGGAGGTCGAGCGTTCTTTACGAGTTTTGGATGGGGCCGTGGCCATTTTCTGCGCCGTCGGCGGCGTCGAGCCCCAATCGGAGACCGTTTGGCGCCAGGCCGATAGATACGGCGTACCGCGCATCGCCTATGTAAACAAAATGGACCGGGTAGGGGCCGACTTTTTCCGTTGTGTACGCATGATAGCCGAACGCCTGGGAGCCAACCCCGTGCCGGTTCAGCTACCGATTGGCGTGGAGGAAAACTTCCGCGGCCTGGTCGATCTCGTGCGCCAAAAGGCCATCTATTACCTGGATGAACTCGGCACCGAAATTAAAGAGGATGAAGTACCGGCAGAAATGCGAGAGATGGTACAAACTTATCGCGAAAAACTCCTGGAGGCGGTTGCCGAGAGCGACGAAGCGCTTTTGCTTAAATACCTAGAAGGCGAGGAGTTGTCGGAAGAGGAGATTAAAACCGGTATCCGCAATGCGACCTTGGCCAATAAAATGGTGCCGGTTCTCTGCGGCGCTTCTTTTAAAAATAAAGGTGTACAGCCTCTGCTGGATGCCATTGTCGATTACCTGCCCGCGCCGACCGATGTCCCTGCTGTTCACGGGATTGACCCGGTCACGGGGAACGAAGGCAGGCGCCTCTCGAGCGATAACGAGCCTTTTGCGGCGCTGGCTTTTAAAATTATGGCCGATCCCTATGTGGGTAAATTGACCTTCTTCCGTATTTATTCGGGTTCTTTAAGCTCCGGTACCTATGTTTATAATTCTACTAAGGGTAAACGCGAGCGTATCGGCCGTATTTTGCGCATGCATGCCAACCATCGCGAAGAAGTGGAGGAGGCTTTTGCTGGCGATATCGTAGCCGCAGTGGGCTTGAAAGAGACTACGACCGGAGATACTCTTTGCGACGAACGGCATCCCATTATCTTAGAATCCATGCGCTTTCCCGAACCGGTCATATCGGTGGCCATTGAACCTAAAACCAAGGCCGATCAAGAAAAAATGGGGATCTCGCTACAGAAGCTGGCGGAAGAAGATCCTACTTTCAGGACCTATACCGATCCCGAGACCGGCCAAACCATTATTGCGGGTATGGGAGAGCTGCATTTAGAAATAATTGTCGACCGGCTTATGCGCGAATTTAAGGTGGGGGCCAATGTAGGTAAACCCCAGGTAGCCTACCGGGAAACCATAAAGGTACCTGCCAGGGCTGAAGGAAAATATATCCGCCAGACGGGCGGCCGGGGACAATACGGGCATGTATGGCTGGAAATCGAGCCTTTGGAGCCCGGAAAGGGCTACGAATTTGTCAACAAGATTGTAGGCGGGGTCATACCCAAAGAGTACATCCCTGCCGTAGAGGCAGGGGTAAAAGAAGCCATGGAAAGCGGCGTCCTGGCAGGCTATCCTATGGTGGATGTACGGGTTTCGGTTGTCGATGGCTCTTACCACGAGGTCGACTCTTCGGAAATGGCCTTTAAGATTGCCGCTTCGCTGGCATTTAAAGAGGCCGCTCGCAGGGCTAAACCGGTTCTCCTGGAGCCGATTATGAAAGTAGAGGTAATTGTACCGGAAGAATATATGGGCGATGTTCTCGGCGACCTCAATGCCCGGCGGGCGCGGGTTGAAGGTATGGAGCCGCGCGCAGGGGCGGAAGTCATCCGGGCCTATGTGCCTCTGGCCTCCATGTTTGGTTATGCCACCGACCTGCGCTCCCGTACCCAGGGCCGGGGGACTTACGTCATGCAATTTGACCACTACGGCGAGGTACCCGAGCATATCAAGAATGAAATAATGGCCAAGCGCCAGGGGGCTTAAAAATCGGATCAGGATTTCTCCCGGTTTTCAGTGCCGGGCAAAATAAACCTCTTAAAGATTTTATTTTAAGGAGGAGTCAAATTATGGCCAAACAAAAATTTGAACGCAAAAAACCCCACGTTAACGTCGGTACCATCGGCCACGTCGACCATGGCAAGACCACCCTTACGGCAGCCATTACCTTTTGTCTTTCTAAACAAGGCTTAGCCGTACCTACAGCTTACGACCAAATCGACAAGGCTCCGGAAGAGCGTGAGCGGGGTATTACCATCGCTACGGCCCACGTGGAGTACGAGACCGAGAAGCGGCATTACGCTCACGTCGACTGCCCCGGTCACGCTGACTACGTTAAAAACATGATTACCGGTGCGGCCCAGATGGACGGCGCCATCCTGGTAGTATCTGCCGCCGACGGCCCCATGCCCCAAACCAGGGAGCATATACTCCTGGCTCGTCAGGTCGGCGTTCCTTACATCGTTGTCTTTTTAAACAAAGCCGATATGGTTGACGATCCGGAGCTCATGGAACTGGTAGAAATGGAAGTAAGAGAACTCTTAAGCGAATACGAGTTCCCCGGAGACGAGATCCCCATTATAGCCGGCTCGGCCTTAAAAGCTATGGAATGCGGCTGCGGTAAGAGGGAATGCGAGTGGTGCAGCAAGATTTTGGAGCTGATGGATGCCGTTGATGAATATATTCCCACTCCGCAGCGCGATGTTGATAAGCCCTTCCTTATGCCCATTGAAGACGTATTTACCATTACCGGTCGCGGTACGGTGGTTACCGGTAGGGTGGAGAGAGGAAAGATTAAAGTGGGCGATGAAGTGGAAATTATCGGCCTCAGGGATTCTGTTAAAAAGACCGTGGCGACGGGCGTGGAAATGTTCCGCAAGGTCCTGGACGAAGGCGTTGCCGGCGATAACATCGGCGTTCTGTTGAGGGGAATCGAGCGCAAAGAAGTTGAACGCGGTATGGTGCTGGCTAAGCCCGGCTCTATAAAGCCCCATACCAAATTCAGCGCCGAAGTTTACGTTTTGACCAAAGAAGAAGGTGGCCGCCATACGCCCTTCTTTAATGGTTACCGGCCTCAGTTCTACTTCCGGACCACCGACGTTACCGGCGTAGTTAAGCTCCCTGAAGGAGTAGAAATGGTCATGCCGGGGGATAACGTCCGCATGAATATTGAGCTCATTACTCCTATAGCCATTGAGGAAGGCTTGAGGTTTGCTATTCGCGAAGGCGGGCGGACGGTAGGCGCAGGCGTAGTTACGAGCATCGCGGAATAAAAGAGGTCGGCAAGAAGGCCGAGCTAGTTTGTTCGGGTTGCCCCCAGTTTTGCGCAGGAGGCCGGGGAAAGGAGCGCTGAACCGGGCCTACTGCCAGAACTGGGGGTAACTCAGGCTGGTTTGTAGCCTAACCTTCCTAAAATAAAAGGAGGATAAGTAAACTAATATGGCCCGACAGAAAATCAGGATCCGCCTTAAAGCATACGACCACCGAGTACTCGACCAATCTTCGCAAAAGATAGTGGATACCGCACGGCGGACCGGGGCCCTGGTATCAGGTCCTATACCGTTACCGACGGAAAAGAGCATTTTTACCATTTTACGCTCCCCCCATGTAAATAAAGACTCCCGGGAACAGTTTGAAATGCGCACCCATAAGCGGCTGATCGATATTCTGGATCCTACGCCTAAAACGGTAGACGCCCTTATGCGCCTCGACCTCCCGGCTGGGGTAGATATTGAAATTAAACTTTAGGAGGTGGGGCGAAAGTGCTGAAAGGTATTTTAGGACGTAAAATCGGCATGACCCAGGTATTCGATTCGGAAGGACGGGTTGTTCCGGTAACGGTTATCGAAGCAGGACCCTGTACGGTCATTCAGAAAAAGACGGTGGCCAGCGACGGTTATAATGCCATTCAGGTCGGCTTTCAAGAAATAAAAGAAAGCCGGGTTAATAAGCCCTTGCTGGGGCATTTTAAAAAGGCCGGCGTCCGACCCTTCCGCTATATTAGAGAATTGCGTCTGGAAGATGTGGAACCATACAAGCCCGGACAGGAGATTAAGGCGGATATCTTTAAGCCCGGGGAACGCGTAGATGTAACAGGTATTTCCAAAGGCAAGGGTTTTGCCGGCGGCATCAAAAGACATGGTTTCCAGCGGGGGCCTATGGCCCATGGCTCCAAGTACCACCGGCGGCCGGGATCCCTAGCGGCCAAGGGGCCGGGCCGTGTCTTTAAGGGCCGCCGTTTGCCCGGTAGGATGGGCGGCGAGCGGGTGACGGTACAAAATTTAGAAGTAGTGCGCAGTGATCCGGAACGCAATTTACTTCTGGTCAAAGGGGCGGTGCCCGGCCCGCGGCGCAGTCTTTTGGTAATCAAAAACTCGGTTAAAGGGGGTTAAGGTTGATGCCCACTGTAGGTCTGTATAATATTCACGGGATAAGGGTTGGTGAAATAGCTTTAAGCGACCGCATTTTTGGGGCCGAAATCAACCGCGCCCTCTTGCACGAAGTGGTAACCAATTTTCTGGCCAATCGGCGCCAGGGTACGGCCTCTACCAAGACCAGAGGAGAAGTAAGGGGCGGTGGGCGCAAGCCGTGGCGCCAGAAAGGCACAGGCCGGGCTAGGGCTGGGAGCATTCGCTCTCCCATCTGGCGCGGCGGCGGGATCGTTTTTGGTCCCAAGCCTCGGGATTACGGTTACCGCCTTCCTAAAAAAATGCGCCGTTCGGCCCTGTGTTCTGCTCTATCGGCCAAAGCTAAAAATGACCAGATTATAGTGTTAGATGAATTGAAGCTCGGCGAACCGCGCACCAAAAATTTGCTCGCTATTTTGGACGCCTTGCGCGCAGGCGATAGTGCTTTGCTCGTTACTAAAGAACCTGAAACCAACCTCGTCCTGGCTTCGAGAAACCTGCCGGAGGTAAAATCGCTGCCGGCCCAGGATTTGAATGTGTATGATTTGCTCCGATACGACAAGCTGGTATTAACCAAAGAAGCCGTAAGCCGCATCGAGGAGGTGCTATAAAAGTTGCGCGCTCCTCAGGATATAATCATCCAGCCCCTGGTTACCGAAAAAACCACGGGTTTGCTAGGGCAAAATAAATATACTTTTATCGTAAGAAACGACGCCAATAAGATAGAAATCAAACAGGCGATAGAAAAACTTTTTAAAGTTAAGGTCGTAAAGGTGAATACGCTGTTTGACCGGGGAAAGTTAAGGCGGCGCGGCCGCACCGAGGGTTTGCAGCCCGACAGAAAAAAGGCCATTGTAACCCTCAGGCCTGGCGACAAGATTCCGCTTTTTGAGGAACTTTAATTAGCCGGCAAAGGAGAGACAAATTTATGGCTATCAAGGAATTCAAACCAACTTCGCCCGGCCGGCGCCAGATGACCGTATCTGCTTTCGCGGAAATAACGGCGGAAAAGCCGGAGAAATCCTTAGTTGTGCCGCTGCGCAAAAAAGCGGGCCGGAATGCCCAGGGACGGATAACTGTACGTCACCGCGGCGGCGGGCATAAGCGGCTTTACCGTATAATCGATTTTAAGCGCGATAAAGATGGCATCCCGGGCCGCGTGGCCAGCATCGAATATGACCCCAACCGCACTGCCAACATCGCTCTAATTAATTATGCAGACGGCGAGAAGCGCTATATAATTGCGCCGGAGAACTTGAGGGTAGGGGATCAAATTTTTTCAGGTCCGGAAGCGGATATAAAGGTAGGCAATACCCTGCCGCTGCGCAACATCCCGGTGGGTACCCTAGTGCACAATATCGAGTTAAAACCAGGGCATGGGGGTCAGCTGGCTCGCGCGGCAGGAGCTGCGGCTCAACTCATGGCTAAAGAAGGCGACTACGCCCACCTGCGCCTGCCTTCCGGCGAAGTAAGGCTGGTACACCTGGATTGCCGCGCTACCATTGGCCAGGTCGGCAATCTGGATCACGAAAATATTACTATAGGGAAGGCCGGCCGCAGCCGCTGGCTGGGCATAAGGCCGACGGTGCGGGGCGTAGTTATGAACCCAGTAGATCATCCGCACGGCGGCGGCGAGGGTAAATCGCCCATCGGTCGTAACCCGGTTACGCCTTGGGGAAAGCCGGCCTTGGGCGTCAAAACGCGTAAAAAGAACAAGCCTTCGGATAAGTTGATCCTAAAACGGCGTAATCAGTAGTTGAAAGGGGGTTACGGGATGGGGCGTTCCCTAAAAAAAGGTCCGTATTGCGACCCCAAGCTCCTTAAAAAAATTAACGAAATGAACGAGAAAGGCGAGAAGCGCGTTATTAAGACGTGGTCGCGCCGTTCCACTATATTCCCCGAAATGGTCGGTCACACCATAGCCGTTCATGATGGGCGAAAGCACGTGCCTATATATATTACCGAGGATATGGTGGGCCATAAGCTAGGCGAATTTGCGCCTACGCGTGTATTTAGAGGCCATGGAGCCCACACGGAGCGGTCTACAGCTTTGAAATAGGAGGTAAGAATAAACTATGGAAGCCAAGGCCGTGGCGCGTTATATTCGCCTTTCGCCCCGGCGCGTCAGGCAAGTTATAGATTTAATCCGCGGTAAAAGCGTCAAAGAAGCCAGCGCCATACTGGCGGTTTCACCCCAGCGTTCGGCCCGGGTGATAGCTAAAGTTTTAAAATCTGCCGTGGCCAACGCCGAGCACAATTACGAACTGGATGCCGATCGCCTCTATGTAGCCCGCGCTTATGTAGATGAGGGCCCAACGTGGAAGCGCTATCAGCCTAGGGCTATGGGGCGGGCCAACTTAAGGCGGAAGCGGACCAGTCATATTACGGTAGTTGTTAAGGAGAAAGGAGATTGAGTTAGTGGGCCAAAAGGTACATCCCAAAGGCTTGCGTATAGGGATTATTCGGGGTTGGGATACCCGCTGGTATGCCCGCAAAGAGTATAAGGAATTGCTACAGGAAGATGTCAAAATCCGGCAGTTCATTAAGAAAAAATGCGCCCAGGCAGGTATCTCCACCATTGAAATCGAGAGAGCGGCCAACCGTATTAAGATTATCATTCATACGGCCAGACCTGGTATAATCATCGGACGCGGCGGGGCCGAGGTTGAAAACTTAAGGAGAGAAATCGAGCGTTTAACGGGAAAACAGGTTAATTTAAATATAGTAGAAATTAAAAAACCGGAGCTGGATGCGCAACTGGTGGCCGAAAGCATTGCCTCCCAGATTGAAAAGCGCGTTGCTTTCCGGCGGGCCATGAAGCAGGCCGTTTCCCGGGCCCTACGTATGGGGGCAGAAGGAGTTAAAGTCGCCTGTTCCGGCCGGCTGGCCGGGGCCGAGATCGCCCGGACGGAATGGTATAGCGAGGGCAAGGTACCGCTCCACACTTTGCGGGCAGACATCGATTACGGTTTTGCCGAGGCCCTGACCACCTATGGCAAAATTGGGGTAAAAGTTTGGATTTATAAAGGCGAAATCCTACCGGAGAAGGCCCAGGTTCAGGCTGAAGGGGGCAAGAAATAATGTTAATGCCTAAAAGGGTTAAATATCGCAAACAGCACCGCCCTCATCCCAGGGGGGAGGCTACCAGGGGAAATGAGGTGCTGTTCGGCGACTACGGTTTGCAGGCTCTGGAGCCGGCCTGGATTAGCAGCCGCCAGATAGAGGCTGCGCGCGTAGCCATAACCCGGTATATTAAAAGGGGAGGTAAGGTCTGGATTAATATTTTCCCCGATACCCCCATTACCGCTAAACCGGCTGAAACTCGTATGGGCAGCGGAAAAGGTGCGCCCGAATATTGGGTAGCGGTAGTAAAGCCAGGTAGAGTAATGTTTGAATTAGGCGGCGTAACCGAGGAGGTGGCGCGTGAGGCTTTTCGCCTGGCGTCCCACAAGCTGCCTATTAAAAC
This sequence comes from Clostridia bacterium, assembly GCA_030445865.1. Lineage (GTDB taxonomy): Bacteria > Bacillota > DSM-521 > Neomoorellales > Neomoorellaceae > JASUSV01. The sequence continues at coordinate 9,655 of JASUSV010000005.1, forward strand.
CAAGTTTGTTAAAAGACCAGGATTGGGTGGTGAGGTCAATGAAGGCTAAAGAGGCTCGCGAGTTGACTACGGAAGAGCTGGAGCAAAAGGTGGAAGACCTCAAACAGGAGCTTTTTAGTTTAAGATTCCAACAGGCGACCGGGCAATTAGATAACCCCATGCGCCTTCGTCAAGTCAGACGGGATATTGCAAGGGTCAAGACGGTTTTGCGGGAACGCGAACTAAAACAGAAAAAAGCTTAAATAAAGTTCGGGAAGGGGGAAGGCAGTTGGAGCGGAATAAGCGCAAGACGCGAATAGGCGTAGTGGTAAGCGATAAAATGGATAAAACGGTAGTGGTAGCTATAAATAACATCATCCGCCACCCTTTGCTGGGAAAAACTATCAGGCGAACCAAGCGCGTTAAAGCGCATGATGCTGATAACCGCTGTTCTGTAGGCGACAAAGTGCTTATTATGGAAACCAGGCCCTTAAGCAAGGAAAAACACTGGCGAGTGGTGGAGATATTAGAACAAGCCAGGAAGGTTTAAATACGGTGGAGGTTTAATCGCCATGATTCAGGCGCAATCAATTCTTAAAGTCGGCGATAATACCGGTGCTAAGAAGCTTATGTGTATCCGCGTTCTCGGCGGTTCTAAGCGGCGCTACGCCTCCGTCGGCGATGTAATCGTAGCTTCGGTAAAGGAAGCGACGCCAGGGGGCGTGGTCAAAAAAGGCGAAGTGGTGCGGGCAGTGGTGGTACGGACGGTTAAGCCGATACGCCGGCCCGACGGTTCTTATATCCGTTTTGATGAAAATGCTGCCGTGATTATCAACGAACAGGGCAATCCCAGGGGAACGCGTATTTTTGGTCCGGTAGCGCGCGAGTTGCGGGAAAAGGATTTTATGAAAATTATTTCCCTGGCCCCGGAGGTGCTTTAGGGCCTTAAAATAGCGAGGTGAAACTGATGACCAGGCCGAAAGTGCATGTAAAGAAAGGCGATACCGTGGTAGTAATCAGTGGTAAAGACGCCGGCAAGAGGGGCAAGGTTTTGCAGGTGATCCCCGATAAACAACGCGTCGTAGTCGAGGGAGTAAATATCGTGAAACGGCACATGCGGCCGACGCCCAAGATTAAAGGCGGCATTATTGAAAAGGAAGCCCCGCTGGCCAGCAGCAAAGTAATGCTTTATTGCGAGAAATGCGACCGGCCGGTGCGTGTTGGTCGCCGCATACTCGCTGACGGCACCAAGATGCGCGTTTGCAAAAAATGCGGTGAAGCAATCGATTAGGCTGGAAGAGCAGGAGGGCAAATTGTGGCCAGATTGAAGGAAAAATACGAACGAGAAATAAGGCCGGCAATGCAGGCGAAGTTCAAGTATAAGAACATCATGCAAGTGCCTAAATTGGAAAAAATAGTAATTAATATGGGCGTGGGAGAAGCTACTCAGAATCCCAAAGCATTGGACGGCGCCGTGCAGGATTTAATGGCCATCACCGGCCAGCGACCGGTGATTACCAAGGCCAAGAAGTCTATTGCCGCTTTTAAGCTGCGCAAGGGTACGCCCATAGGTTGCAAAGTTACCTTAAGAGGAGAAAGAATGTACGAATTCCTCGATAGGTTAATTAACGTGGCTTTGCCCCGGGTGCGCGACTTCAGGGGGGTATCGCCGGATTCCTTTGACGGGCGCGGCAACTACGCTTTGGGGATAAGGGAGCAGCTTATATTCCCGGAAGTGGATTACGACAAAACCGATAAAGTAAGGGGCATGGACGTAATCATCGTCACTACGGCTAAAACCGATGAGGAAGCTAGGGAGCTCCTGCGCCTGTTCGGTATGCCGTTGCGAGAACATTAAGGAGGCGTATGCATGGCCAAAAAGTCCTTGATAGCTAAACAGAAACGCCCGCCCAAATTTAAGGTACGGGCTTATAACCGTTGCTGGCGTTGTGGCCGCCCCCGCGGTTATATGCGCAAATTTGGCCTTTGCCGGATTTGTTTCCGGGAATTAGCCTACCGCGGAGAGCTTCCCGGCATCCGGAAAGCCAGTTGGTAAAAGGGGGTAGTTCCTGATGATGACCGATCCCATTGCTGATTTTTTGACGCGCATCCGGAATGCCAATATGGTCTATCAAGAGAAGGTAGAAGTACCAGCATCGAATGTCAAAAAGGCTCTGGCCGAAATCCTGAAGAGGGAAGGTTTTATTAAGGATTACGAGGTTATTGAGGATAATAAGCAGGGAATTTTGCGCCTTTACCTCAAATACGGTCCTAACCGGCAAAAGGTTATTACTGGGCTAAAACGTATCAGCCGGCCGGGCCTGCGGGTCTATGCCAAGAAAGACGCTATACCCAAAGTTTTGGGGGGTTTGGGCATCGCGGTAATATCTACTTCTAAGGGCATAATGACCGATAAAGAGGCCCGTAAGGAAGGTATCGGCGGCGAAGTCCTTTGCTACATTTGGTAGTGCTGGGAGTGATTTAGATTGTCGCGCGTAGGAAAATTGCCGATCAAATTGGCCCCGGGCGTAGAAGTAAAAATCGAAGGCAATGTAATCCGGATCAAGGGCCCTAAGGGCGAACTGGAGCGTGAGATTCCGAGCGAAATTAGCGTAGAACGAGAAGGCGATATGCTGAAAGTCGTGCGGAAGAGCGACGAGCCCAAATATCGTGCGTTGCACGGATTAACCCGCACCCTAATTAACAACATGGTGGAAGGCGTAACCCAGGGATTTGAGAAATCCCTGGAACTAACCGGTGTAGGTTATCGGGCGGCCAAGCAGGGCAATAAGTTGGTCTTAACCGTAGGTTATTCCCACCCCGTGGAAATAATCCCTGAAAAAGGCCTGGAAATAGAAGTGCCCGCCCCGAACAAAATTGTCGTTAAGGGAATCGACCGGGAAAAAGTCGGCACTCTTGCTGCTACCATCCGCGCCATACGGGAGCCGGAGCCCTATAAAGGCAAGGGCATCAAATACGAAGGCGAAGTTATCCGGCGGAAGGTTGGCAAGACCGGCGTCAAAGGCGGTAAGAAATAGGGGGTGAGGGAATGATCATCAAGCGAGATCGCAAAAAATGGCGAGCAGAAAAACGCCTGCGGGTACGGAAAAAAATTACGGGGACGCCGGAACGGCCCCGGCTCAGCGTTTACCGCAGCTTAAGGCATATCTATGCCCAGGTTATTGACGACACTAGGGGCGAAACCCTGGTAGCTGCTTCTACCCTGGACCCGGCGTTAAGGGGCAAGGTCCGGAGCGGCAACCGCGAGGCGGCCCGCATGGTAGGCGAGCTGTTGGGCCAAAAAGCCCTGGCAAAGGGGATTAAGAAAGTGGTTTTTGACCGGGGTGGTTACATCTATCACGGGTGCGTTGCCGCCGTGGCCGAGGGCGCCAGGGCGGCCGGGCTGGAGTTTTAAGAGCAAGAAGGAGGGAAACAATGCCGCGCATAGAAGCCAGGGATCTCGATCTTAAAGAAAAAGTGGTGCATGTTAGACGGGTGGCCAAGGTAGTGAAGGGCGGTCGGCGTTTCAATTTCAGCGCTTTAGTAGTAGTTGGCGACGGTCAGGGCCATGTGGGCGCCGGCCTGGGCAAAGCCAGCGAAGTGCCGGAAGCCATCCGTAAGGCCATAGAAGACGCCAAAAAGAATCTCATTAAAGTCCCCATGGTAGGTACAACCATCCCTCATGAAGTAATCGGCCATATGGGGGCCGGAAAGGTGTTATTAAAACCGGCAGCTCCCGGTACGGGCGTGATTGCCGGCGGGCCCGTTCGGGCGGTTCTCGAATCCGCAGGAATCAAGGATGTGCTCAGTAAATCCCTAGGTTCGTCCAATCCTAGCAACGTGGTATACGCTACCATAGAGGGTCTGAAGAATTTAAAGCGGGCCGAAGAGGTGGCCCGCCTCAGGAACAAAACTGTCGAGGAACTGATCGGCTAGGAGGTTTTGGCTTTGTCTTATTTGAAGATAACCCTGGTGAAAAGCCTCATCGGCAGACCGGAAACCGAGCGCAGAACGGCCAGGGCTCTGGGTTTAAAGCGGCTTAATTCTGAAGTCTACCACCCCGATACCCCGGCCGTGCGGGGCCAGATAAAAAAACTGGCCCACTTACTAAAGGTTGAGGCCGCCGACCAGGAGGTGAAGAAGTAGATGCGTTTACATGAACTTGCGCCCGCGCCCGGTTCCAGGCCTAAACCTACTCGCGTGGGCCGCGGCATTGGCTCGGGGTTGGGCAAAACCGCGGGCCGGGGCCATAAGGGACAGAAGGCCCGCTCGGGCGGCGGCGTAAGGCGAGGTTTTGAGGGCGGCCAGATGCCCTTAAGCCGTCGGATTCCCAAACGCGGCTTTACCAATATTTTTGCCCGGAAGTTAAACATCATTAATATAAGCGATTTAGATCGCTTCGAAGAGGACAGCGTTATTACCGCCGAGACTCTAAGGGATGCCGGCCTGCTTAAGAGCGGCCGCAACGGCTTCAAGCTCCTGGGTAAAGGCGAGGTCACCAAACGCCTTTTTGTTAAGGCCCAGGCGGCCAGCAAATCGGCCATAAGCAAAATAGAGGCCGCCGGCGGCAAAGTCGAGGTGGTCTAGGTGCTGGAAACGCTGTCAAGCTCTTGGAAGCTGGAAGACCTGCGCAAGAAAATTATTTTTACGCTGGTCATGTTCCTTATCTTCCGTTTAGGCGCCCATGTCCCGGTGCCGGGCATTAATCCGGAAATCCTGAAGGAGCTAATGCGCACGGGTTTAATTTTCGGGTTCTTTGACGTCATCTCCGGCGGCGCCTTTAAACGTTTTACCGTGTTTGCCATGGGCATCATGCCCTACATTAATGCCTCGATTATCATGCAATTGTTAACGGTGGCCATCCCCTCCCTGGAGCGCATGGCCAAAGAGGGCATCGAGGGGCGGAAGAAAATCGTCCAGTACACCCGCTACGGCACGGTAATCTTGGGGGCGATCCAGGCGGTCGGGATGAGCGTGTATCTGGCCCGTTATAATGCTTATCTGACGCCGAGTTTTCTAAATCACGTGGTAACGGTTATCAGCCTGACGGCGGGAACGGCTTTTTTGATGTGGCTGGGCGAGCTCATTACGGAAAAAGGCATTGGCAACGGTATTTCTTTAATTATTTTCGCCGGCATCGTCTCGCGCTTGCCCGGCGGCGCCTACAGCGTTTACCAGTACCTGGTGAGCGGTACGGCCAGCATTTTTTCGCTTTTGCTTTTTGCCTTCATTGCCCTGGTGGTAATAGCCGGCGTAGTGGCTATGCATGAAGGCGAAAGACGTATATCAGTGCAGTACGCCAAGCGGGTAGTCGGCCGGCGGGTATACGGCGGCCAGAGCACCCACATCCCCTTGAAGGTTAATCAGGCGGGCGTAATCCCGGTTATCTTCGCTATGTCGATCCTGATGTTTCCAAATACTTTGGCGTCCTGGTTTCCGAACAATACTTTTGCCCAGCAGGTAATGCGCTTTTTTGATTTCCGCTCCGTGCCGTACATGATTCTTTACGCCTTGTTAATCATCTTTTTCACTTATTTCTATACGGCCGTGACCTTTAATCCCCAGGATGTAGCCGATAATATGAAAAAATACGGCGGTTTTATCCCGGGCTTGAGGCCCGGCCGGCCTACGGCGGAATATATTGAGCGGATTATGTCCCGTATTACCCTTTCCGGTGCCTTGTTTTTAGCCTTTATCGCCGTGCTGCCCAACATCGTTATGGCCATAACCGGGCTCAACGTTTACTTTGGCGGTACTTCCCTGCTCATTGTCGTAGGCGTAGCTTTAGAAACCATGAAGCAATTGGAAGCGCATTTATTGCTCCGCCATTACCAGGGTTTTATGAAATAAGGTTGGTGATCTATGGTTATGAAGCTTGTTTTGCTCGGGCCGCCGGGGGCCGGCAAAGGTACCCAGGCGCAGGAGATAAGTCGGAGGCTAAACATACCCCATATCTCTACCGGCGATATGTTCCGGGCCGCCGTAGCTGCCGGCACTCCCCTGGGGCTGCAGGCCAAAGCTTTTATGGATGCCGGTAAGCTGGTGCCCGATGAAGTTACCATTGGAATTGTAAGGGAAAGGTTGCAGGCAGAAGACTGCGCGCCGGGCTTTTTGCTGGACGGGTTCCCGCGCACCTTACCCCAAGCCCAGGCCCTGGACGGGATTCTGGCCGAAAGAGGCATAGAGCTCGATGCGGTCCTTGACCTGGAGGTCCCGCGGGAAGAACTATTGAAGCGCCTAACAGGGCGCAGGGTATGCAAAAGTTGTGGCGCTACTTTTCACCTCCTTTTTAATCCTCCCAGAGACAGGGATCGCTGCGACCATTGCGGCGGCAAGTTGATTCAGCGGGACGACGACCGTGAGGAGACCGTGTCCCGTCGCCTGGACGTTTATGAGGAGCAGACGGCTCCGCTGGTTGAATATTATCGCCGGCAGGGTAAATTAAAAACCATTAACGGCAACCAGGATATACCGCGTGTTTTGGAGGCTATCGGCGAGGCCCTGGGGGAAAACTGGCGGTGATCATTTTACGCTCCGAGCGAGAAATTGCCCTCTTGCGCGAAGCCGGAAGGATAGTAGCTGAAACCCTGGCCGAACTTGAAAGGCATATTGCCCCTGGAGTGACGACTCTAGAACTGGACCGCATTGCCGAGGAATGCATTCGCAGAAGGGGAGGTATACCTGCTTTTAAGGGTTACCGTGGTTTTCCGGCCAATATTTGCACTTCAATTAACGAAGAGGTAGTCCATGGCATTCCTGGTTTAAAGAAATTGACAGAAGGGGATATTATTAGTATTGACATTGGGGCCATAAAAAATGGTTATGTTGGCGATGCGGCGGCAACATTTCCAGTGGGCGACGTTGATCCCGAAAAGGCCCGGTTGCTGGAAGTAACCAGGGGGGCTTTGAACTGCGGCATCAGCCAGGCCCTGGTCGGAAGACGTTTGTCGGATATTTCCCATGCTATTCAAACTTATGTGGAATCCAGGGGTTTTGCCGTGGTGCGGGATTATGTAGGTCATGGTATTGGACGCAGCATGCACGAAGATCCTCAGATTCCCAACTTTGGTCCTCCAGGTCATGGTCCCCGCCTGCGCCCGGGCATGGTTTTGGCCATCGAGCCCATGGTTAATGCCGGTACCTATGAAGTTATGAGCTTGGACGATGGTTGGACGGTGGTTACCAAAGATGGGAAACCTTCGGCTCATTTCGAGCACACCATTGCGGTAACCGCTAACGGTCCGGAAATTTTAACCAGGCTTTAAGGGGAGGAGAAGTTGTGTCTGGCGATACGGATTCTTTCTGTTTGGGCCAACTGGTTTATTCCCGCGCCGGTAGGGATCGTCGGCGCCCCTTTCTGGTCTGGCGTATAGAGCCGGACCGCATTTACCTGGTTGATGGAAAAATCCGCCGGACCACTAAGCCAAAAAAGAAAAATCCTCTCCATGTCCAACCGGTAAACAGAATGGCAACCGATATTGCCGCGCGGCTGATGAAAGGTGAAACGGTTACCGACGCCGAAGTCCGGCGCGCTATAGAGCTTTTAACTTCCGGTACTAATGAGGGTTGAAAGGCCTTGGAAACGGAAGGGGGGGGCTGCTTGGCAAAAGAAGATGTAATTGAAGTAGAAGGGGTAGTAGTGGAGTCTTTGCCCAATGCCATGTTCCGGGTAGAACTGGCCAACGGGCACAAAGTCCTGGCCCATGTATCCGGCAAAATCCGTATGAACTTTATCCGTATTCTTCCGGGCGACAGAGTTCTGGTGGAATTATCTCCTTATGATTTGAACCGGGGGCGTATTGTCTACCGGTATAAATGATCACTTTTTGAGAGAGCGAGGGTCTAGAGTTGAAGGTAAAGCCATCGGTTAAAAAAATATGCGAGAAATGCAAAACCATCAGGCGTAAAGGACGGGTTTTAATTATTTGCGACAACCCGAAGCATAAACAACGTCAGGGTTAAATGGGGGTAGATAAGTAATGGCGAGAATTGCCGGGGTAGACCTCCCCCGGGATAAGAGAGTGGAAGTTGCATTAACTTACATTTACGGCATTGGCCCTACTACTGCTAAAAAAATCCTTGCCCATACCGGCGTCAACCCGGATACAAGGGTAAAAAATTTGACAGAAGATGAAGTAGGGCGCCTCCGGGATTATATTGAAAAGAATTGTACGGTTGAGGGTGACTTGCGCCGGGAAGTCTCTTTAAACATTAAACGCCTCATAGAGATAGGATGTTACCGGGGCTTGCGTCACCGCCGGGGCTTGCCGGTACGCGGCCAGCGCACCAGGACAAACGCCCGTACGCGTAAAGGTCCGCGCAAGACAGTGGGCGTGAGGAGAAAGAAGTAGGGGGGAATTTTTATGTCGCGCAAAGCAACCCGTCCCCGTCGCAGGGACAGGAAGCATATCGAGAGCGGTATCGCCCATATAAAATCTACTTTTAATAATACCATAGTTACCATCACCGACAAAAACGGTAACACTATAGCCTGGGCCAGCGCCGGGACCGTGGGTTTTAAAGGTTCCCGTAAGAGCACCCCTTTTGCCGCCCAGATGGCTGCCGAGTCCGCGGCCAAGCAGGCCATGGAACACGGGATGAAAGAAGTGGAGTGCTACGTTAAAGGCCCCGGTGCCGGCCGGGAGGCTGCCATACGTTCTTTACAGGCCGCAGGCCTGGAAGTTAGTGTAATCAAAGACGTAACGCCCATTCCCCATAATGGTTGCCGGCCTCCTAAACGCCGGAGAGTATAGCAGGAGGTGTAAATTTTTTTGGCTAGATATACCGGTCCTGTTTGCCGCCTTTGCAGGCGTGAAGGAATAAAGCTTTTCCTTAAGGGCGATCGCTGTTATTCGGATAAATGCTCTGTTGCCCGCCGCTCCTATGCGCCCGGCGAGCACGGCCAAAATCGTAAGAAACTTTCCGAATACGGGCTGCAGTTGCGGGAAAAACAGAAGGCAAAGCGTTATTACGGCGTTCTGGAACGTCAGTTTCGGCGGTATTTCGACATAGCCGAAAGACAAAAAGGCATGACGGGCGAGAATCTGTTGCGCCTGCTGGAGCGCAGGCTTGACAATGTGGTTTACCGCCTGGGCTTCGCTTCTTCTCGTGCCGAGGCCAGGATGCTGGTGCGACACGGTCACTTTATGGTGAACGGGCGGAAGGTAGATATTCCTTCTTACCTGGTGCGCCCGGGAGACGAAATTGCCGTGAAGGAAAAAAGTAGGAACTTGCCCCGTTTTCAAGAGCTGGCTGAAGCTGCGGCGCACCGCAACCCGCCTGCCTGGCTCCAGGCAGAACCTTCTGCTTTGCGGGGCACCGTCATCTCGCTGCCTACCCGCGAGCAAATCGACGCGCCTGTGCAGGAGCACCTCATCGTGGAACTTTATTCCCGTTAACCCGGCGGGATAAAATTCCGCGAAAAGGAGGGAAATGTTAATGTGGGAAATCGAAAAGCCCAAAATCGAGTGTGTTAGCCTTAACAACAAATACGGCTGTTTCGTTATCGAACCTTTAGAGCGGGGTTATGGCATCACTTTGGGCAACTCGCTCCGCAGGGTGTTGCTGTCCTCTTTACCGGGGGCGGCAGTGACCTCTATTAAGATCGATGGTATCCTGCACGAATTTTCCCCCATTCCCGGGGTAGTGGAGGATACTACAGATATAATCTTAAACCTTAAAACCCTGGCCATTAAGATGCATACCGACCAGCCCAAGGTAATGCGCATCGAAGTCGAGGGCGAGGGGGAAGTCACGGCGGCGGATATTATTGCTGACAGCGATATCGAGATTTTAAATCCGGAATTGCATATTGCGACTATTGAAAAAGGCGGCCGGTTGTTCATGGAGATGACGGTAGAAAAGGGCAGGGGTTATGTGCCGGCCGAGAAAAATAAGAAAGAAGATCAGCCGATTGGGGTAATTCCTGTAGATTCCCTCTTTTCGCCTATACTCAAGGTAAATTATACTGTAGAAAATACCCGCGTCGGCCAGGTTACCAACTACGATAAGCTTACCCTGGAAGTCTGGACGAACGGGAGCATAACCCCGGACGAGGCCATCAGCTCTTCGGCCAAAATCATGATAGATCACTTGAAGCTATTCCAAGAATTTACGGAGAGAGTCGGCGATGAGGTAACGCTGGTAGAAAAGGAAGAAACCAAAAAAGACCGGCTGCTGGATATGTCCATTGAAGAGCTGGACCTTTCGGTGCGCTCTTACAACTGCTTGAAGCGTGCGGGCATCAATACAGTGGCAGAATTGGTGCAACGTACGGAAGAAGATATGATGAAGGTGCGCAACCTGGGTAAAAAGTCTTTAGAGGAAGTTACCCAAAAGCTGGCAGAACTGGGTTTGTCGCTACGTCAACCCGAAGAGTAACTCACTTATTCCCAAAAGGGGGAATGCCTTTATGGCTTACCGCAAGTTGGGCCGTTTAAGCGGTCACAGGAAGATGCTCCTGCGTAACCTGGTAACCTCATTTCTGCGAGAGGGGCGCATACAGACGACGGAGCCCCGGGCCAAGGAGTTGAGGAGTCTGGCGGAAGCGATGATAACTTTAGGTAAACGCGGCGACCTGCACGCCCGCCGGCAGGCCCTGGCCTATTTACTCGATGAGAGCGTGGTTACCAAACTTTTTAAAGAGATCGCTCCCCGCTACAGCGATCGCCAGGGTGGTTATACCCGCCTAGTTAAATTAGGGTACCGCAGGGGCGACGGCTCGCCTATGGTAATGGTAGAGCTCGTTTAAAACCGTGCTGCAGGCGCGGCAGGTAAGTTTTATTTACCCCGGCGCTTCCCGGCCGGCCCTGGCCGGTTTAGATTTTACCCTTAATAAGGGCGAGCTGGTAGCCCTGGTGGGGCCAAATGGTTCCGGCAAATCCACTCTGGCCCGCTTATTAAACGGGCTGCTTTTACCCCGGGAAGGGCGGGTAGAAATTGAAGGATTGGACACGCGCGACCGGTCGGCTCTGCCGGAAATAAGGCGCCGCGTGGGGCTGGTCTTCCAGGACCCCGATAATCAACTTTTGGCAGGCACGGTAGAAGAAGATGTCGCTTTTGGCCTGGAGAATTTAGGGCTTGAGCCGGGAGAAATCAGGCGGCGCGTCCAGGAGGTTATGGCCCGCTTGGGGCTGGAAGAATTGCGGGAATGCCCCCCGCATCGTCTCTCGGGCGGGCAAAAGCAGCGCGTTGCCCTGGCCGGCGTCCTGGTAATGCAGCCGGATTATATCATCCTTGATGAGGCTACTTCGATGCTAGATCCCGTTGGCCGCCGGAGCGTCCTGTCCATTATACGGGAGTTGCAAGCTTCTCTTAACCTGGGCGTGTTGCTTATAACCCACCTGTTGGAAGAAAGCCTGCTGGCCGATAGGGTTGTCGTATTGCACGGCGGCCGGGTAATTGCAGAAGGGCCTCCTAGGGCTATTTTTTTGGCTCCGGAAAAACTTGCGATGGCCAACCTGGAGATCCCCGAGATTGTCCAGTTGGCGGAAAGATTGCGCCGGGCGGGGCTGCCGTTGAACCGGGGATTGGCAAACGGGGAGGAGATGGCGGAGGAATTGTGGAGATTGAAGTTGAAGATGTGAGCTTTTCTTACCGCTACCCCGGTAAAGAGATAAAGGCCCTGAAAGGGATAAATTTAAAAATATGCCCTGGTGAACTCCTGGTAATAGCCGGCGCCAGCGGTTCAGGCAAATCTACGTTGGCCGAACTTCTAGCCGGCTTAAAGCTGCCGACGGCGGGCAGCGTATACCTGGATGGCGTGGCGACTTCGGCAAGGGGGGCGTTGGTAAAGCGTTTACGCCGGCGGGTGGGAATAGCCTTTCAATACCCGGAGCGCCAGTTATTTGCCGAAACGGTAGCCGAAGATGTTGCCTTCGGACCGCGCAACCTGGGACTGCCGGAGCAGGAAGTGGAGCGGCGGGTGGAAATATCTTTGCTTTCGGTGGGCTTAGATCCCGAAATTTACCGCCGTTGCTCTCCTTTCAGCCTCAGTGGAGGGCAGCAGCGCCGGGTTGCCCTGGCGGGCATTCTGGCTATGGAACCGGAAGTCCTTATCTTGGACGAACCGACGGCAGGCCTTGATCCCGAGGGCCGCCGGGCGTTGCTGGCCTTGGTGCAGGCATACCACCGGCAGCCGGGCAAGGCGGTGGTGCTTATTTCCCACCACCTGGCCGAAGTTGCCAGGCTGGCAACCCGGTTGGTTGTCCTCTGCCGGGGAGAAATCGTCTTTAAGGGCGGGGTACGCGAACTCTTCGCTACAGGCGAAAGGCTGGCGGAGTGGGGTCTCGCCCCGCCGCCTTTAGTAGAAGTGCTGCTGGCGTTGAAGAAAAAAGGCGCCGACATCAGTCCGGTGGCCCTGACGCTAGAGGAGGCCGAGAGGGAATTATTGGGCTGGTTGAAAGGCGTCCGGCCGCCCTTGAAAGCGTTGCCCCACTGAGGAGATAGGGTCGTGTATTTGGAGTTTGGCCAGTACTTCCCCGGCCGTAGCATAATCCATACCTTAGACCCCAGGGCCAAAATAGGCGGCCTTCTTCTCTACAGCGTCGCCCTGGTGCTGGCGCCGCGTTTTAGCGTTGCCCTGGAAATTTCTCTGCCTCTGATCTTGGCGGCGATCCTGGCCGGGGTGCCGGGTTCTTTTTTCTGGCGCCAGGTTAAGCCGTTGTTGCCTTTTCTGGCTTTGGCCTTGGTTTTTCATGCCGCCTTGACTCCAGGGCAAGAAATTCTTTTTACTGCCGGGCCTTTCGCCTTTAGCCGGGAAGGGGCGGAAAGGGCCGCGCTGGCCTGCCTGCGGGTGGCCGGTCTCGTCCTGGGCGCCGGCATGGTGACGGCTACTACTTCTCCTTTGCGGCTAACGGACGGCTTGGAGGCCATCTTAAAACCGGCCCGGCGCCTGGGCCTGCCGGTTCAAGAGATGGCTCTTATGCTGAGCCTGGCCGTTCGCTTTATCCCCTTGCTTTTGGAAGAGGCGGCAAAAATCAGGCTGGCCCAGGAAGCCCGCGGGGCGGACTTTAGCGGGCGCCTGGAAAAGCGCCTGAAACTTTTCATGGCGATGGCCATCCCCCTCTTCATAAGCATTTTCCGGCGGGCGGAGGATATAGCCCAGGCCATGGAAGCCCGGTGTTACCGAGCCGATAAAGAGAGGACAAGGATGCATATATTGCGCCTGAGGTTTAATGATTATATTGCCCTGGCCCTGGGGGTATTTTTGCTTTTCTGGTCGGCCGCCCGGCGCTGGCTTTAGGATTTAAGCTATGCCTTACCTGAAGGTAATTCTGGCTTATGAGGGCACAAATTATTGTGGCTGGCAGGCCCAGCCGGATGAACACGGTCCTTCGGTTCAAGGAACGGTAGAGAAGGCTTTAAAGAAGCTGACCGGCGAAGAAATCCGGGTAACGGCTGCTGGCCGTACCGATGCCGGCGTCCATGCCCGCGGCCAGGTAATAAGCTTTGCGACCGGGAGCAAGATCCCGTTGGAACGCTGGCCGCTGGCCCTGAATGCCGTCTTGCCCCCGGATATAGCCGCTTTAAGGGCAGAAGAAGTCGGGCCAGAATTTCACGCTCGCTACTCGGCCCACAGCAAAACCTACCGCTATACCATACTTAATTCGCCTCTGCGGGACGTATTTTGGCGCCGCTTTAGCTGGCATATAAGGCAGCCCCTTAACATAGAGGTCATGGAGGAAGCCCTGGCGTATTTAAAAGGGCAACACGACTTCAGGGCCTTTTGCGCCGCCGGCAGCCCGGTAAAAAATTTCGTGCGCACCATAAAGGACGCCCGACTCCGCAAAGAAGGTTGCCTGATTAATTTAGATATAAAAGCGGATGGTTTTCTTTACCACATGGCCCGTATTATCGCCGGTACCCTGGTAGAAGTAGGGCAGGGCCGCCTGAAGGCGGAGGCAATCCCCGAAATCCTGGCTTCGCGCGATCGCGGGCGGGCTGGACCCACCGCCCCGCCCCATGGCCTGTGCTTGATGGAAGTGGAGTATTAGACTTGACATTATTTTGGGCTTTCCTTTAAAATTAAGGCTGGTAAAGAACAGGAGGAGAACGATGACCACCTACATGCCGAAACCCTCACTGGAACGCAAATGGTACATCATCGATGCTGCGGGCAAGACATTAGGTAGAGTGGCGACGGAGGCGGCCCGCATTCTGCGGGGCAAGCATAAGCCTATATTCACGCCGCACCTGGATACGGGCGATTATGTAATCATTATTAATGCCGAAAAAGTGCGCTTAACAGGCCAGAAACTGCAGAAAAAGTTATATATACGCCATACCGGTTATCCGGGCGGCCTCAAGGTAATGAACTACGCTACTTTGCTGCAGCGAAATCCCCAGTTGGCCATTGAAAAGGCGGTGAAGGGCATGATCCCTCATAATCGCCTCGGCCGGCAGGTTATAAAAAAACTAAAAGTATACCGCGGAGCGGACCACCCTCACCAGGCCCAGCGCCCGGAAGCATGGCCGCTAAATGAATAGGGGGTAACTTAATTTACCATGGCAGAGTTACAGTATTACGGAACGGGCAGGCGGAAGGAAGCTGTTGCCCGCGTTCGCTTAGTACCGGGCGAGGGCAGGATAATAATTAACGGGCGCCCGGTAGATGAATACTTCGGCCAGAAGATGCTGGAAATTATGGTGCGCCAGCCCTTGGAATTGACCAATACTATGGGCCATTACGATGTCCTGGCCAAAGTGGAAGGCGGGGGCATCACGGGGCAGGCAGGCGCTGTCCGTCTGGGTATCGCCCGTGCCCTTTTGCAGGCGGATGGGGAATTGAGGCCGATTTTGAGAAAAGCCGGTTTCCTCACCCGCGATCCCCGCATGAAAGAAAGGCGTAAATACGGCCTCAAAAAAGCCCGGAAGGCGCCCCAATTCTCCAAGCGCTAAAGGCCGGAATGAGGAGGAAGTGTCCCGATATGCATATTCGTACCGTCTTCAACCCGCGGCTCCAGGCAACCTTGCAGGTCGGCGGTTGCGGCAACTGCCATGTATCCTGCCAGTCGGCTTGTAAGACTTCCATCACCGTCAGCAACCAGACCTGCGAAAAAGAAGACAAGCAGGATAATATTTTAAGGCCCGGCAAATAGCGCGGGCCTTAAAAATTTAGTGCATCCGAAAGAAGTATGAAAATGCCGGGGATGCTGGCGTAAGGCGACTCTGGGCGAGCCTTGCGAGCCGTTGGCGAGACCGAGCCCGGAGGCGGGGCCGAGGGCATGGAGGCCCGAGGCCGGAAACTTTTGCAGGATGCTTAAATCCGGCCGGGAACCCCGCCGAAGGGCGAGGGGGAGCCACATATGGATCGCTAGCGAGCCCATCTGGAGCCGTCGCCAGCGCCCCGGCATGGGGAACGTTTCGGAAGCATCAAAAATTTTAAGGTGGAAAATAAAATGGCTACCCTTAAATCCCTTTTGCCGGCCATTGACTGGCGCCGCGACCTCCACCTTTTTAGTTTTAATGATTTGAAGCTTGCCTTGGACGTAAATAGCGGTGCCCTGCACGTCTTAGATGAGCCCGCCTGGGAGGTTTTAAGCCTTTTAGCTGCCAAAAAGGGCAACGTCCCTCATGCTTTTACGGAACTCCTACCCAAGTGGGGAGGCATAACCTTGGGTCAGGTCTGGCGAGAATTAAAAGCCAGGCAAGAGGAAGGGTCCCTATTTACTTCCCCTTTAGATTTTTCTTCCTATAACCCCCCTGCTCCCTTGCTGCAGGCCCTCTGCCTGCACGTTGCCCACGATTGCAACCTGCGCTGCCGTTACTGTTTTGCCGACGGCGGTCCCTTCGGCGGCCAGCGAGGGCTTATGCCTTTAGAAGTTGGCCGGGCCGCCCTGGATTTTCTCATGCGGGCTTCCGGGCCCAGGCGTACGGTAGAGGTAGATTTTTTCGGCGGGGAACCCCTGTTAAATTTTTCCGTAGTGGCTTCACTGCTTGATTACGGCCAAGAAAAGGCTCGGGAAGCAGGCAAGAAAATTCGCTTTACCTTAACTACCAACGGCGTCGGTTTAACCTCCGAAATTGAAGAATTTCTAAATACCCACGGCGTCAGCGTCATCTTGAGTCTCGACGGCCGGCCGGAAGTGAACGACGCTAACCGCTTTTTCCCCGACGGGGAGGGCAGCTACAGTTATGTAATGCCCAAGTTGCAGTCTTTCGTGCAGAATTACCCGCAGCTAGATTACTGGATCAGGGGAACTTACACCAGGCAGAACTTGGATTTTGCCCGGGATGTGCTCCACCTTGTTTCCCTCGGCTTTAAAAATATTTCCCTGGAGCCGGTCATTGCCGGTCCGGAGCAGCCTTACTCCCTTCGCCGGGAGGATCTGCCGCGTATCCGGGAAGAGTATCAATATCTGGCCGGCGAATTTTTGCGTTTTTACCGGGAGGGACGGCCGTTTAAGTTTTTCCATTTTATTCTCGACCCCGAAGGTGGTCCGTGTTTGATCAAGCGTTTAAGCGGTTGTGGAGCCGGTACCAGTTACTTGGCCGTAACCCCTGATGGACAACTTTTTCCCTGCCACCAGTTCGTGGGCCAGAGGGAATTTTGTCTCGGAGACGTGTATTCCGGCATTAAGAGGCCCGATCTGCAGGAACAATTTCGCCTGGCCCACATAGGCTGTAAGGAGGGGTGCCGTTGTTGCTGGGCTCGGTATTATTGTAGCGGCGGTTGTCATGCCGCCGCCTTCGCCGCCCATAGGGAACTTTTGCGGCCGGATGAAGTGGCCTGCGCCATCCAGCAGATCCGTACGGAAGCCGCCCTTTATATCCAGGCAAAAATCAGGTTGAAAATTTAAGCCTTTGGCAGCAGGAATTTCTTCTGTAAAGGCGAATACTTACAACACTGGCTTTCACTTCATTCCGGATGGGGAAGGGGGGAGGTCATGCCACCGCATAAAGGGCTGTCGTCTCCCCTGGAAAAGCTGGGGGTTTTGCTTAAAGCTTGCCAGGGGTGGTGGCGACAGCGATGCGGGCGGTGCGGGCAGATACTTGCTCCGGCAGTTGCAGCGTTGATACTGGTATCGCTTGCTATAGGATGGTACAAAGTAAAGGTAGCGCCCAATGCCTGGGCCGTGCTCATTAACGGAGAGCAGGTGGCTATAGTTGCCGGCCAGGATCAAGCGGAAAAAGCCTTGCAGGAGTTGCTGGCCGAAAAGGGGCAAGGTCTGGGAAAAGTAAATTTTGCCGACCGCATCGCTTATACCAAGATCAGGGCTGAGAAGAAAGACCTTTGTAGCCAGGAAAAACTGAAAACACTTTTAGCTTCCAAATTAAATATTGTTGCTAGGGCGGTTGCGTTAAGAATTAACGGGGAAGATAAGCTATTTTTGAAGGACAAAGCTACGGCTGAGGCGGTTTTAGAAAAACTCAAGGAAAGTTATATACCTCCTGGCGAAGGGGAAGTAGAGGAAGTAAAAATCCAGGAAGAGGTTTCCCTAGTCGAGTGCGAAGTTAAACTAGATGAAATCTCGAGCGAAGCAGATGCTTTAGCTGTATTGAAGAACGGCAGACCTAATGTGATTAAATATAAAGTTAAGGAAGGGGATTCTTTCTGGACCATAGCCCAGGCCAATGGCTTGCAGGTAGAAGAGTTACAGGCGGCCAACCCAGAAGTTGACCCGGAAAGATTAAATATAGGCCAGGAGATAAATTTAACTAAAGTTGAACCCCTGTTGCATGTAGTAGCCGTCCTGCGTAAAGAAGTGAAAGAACCTATACCTTACGAGGTTGAGGTAGTCAATGATAGCAACTTACTGCGCGGACAGGAAAAGATCAAACAACCGGGCGTGGAGGGCGAGCAGAGGGTAGTTTACCAGGTAATCGCCAAAAACGGTACGGTGGTGGGTCGAGAGGTTTTAGAGAAAGAAGTTCTAAAAGAGCCCCAGACGAAGGTAATAAGTCGGGGTACGCGCCTCATCTTGGCCTCGCGCGGCGGAGGATCGGGCCAGCTGACCTGGCCGGCAAGAGGCCCAATTACTTCTGGTTTTGGTTACCGCGGCAGGGAATTTCATGCCGCTATTGATATAGGAGTGCCTTACGGGACCCCGGTAAGAGCGGCTGAAGCTGGGGTAGTTATATTTGTAGGGTATTATGGAGGCTATGGGCGAAGCATTCTTATCGACCACGGTGATGGCTTGATGACCCGCTATGCTCACCTTGCCGGCTACGAAGTAAAGGTGGGAGAGCAGGTCGAACGCGGAGAGGTCATCGGCTACTCCGGTAATTCAGGGCGCAGCACCGGGCCGCACTTGCACTTTGAAGTCCTGATTAATGGTACCCCTTATAACCCGTTAGAGTTTTTGCGTTAAATAGTCTGGCTAAATTATGCCCTTCCTTATGGACAGGCTTTCGTCCATAAGGATTTTTTTATATACGGGATTCGCAGTGACCTTTTTCTTGCTTTTTATAGTATTTGTGTATAAGATGTTAAGTAAACTAAAAAAGGAGTGATAAAAGGTATGGATTTTAGCCAAATACATAACATAGCTATAGTAGGCCTATCCGATAAACCGGATCGCGATTCTCACCGGGTAGCCCGGTACCTACAGGAAGAGGGTTACCGGATCATACCCGTCAACCCATCGTTGGAGGAGGTGCTGGGGGAGAAGTGTTATCCCGATTTAGGCTCCATCCCGGCAGATATTGAGATAGATGTGGTGGATATCTTTCGAAGGCCCGAGGCGGTTCCGCCCGTTGTCGAGGAGGCGGCCCGGCGGGGCAAAGTCAAGATTATTTGGATGCAAGAGGGGGTTGTAAACGAAGAAGCTGCCGCCAGGGCCCGGGCCGCAGGTATGGAAGTAATTATGGACAGGTGCATTAAAAAAGAACACCTTAAGTGGAAGGCCGAAAAACAGGGGGTTTAGCGAAGGGTATGCTTTATGATGTTATTATCGTCGGAGGGGGGCCGGCCGGGCTTACGGCTGCCCTTTATACGGCCCGCGGGGGGCTTAAAACCCTGGTTCTAGAAATGGGCCTGCCGGGCGGGCAGGCTGCCCTCACGGATAAGATTGAAAATTACCCTGGTTTTCCTGAAGGCATTGGCGGGCCGGAATTAATGCAGAACTTCGCCGATCAGGCGCGGCGTTTCGGCGCCGAAATTAAGATGGAAAGAGTCGAGCGCGTGGCCCTTAAAGAACAGGTCAAGGTGATAACCACTTCCCAGGGCGACTACAGGTGCCGGGCCGTTATTCTGGCGCCGGGTGCGCGGCCTAAACCCTTGGGCGTGCCCGGGGAAGAGGCCTTCCGGGGCCGCGGGGTATCCTATTGTGCCACCTGCGACGGCGCTTTTTTCCGCGATAAAAAAATCGCCGTAGTGGGTGGTGGGGATTCGGCCGTCGAGGAAGCTTTGTTTTTAACGCGTTTTGGCCGGGAAGTGGCCATTATTCACCGCCGCGACCAGTTAAGGGCTATCAAGGTTCTGCAGGATCGCGCCCGGGATAATCCCAAAATATCTTTCCGCTGGAACACCGTGGTAACGGAAATATGCGGCGAACAAAAGGTGGAAAAGTTAAAACTGAAGGACGTTAAAACAGGAGAAACTAGAGAAGAAAATTTTGACGGGGTTTTTATTTTCATAGGGTTGGAGCCAAATACCGACTTCCTATCCGGCGAGGTTACCCTGGACCCGGCAGGTTATATAGTGACTAACCCGTCTCTGGGCACCTCCGCAGCCGGCGTCTTTGCCGCCGGCGACGCCCGGGTAAAAGAATTGCGCCAGGTTTCCACGGCTGTGGGAGACGGCGCCTTGGCGGCCATGGGAGTGGAGCGGTATCTTGCCGAACTGGAAGTCGGGGGTTAGGAGTCCGGTTGCCGGGGGGTGAAAAATGTGGAAAAAGTAACTCTTAAAGTGGAAGGCATGAGTTGTAATCATTGCAAAAATAGTGTAGAAATGGCCCTGCTCGGCGTGGACGGGGTTGAAGCCGCCGTGGTGGATCTGGCCAGGGGGGAGGCCCGCGTGACCTACGACCCCGGCCGTACCACCGTTGCCGCCTTGCGCGAGGCCGTCCAAGCGGCGGGTTATGCCGTAAGATAAAAAGGAAAAGCCAGGTGGGTGGTTATCCCGGTTTTGCGCCAAGGGGCAGGGGGAGAAAAAGCGGGTGACTTCGTTTAAGCCAACTGGCTGCCATAAAAAATCCAGGCTGATCTTCTGAGCCTGGATTTTTTATGTTTAACTGCCGCTCATTAACAGTGATTCTAAACCGAACTTTATAGTATAATGGCATTTGAGACTCTGGGGGAGGGGAGAAGATGCTGCCCAACTGGCACCGGTTGGCAGTCAGCCTATTGCTGGCTGCCGTAATGGTAGCCATTTCACTCTTTTTGCGCAACCCTGGATTGGCGCGGACATCGGCTTACCCTCTGGTGCGCGCTTTAGCGGCTTTATCTACCGAGCGCCAGACGCGTGACTGGGCCGTAATAGAAAGCGAGCATTTTAGGCTAAAATATCGGCCAGAGGACGCCGATATAGCACCCCTGGTTCTGGTTACCGCCGAGGAGGCTTACGGGCCCGTAACTTCCCGCCTAAATTACCGGCCACGAGGGAAAAGCCTTATCCTTCTTTATCCGGACAGGGTAAGTCTGGCCCGCCAGTTTGGTTGGGCGGCTGATGAGAGCGCTATGGGCGTTTACTGGGCGGGCGTTATCCGTATTCTTTCGCCTTACGACTGGGTTTCAGGCGAGGATAAAGAGGAGATAGCCAGGATCTTCCGCAAAGACGGCCCTATGGTACACGAGTTTGCCCATTTGATAGTCGATGGCCGTACCCGGGGCAATTACCCTCGCTGGTTGACCGAAGGGATAGCCCAGTACCTCGAACGGGAGGTCACCGGTTTTGAAATGCCCCGGCCGGCAGGCGCAGGCCAGGTATATAACCTGGAAGAGTTGGATGCCCGGTTCGATGATTTACCAGATCAAAATCTGGCCTACCGCCAGTCCTTGGAGTTGGTGGAATATATAATCAAGTGTTACGGCTGGGATGCCCTCGATGATTTATTAAATGCTTTAGGTAGCGGTACCACTTTTAATAAAGCTGTCCAGAAAATTTTAGGCCAGAGCGCAACTTCCCTGTTGGAAGCCTACAAGTCTCAAGCCTTGTAAAGCCTTATTGGTATGGAAATGCCGGGGTATTGGTGGCGGACGGTTTAAAGGGCGAGCGCTGCGAGCCTTGCAGCTCGCAATTCGAGCCCATCAGGACGCTACCACTCCGGCATTAGCACTTGTTTCGCAGGCATCGGTTATTATCGGGCAGGTCCTTTTATTTTTTTGAGGTGAATAGGGGTAAAATAATTTAGGTTAGCAGCAGGAATTAATGGGGCTTCCGAGTAATGAAGTAGAGTACATCTTTTATTTTTGGAGGTGCTTCCATGAGTTATTTTAACCGACCGCCCCGGCGTCCCGGTTTGTTATCTTACATCGCCGTCGCCTTAATTTGCTCTTTTATCGGCGGCCTGGTAGCCTTTAACCTGGCCCAGCGCTATTACCACGGACCGCAGAATTTACCTAATTTACAGCCGCCGCCGGTCCAGGATAACTTGGGCGCTGCCCCCACTGTGACTGGGGATTCTTCGCCGGTGGTAGCGATAGCCAAGCAGGTAGGGCCGGCGGTGGTGGGCATTACGGCTACAACCGGCCGCGATTTTTTCAACAACCCCGAAGTAAAACAGGGATCAGGGGTAATTATTGACGGGCGCAACGGCTATATCGTCACCAATAACCACGTTATCGCAGGGGCCGTGCGGGTTTCCGTCAGCCTGGACGAAGAGCGCTCTTACCCTGCCGAAATCGTCGGGGCCGATGCGCGTTCTGACCTGGCCGTCCTGCGCCTAAAAGCGCCCAATTTGCCGGAAGCGCGGCTGGGCGATTCCAGCCGCGTTCAGGTTGGGGAGACGGTCGTGGCCATCGGCAATCCCCTGGGGAGGGAGTTTGCGCGTTCGGTTACCGTAGGGGTGATCAGCGCCTTGAACCGCGAAGTCACGGTAGAGAGCCGGCCGGGGGAGCAAATAACCTTGCGGGTGTTGCAGACAGACGCCGCTATTAACCCCGGCAACAGCGGCGGAGCCCTCGTGAATTTGCGGGGGGAAGTTATAGGAATAAACAGCGTCAAGATCGCTGCCGCGGAAGTAGAAGGCATGGGTTTTGCTATACCTATTAACGACGTCAGGCCCATCATCCAGGAGCTTATCGCCAAAGGTTACGTCAGCCGTCCCTTCCTGGGCATCTATAACCTGCGGGAAATTACCCCTGAGCTCGCCCAGTGGTATGATATACCCGTAGGCGTCTATGTCGGAGGCGTATTTCCCGGCGGCCCGGCAGCTAAGGCTGGCCTGCGTCCCGGGGATATTATTACGGCGCTGGACCAGAAAAAAGTCGCCAGCTACGACAACCTGCAGCGGGCTCTGGAAGGCCGCAAGCCGGGGGAGAAAATTACGGTTAAGGTCGTAAGGCTGGGGGAAGGCAATACCCTGCAGTTCACCCTCACCCTGGGCGAAATGCCGCGGGATTAAAAGGGAGTTGATACTCTGCAGCACCTTTACCTGGTAGCCGTAGGCCGGGTGCGGGAAAGGTTTATCCGCGATGGCATAGCTGAATACTTGAAGCGCTTGAAGCCATACGCCCGGCTGGAAATCCGGGAAGCTCCGGAAGAAAAAATTCCCGAGCATGTGACGCCGGGCGAAGAGAAAAAAATACTGGGCCGCGAGGCAGAGGGCATTCTCCGCCTCCTTCCTGGCCAGGCGTATGTAATCGCTTTGGACCGTGCCGGGGAAATGCTCTCCTCGGAAGAACTGGCCGAAAAGCTGGCTGCCTTGGCCTTGGGGGGCAAAAACGAAGTGGCCCTGGTAATCGGCGGAACCCTGGGCCTGGCACCGGCGATCTTGCAGCGGGCAGACCTCCGCCTCTCCTTTTCCCGCCTCACTTTCCCGCACCAGTTGATGCGTTTAATTCTCCTTGAACAGCTATACCGCGCTTATAAGATTATGCGCGGGGAGCAGTATCACCGTTAAAGGGCCAGCAGGTAAGGCGCCAGAACTTCCAGGGCGGCAAGGCGGTTGACGGGGCGCTCATGGCTGGGTACGGTCGGTGTCGGCAAGCTTAATTTTAAAAGGCGGCAGAGGGCAATGGCCGCCTCTTTTATTTCCTGCCAGCTTGCCGTGCGATCGGGGTAAAAAAGTTCTCCCCTGGCCTGTATCAGGCCCAGCGCGGCGGTCCGGCTGATGGCGGCGGCGTAAGGATTTTGCGGCGGCACATCTTTAAAGGCAGGGCTATTGTCGTTTTGACGGCAGGTACCCAATTTAGCCCGCACTTCTTTCATTTCCTCCAGGCCCGGCTTCAAAAGCATTACCGCTAGCTCTCCGCGCGTTAAGAGGCGTTCCGGCTGGAAGCTATTGTCCATATAGGCCAAAACAAAGCCTACCCTTTCCAGCTGGCGGATTTTTTCGGCCACGGGGTGGGAGGGGTCGAGGTCGGTATAAGGGGAAAGAGAGAGGAGTTCGCTTACGGTTACGACCCGGTAATCGTAGCGCTTTAGAAGCTCCAGTTGCCGCGGCAGGGCGTCGCAGACAGGGCTTTGCTTGGACATGTTGTAGCCGTCTTTTTGAAAGATTATCTGGCCGTTAAGGCTGTCCGGGTCGGCGGCCAGGGCCCGGGCCAAGGGTGTAACCATGTTTTCCACGTCTTTGCGGTAATCACCGCAGGAGGGCTTCCAGCCGCCGCCGTCGAAACTGGCGGCCAGGTAGAGGTAGCCCATGGCGCAGTAGGCATGGTAAGCGGAGTAGCCGTCGGCGGTGTGGTCGATATAATGCGGCGGCCTGGCCAGCTTTAGGCGGTAGCCAAAACTATGTTCTATTAACTGGTGCAGTTGTTTCAAATCTTCTATAACGGCGGCCAGGTTGGGCAAAAACTCCCGCGACCCGTAGATGAAGCGGCTGGGCCCGAAGGCCACGTGGTGGTAGCCGTGGTTGGCGAGCTCGTGACCGCCGTCCAGAATTTGCCGTACCAGGCCGGGCTGGTTGGCAGCTCCGGCCAGCTCATCCCGCCCGAATTCGGGGTAATGGTCGTGTTTGACGCCGCTCCACCGGGCGGTGTGCAGGTGCCCCTCGCGGTCGGGGTAGTTGAAGGCGGTGGTGCCGATGATGTCGAAGGTGCCGCGGGCGCCGTACTGCTCCAGCGTCTTAAGAAGGCTTTCCGTAAGCCCCTGGCCGTCGCCGGGGCGGGCCGGACCGGCGCAGGGGCCGTCGTCAAAAGTCATGGCCACGACCCTACGCCCCGGCGGCGGCGCCACCCTCTCTATGCGGCGCACCGGGTGAAGGTGCCGGCGCATTTGCGCCTTGCGGCGTTCTTTTGAGAGGCGGTTGGCGCTACGGGCCAACTCTACAGGGCTGAAACGCATATATATGGCCGCAATAAGCGGCCTGTACCTCCTTTATATGTTTTTGAAGTTTATCCGGCTGGCTCGGCTGGTAAAGCAATTTAACACCGTTCCACGAAATAACCTGGAGCGACCGGCAGACCTGGCCCCATGTACAGCAACATCAAGTAGGGCAGCTACCTAAGGCGCCAAGTTTTCCCGCCGGAAACCACCAGGAACGGAACCCGTGCCCCCAGCCAGGAAAAGAGCGCGTAACCGAGGCCCTAAGCGCGTCACTTTTCTTCCCGGCGGCCGAAGGAGGTGGCGCCGAGATAAAGGGCTTTGGCCACAATGCGCGGCAGTCGGCCCAGATCGCGGATGCGGATAGCCTTGAGGAGCTGGCCTGCGGGTTCCAAAAGAGGGTTGGTGAGGCTGCCCCGCGCTTCCCCCCGGCCTGCCGCCAGAGCGGCCTTAATTTCCTCTAGGGAGGTTTGACCCGGCTGGCCCGGGAGGTCGAGTACCGCCCGGCCTATTTCCGGCGGCCAGTGAGCGTCGCTGCCGGCCGACTTCCCTAGGCCGTACCTAGCCGCGGTCTGGGCCGCCTCTTCGTTGGCCCAGCGGTTGCCGGCATTGGCGGCGCGGGCGTTGAAAATCTCTACGCCGTCGAGGTGTTGCCAGATCTCCGGGGCATGGGGCCGCCTGAGCTTAAAGGGATGGGCGATGAAGGCCAGGCCGCCCTGTTCGTGGATGGCGGCCACGACTTCCTGCCAGAAGTAAAGGCCGTCACGCTCTTTTAGGCCTTGAAGCTCTTCTTGCAGGAAAAAGGCCAGAATGTGGCCTTGGTCGGTGGCGTATTCGGCAGCGGGGATAACGTAGAAATCGGGGTCTTTATTTTTCTCCCACGCCTCCATACTTCCGGCCAGGGTATTGTGGTCGGCGATGGCTATGCCGGCCAGGCCCCGACGCCGGGCGGTGTTTAAAATAAGGCCCACCGGTGAAGGAGAATCCGATGAATGCTTGGAGTGAACGTGAAGATCAAAGAGCATTTTTTTCGCTCCTACTTAAAAAACGCATCAAACTGCGCTTAAGGTATAACCTTCCCGGGCCGGGATCGTCGCGGGCAAAAACGCCGTCCACGATCTCCCTATCCAGGAGATCCCGGGCAAAATTAACCAGGAAACCTAGCTTGTTTTCGTTACGCCTTAAGTACCCGGGGACCGAGAACAGATCTTGAAATAAATAGCGCATACGCACGCCGGTGCGGTAGGTAGTAACCGGCGTTACATCTTCCCCTCGCGCCACGCGGTAAAGAATGAAGGGAAAATCTACGCCGGCTGCCGGCGCCAGGGGCAAGCTGCCCCAGAAGCGGGGGTTTATCTCCATAAGGCGAAATTCGCCCTCGGCGTCCTGTTTAAATTCCACCATGGCTACGCCGTACCATTCCAGTTCTTTTAGCAGGCGCACGGCGTACTCGGCGGCCCGGGGCTCGATCACGCTTTCGCAGAGGCAGCTGGGCCCTCCCGTCACCGGGTACTCCCGCAGGCGCCGGTGCTGGAAAATGGCTACCGGGCGCCGCCGGCGGTCGAAGATCACCGAGGTGCCGAAACCGCGTCCTGGCACATATTCCTGTATCAGCGGGAAGGGCTGGCGGGCATGCATTTCGGGGAAGGTGCCCAGGAAAGTGCGGCGATCGGGAATAATGGCATAGCGTTTTTGTGGAGGCAGGTTTAATTCTTCTCCCGCGCGGTACTTGACTACCAAGGGGAAGGTCAGGCGGTTGGCTAAAGTTTGCAGGTCTTCGCCGGGTTTAATGGTGGTAGTTTTCGGTATGGGTACGCCTACCGCTTCTGCCAGCGAAAGCAATTTTTGGGTGTCGTTGGCCGTACGCAGGCTTTCCGGGCTGGCCACCGCCACGCCGAGCTTGCGGCTTACTTCCGTATAATGATCGGCGACGGCAAGGATGGTCTTCAAGGTTATTGGGATCAGGACTTCATGGCTCGGGGATAGAGCCAAAAGGGCGGCTATAAAGGCATCCGGGTCCTTGCCGGCAGGCGGCAGGAGCGCCTGGCGGGTTGCGTAGCGGGAGGCAAAGCCCAGGATGGCCTCCCGTGGAGTGTTATTGTCTTCGGCGGCCGTGACCTGGATCCCGGCACGACCAAGAGATCGGATTACGGCCAGGGACATGCGGTACCTGGCATCGGTTACAATAGCGGCCAAACTAATCACCGGACCCATTATAGACCAAAAAATACCTTGACTCAAGGTTTGTTCGCATGCTATATTTGTTCTAAATTAGCAATCAGCCTCAAGCTCACAACCGATTGCTGAAAGCTAAATATCTTAAACCCGAAGAAGAGGAAAAGTAGGCTAAGGAGGCTGCCTTAAGCGAGCCGGCGGCGGTGGGAGGCCGGCCAGCCGAATTAGACCGAAGTTCGCCTCGGAGGGGCAGGCTGAACGCTCTGACAGCCAGTAGGTCGCGCCGGAGCTCTCACCGTTAAAAGAGAGGGGGTATCGGAAGTTCCGGGATAGCCGGACCGGAGGAAAGCTTCCCGTACCTTAGAGAGGGCTACCGGCAGCCAATCAGGGTGGTACCGCGGGCATCAACCCCCGTCCCTGTATAGGGGCGGGGGTTAAAATTTTTGGTGCATCCGAAAGAAGTATGAAAATGCCGGGGACGCTGGCGTAAGGCGACTTTGGGCGAGCCTTGCGAGCCGTTGGCGAAACCGAGCCCGGAGGCAGGGCCGAGGGCATGGAGGCCCGAGGCTGGCCGCTGAGACAGGATGTCGAATTGGCCGGGAACCCCGCCGAAGGGCGAGGGGGAGCCATACGGATTGCTGGCGAGCCCATCAGGAGCCGGCGCCAGCGCCCCGGCACGGAGAATGTTTCGGAAGCATCAAATTTTTTAAAGGGGGGGCTAACGCCATGATCGTAGTTATGCGTCCTGGCGCCAGCAGGGAGCAAATCGAAGCCGTCGCTCGCCGTCTGGAGGAGCTGGGTTTTAAAACCCACCCTATTTACGGCCAGGAAAAAACAGTAATCGGCGCCATCGGCAACAAAAAAGCTTTAAGTTCGGAAGCCATCATCAATTTGCCGGGCGTAGAAAAAATCGTCCCTATTTTAAAGCCCTACAAGCTGGTAAGCCGGGAACTAAAAGATACACCTACCATAGTCCGGGTGGGTGGCGTCCCTATAGGCGGGCGCAACGTGGTTTTAATGGCCGGCCCCTGCGCGGTGGAAAGCGAGGAACAGCTGCTGACCACGGCTAGAAGCGTAAAAGAAGCGGGGGCGCAGATTTTAAGGGGCGGCGCCTTTAAGCCACGCACCTCTCCCTACTCTTTTCAGGGCCTGGAAGCCGAAGGCCTGAAAATGCTGGCCCGCGTGCGGGAAGAAGTAGGCCTGCCGGTAGTGACCGAAGTGATGGATACGCGCGATGTGGAACTGGTGGCCGGATACGCCGATATGCTGCAGATCGGCGCCCGGAATATGCAGAATTTCCGCCTACTCAAAGAAGCGGGCGCCACCGGTAAACCCATCCTTTTAAAGAGGGGCCTGGCAGCCACGGTGGAAGAATGGCTTATGGCGGCGGAATATATTCTCGATAGCGGCAACTCCAACGTGGTCCTTTGCGAGCGGGGCATTCGCACCTTTGAAAACGCCACCCGTTTCACTCTGGATCTGAGCGCTGTGGCCGTGGTTAAAGAGAACTCCCACCTGCCGGTAATCGTCGATCCCAGCCACGGCACCGGGAGCTGGCGGTTGGTGCCGCCTTTGGCCCGCGCAGCCGTAGCTTGCGGGGCCGACGGCCTGCTCATCGAAGTCCACCCCGACCCGGTGCGGGCCCTCTGCGACGGTCCCCAGTCCCTCCATCCCGAAAATTTCGACCTCCTGGTGGGAGAACTGGTGGCGGTGGCTCAGGCCGTAGGCCGTACTATAGGTTTTAACGGCAGAAGCCAACAAGATATAGAGGGGTTTGCTGGTGAAAAGACCGGGAGCGGCCCGGTTTGAAGTAAGTCTCCGCGCCGCATTCGGTTTGCGTAAGGGCACATAGCCTTAACTTTTTGTTAAAAAGGTGCAGGTTTTTAGGTTTTGGAGGAGTATTATATTTATAGAAAAAAGGAAATTTAGGGTGTGGAGCTTTTGGAGCATCTGACCGATGCCGAGCTGGTAGCCCTGGTTGTGGGAGGTAATAAAGAAGCCTTTGCCGAACTGGTGAAACGCTATCAGCGCCAGGTTTACAGCCTGGCCTACCGGTTAGTAAACAACCAGGAAGATGCTCTCGATCTCTCGCAGGATATTTTTCTAAAACTTTATCAAAACCTGGGGAAATACGATCCCCAAAGGCCTTTTTCTCCCTGGCTCTACCGGCTGGCCTGCAACGTTTGTTATACTTCCCTGCGGCGCCGGCCGCAGGAGGCGTTGCCTTTAGATAAGGTAATTGAATTTACCCCCCTGGTGCCGCTCGACGGTGGGCCGGAGGACTATTATGAAAGCAGGGAAGTCCAGGAGCTGGTACGCCGGGCCATAGCCGAACTTCCAGAAAACTATCGGGTACCCATTGTTCTGCGCTATTTGGAAAACTTAACCTACCAGCAGATAGCCGATATTATGGAATTGCCGCTCTCAACCATTGAAACCAGGCTTTACCGAGGTAAAGCCTTGCTCCAGAAGAGGCTCAGTTTGGTGTTGGAAAGGGGGGCGCGGCGTGAATTGTCAAGAGGCTAGACAACTTATAACCAGGTTTGTGGACGAAGAGTTAAATGCGCCCCAGGAGCAGGGTCTTTACGTGCACCTTTCTGGTTGCCCTTACTGCCGCCACGAGGTTTTCCTGGCCCGCGAAACAAATAAGCTGCTGGCCCTCGCCTGTACCCACGTCGAGCCGCCGGCAGAACTTTTAGGGCGGGTAATGCAGGCCGTCGGTGCGCCGAGCAAGAATTTTGCCCCCCCGCGGTTGGGGCGTCGTTTCTGGCAAAAATGGCAGCGGAGCAGGAAAAATTTTAGCGCCATCGTTGCCGCCGGTTTTCTCTTCCTGGCAGCCAGTCTGGGATTGGCTTTAAACGGGTATGACCCGGTGCGAGCCTTAATGGGCCGGGTAGAGGCATTTGACCGGGATAACCAGGTGGCCCTCAGAAATGGCGCGGAAGCCGAAAGCGGGCTCCAAAGCAGCCTGGTAATAAATGTTAAGTCTGGCGGTGAGAAGTCTTCCAACAAATCCACAACCGAGGATCGTCGTGGCGCTACAAAGCCCGGCTCCCTTACTAAAAAGCCCGAGAGCCTGGTTTTCGAAAACGTGCCCTCCAAAAAGGATAATCC
This sequence comes from Clostridia bacterium, assembly GCA_030445865.1. GTDB lineage: Bacteria > Bacillota > DSM-521 > Neomoorellales > Neomoorellaceae > JASUSV01. The sequence continues at coordinate 39,290 of JASUSV010000005.1, forward strand.
CGGCTTCTCTTCTGACCGTTCCTACCAGGATATAGGCGCCGGCCAGGAGCATATGGGTAGCCCTACTCCTCAGGAACAACCTCCCCAGGCTGATAGGCAATTGGTGCCCCTGGAAGTAGACAGAGGAGTTTATGCCGTTCTTTTAGTATTGGATGACAAAGAAATACCCTCGCACTTAGCCTGGTCGCCGGATGGCAAAGAAATATGGTATCTGGTTCACGGCAGCGGAGGGCAGGAAGGTTTCAGCATTCCCGTCGGGGGCGGCGATAAGACTCCCCTCAGCCGCACTCAACTGGCGGTTTTGCAAGGTGTCGACGTCCAGACCTTTTCCGGCAAGCCCTCTATTGATGTACCCAAGGAAGCGGAAGCCGTTGCCTGGTCAGAGCAAGGGAGGGTGGCCTACTTGCTGGGCGACCAGGTATTTACGGCAGCTCCGGGCGGTGGGAAGGTAGCCGTCTTAAGCGGAGTGAAAAGTTCCAAAGTGAGTTTGGCCTGGTCCCCAGACAGCGACCTGCTGGCCGTTAATGCGGGTCCTCCCCCGGCCGGGGAAGAAGGCCGCGAGGGTTTGTGGATAGTAGGTCCCGGTGGAGAAAACTTGCGCCGCCTCAGCAAGACGGGCGGAGGAAGCGATCTGTTGTGGGCTCCGGACAAGCAAAAAATAGCCTTTAGCGACGCTTCCGGAACATATTACGTGGCTTTTCTTGGACAGGACACGCGCTCGGGGCGGGTAGTGCGGATTACTTCTGTCGGTGGATACGGTAGCAGAGAAGGACTGGCTTGGTCCCCCGACGGTCAAAGTCTGGCTTTAGTCTGGGGGGAGAAAGCCAATGAGCGCGGCCTTTGGCTGGTCAAGTTTGAAAGCACAGCTTATTAGAGCTGTGCTTTTTTATTAAAACCTTAAGAAAGGGGCATGCCCGTGAAAAAAGATGTCCTGGTCAAGGTCAGGGGAACGCAAACTAACGAGCTGGGCGAGCAAGAATCCATCGAGCTGGTTACCGAGGGACAGTTCTTTGTGCGCGAAAAATCTTTTTATATTCTTTATAACGAATCCCGCCTCACAGGACTGGAAGGCACCACAACTTCTTTAAGAGTAGAGCCCAGCCGCGTTACCTTGAACCGCATGGGACTGGCCAAGCAGCGTCTTTCTTTCGAGAAGGGTATACTGAACGCGGGTTTTTACGTTACCCCCTATGGCACCATGCAGCTTACGGTTTTGCCCTCGCGTGTTGAAGTTGACTTGACAGAAGCCGGGGGAAGTATTAACCTAGAATATGAATTGCAATCGAACCGGAAAAAAATCAGTGATAACCTGTTGGAAATAACTGTAGAACATCTATAGGAGGTTAAAGGTGAATATTATCCATAACGTTAAGGAACAACTGGTTGCGGCCCTGAAAAGGGCCGCAACTGCTGCCAGGCAGGCCGGTATCCTGGAGTTTACGGAACTGCCTGATTTTGTGCTGGAGGTGCCGCGCGAGAAAGCCCGCGGCGATTTTGCCACCAACCTGGCTCTAGTGCTGGCGGCTCAAGTTAAAAAGCCGCCGCGCCGAATAGCAGAAGCGCTCTTGCAGTACCTTGAACTTCCCCGACCCGGGGTGGCAGAGGCCGAAATTGCCGGACCGGGTTTTATTAATTTTAAGCTTGAGCCGCGTTTTTTCCTGCAGGCGCTTCCTGCCGTCCTGCGTTTGGGCGAGAGTTATGGTTGTTCAAATATGGGTAAGGGGGAAAAGGTCCAGGTAGAATTTGTCAGCGCCAATCCCACAGGGCTTTTGCATATGGGCAATGCCCGCGGTGCCGCCCTCGGGGACGCCATAGCCAATATCCTGGCTGCCGCCGGTTATGAGGTAACCCGGGAGTTCTACATTAACGACGCCGGTAACCAGATCGAAAATTTCGCCCTTTCCCTTGAGGCCCGCTACCTGCAGGCTTTGGGGGTGGAAGCTGAAATACCGGCGGATGGTTACCACGGCCAGGATCTGGTAGAGACGGTAAACCGTTTTATAGAGCAGGTGGGAGATAAATATCTCAATGCCGACCCTTCCCTGCGCCGGGAAATGCTCGTCAGCTTTGCCCTGGAGGAGAAGTTGGCAGGCATACGCCAGGCCCTGGAGGATTTCGGTGTTTATTTCGACGTATGGTTCAGCGAGCAGAGTCTGCACGACAGCGGTGCCGTTGCTCAAACTATAGCCGACCTGCAGCGGGCCGGTTATGTCTACGAAAAAGACGGTGCCCTGTGGTTCAAGGCTACGGCTTTCGGGGAAGGTAAAGATGAGGTACTGGTGCGCTCCAACGGCTTGCCCACTTACTTTGCCGCCGATATCGCCTACCACCGCAACAAATTTGAGAGGGGATTTAAGCGGATAATCAATATCTGGGGCGCTGATCACCACGGCCATGTAAGCCGTTTGAAGAGCGCGCTGGCGGCGCTGGGGCTTGAGGTGGACCGGCTGGAAATAGTCTTGATGCAATTAGTGCGGCTTTTCCAGGGCGGCGAAATTTTGCGTATGTCCAAGCGTACCGGCCAGTATGTCACGCTCCAGGAGCTGGTGGAGGAAGTGGGCCGGGATGCGGCGCGTTACTTTTTCGTGATGCTTAAGCCCGACAGCCACCTGGACTTCGATTTGGACCTTGCCCGTTCGCAGTCGGCGGAAAACCCCGTTTATTATGTGCAGTATGCCCACGCCCGTATCTGCAGTATTTTACGCCTGGCGGCCGATCGGGGTATTGACCTGCCGGAGCCGGCTACGGTAAACTTAGAATTATTGCGCGAGCCGCCAGAGCAGGAGCTGGCTAAAAAGATCGCCGAATTTCCGGAAGTGGTGGCAGGGGCGGCCAGGAGTCTCGAACCTCACCGCCTCACCCGTTACGCCCATGACCTGGCCGAACTCTTCCACGTCTTTTATACCGAGTGCCGGGTACTTGCGGACGAACCCGACTTACGTGCGGCCAGGCTGCTGCTGGTCCTGGCTACCCGTATTACTTTACGCAACGTTTTAAACTTGCTGGGGGTAACCGCTCCCGAAAGAATGTAGGCAAAAATCCAGGAGGCTACCATGAAAACGAAGTTTATTTTTGTTACCGGCGGTGTCACCTCTTCTTTAGGAAAAGGGATAACCGCCGCTTCTTTAGGCAGGCTTTTGAAGAGCAGGGGGTTGAAAGTGGCCATCCAGAAGTTCGACCCCTACATTAACGTAGACCCCGGCACCATGAATCCTTACCAGCATGGCGAAGTGTTTGTTACCGAAGATGGGGCAGAAACAGATCTCGATCTGGGGCATTACGAGCGTTTTGTGGATATTAACCTGACCAAATCCAGCAATGTTACTGCCGGTAAAATTTACTGGTCGGTTATTACCAAGGAGCGCCGGGGCGATTACCTGGGCGGCACCGTCCAGGTGATACCCCATATCACCAATGAAATTAAAGAGCATCTCTTCCAGGTAGCGCGGGAAACCGATCCCGACGTGGTAATTGCCGAGATCGGCGGCACGGTGGGCGATATCGAATCCCTACCTTTTTTGGAGGCCATTCGCCAGCTTAAAAGCGATGTGGGTCGCGATTCCGTCCTTTATATCCACGTTACTCTGGTGCCTTATTTGCGGGCTGCCGGGGAGGCTAAGACCAAGCCTACCCAGCACAGCGTTAAAGAACTGCGCAGTATCGGCATCCAGCCGGATATTATCGTCTGTCGTTCCGAACGCCCTCTTTCCCGGGAGATGGAGGAGAAGATCGCCCTTTTCTGCGACATTGACCGGGACGCAGTAATTCAGGCTATTGACGCGCCTTCCATTTATGAATTGCCCCTGATGCTGGAGCGTGAAGGCTTAGATAAAATCGTCGTCGAGCGCTTGAAATTGAATTGCGGCCCGGCCCGGTTAGACGACTGGCGGGCCATGGTTGAAGCCATGCGGAGCTTGCATCACCGTGTTACCATCGCCCTGGTGGGCAAGTACGTGACCCTGCCCGACGCCTATTTAAGCGTAGTCGAAGCCCTGCGCCACGCCGGCCTGGCCCATAAAACGGCCGTAGACATCCGCTGGGTCTATTCCGCCGAACTCGAGCAGGGTGAGATAGGTCTTCTTGAAGGAACCCACGGCATTCTGGTGCCGGGAGGTTTCGGCGACCGGGGCATTGAAGGTAAAATTGCAGCCGTCAGCTTTGCCCGGCGCCAGAAAATTCCTTTCCTGGGCATTTGCCTGGGGATGCAGGTGGCGGTAGTAGAATTTGCCCGCTCCGTCTGCGGTCTGACCGGTGCCAACAGCTCGGAATTCGATCCCCAGACCGCCTACCCGGTTATCGATCTTTTACCGGAACAAAAAGAAATCAATCGCAAAGGCGGCACCATGCGCCTGGGGGCCTATCCCTGCCGGCTTGTTCCCGGTAGCCGTGCCCACGCCGCTTACGGGGTAGAGGAAATTTACGAGCGCCACCGCCATCGCTATGAGTTTAACAATGCCTTCCGGGACCTTTTAACTTCTAAAGGGCTGCGCGTAAGCGGCCTTTCGCCCGATGGGCTTTTGGTGGAGATTGTCGAGCTGGACGATCATCCCTGGTTTGTGGCCAGCCAATTCCACCCCGAATTTAAATCCCGGCCCAACCGGCCCCATCCTCTTTTCCATGGATTTGTCGGCGCTGCCCTCGCCTATGCCAAGGAGCAGGGCGCTGTATGAGGCTACAGGCGCGGGTTATCGGGCCGCAGGAGGAGGCCCTTTACGACCATTTCGTAGCCCATTCCCCCAAGGGGCACATCCTCCAGTCTTATGCCTGGGGAGAAGTAAAAGCTTTTACCGGCTGGCGGCCTATACGTTTACTGGTATACGAGGGGGACCGGCCGGTAGCGGCAGTCTCGTTGTTAAAGCGCTCCTTGCCGGGTTTGAGGAAAAGCATTTTCTATTCCCCTAGGGGGCCGGTCCTGGATTTCGAACGGGAGGATGTCTGGCGTTATCTCCTTTCGGAGGTGGCCGCCCTGGCCGGGCAGGAAGGAGTCATTTTGTGGAAAATAGATCCCGATATACCGGTAGAAAATGAGAAAGTTAAGGAGCTCTTGCTGGCCTCCGGTTTTCGCCTAGCCGTAGCCGGGTCGGGCTTTGAAGGCGTGCAGCCGCGCCACGTTTTCCGGTTGGACATTACCCCCCCGGCGGAGGAGATATTGGCCAGTTTCCATCCCAAGACGCGCTACAACCTCCGCCTGGCGCAAAAGCGCGGGGTAACTATAAAATCGGACTGCGCCCCGGAGGACCTACGCGTTTTTTACGATCTGCTTACTGAAACCGCTCGGCGGGACCGATTCCTCATCCGTTCTTATTCTTACTTTGAAACCATCTGGCGCGAGCTGGTTGCCAGGGACTACGCCAAGCTATTTTTGGCCTACTACCAGGGCGAACCCATAGCTGGCACCCTGGCCTTTATCTTCGGGGATAAGGCCTGGTACCTCTACGGCGCTTCCAGCAACCGCCACCGCAACGTCATGCCCAATTATCTCCTGCAGTGGACCATGATCCTTTGGGCCAAAGAGCGGGGATGCAGGATATATGATTTTCGCGGTGTGCCCGGCAAGGAAGTCGGCGAAGACCACCCCCTCTACGGCCTTTATCGTTTCAAAAAGGGCTTCAACGGTATTTTCACCGAGTTTATTGGGGAATATGATTATGTCTATAGCCCCTTTTACTACTGGCTCTGGCAGGCCGCTCAACCCGTTTATTCTCGGGGAATCAGCCGGCTGCTCTGGTGGCGCAAAAAGGCGGAGGCGAGGGGAGAGGTAGGGGAATAGGGCGCCGGGAAAGGCTCAGCGCTAATTTGCCGGCCGGTCAGCACCGGGGCGGGCCTATGCCCGGCCTTAATTTAAAAGCTTAATGTGAGGAAAAGAGATGCACATTAGCGCGCCTTCCTGGATCGAAATCGATAGCGACGCTTTGAGCAACAACGTCAGGGTCGTAAAGAATATACTCAGGCCCCCTGCCGGGCTTCTGGCCGTGGTTAAGGCCGACGCCTATGGTTGCGGCGCCGTCGAGGTTTCCAGGGTGGTTTTAGAGGCCGGGGCCGACTGGCTGGGCGTTACCACTCTAGAGGAGGGGCAGGAGCTGCGGCGGGCCGGCATCACCGCCCCCGTATTGCTCCTGAGCCCTCTCCTGCCCGCGGAAATCCCGGCAGCCGTCCGGGGGGGCCTGGTCCTGACGGTTTCCAGCCGGGAAGAGGTTGAAGCTGCGGCCGCAGCCGGGCGGGAACTTGGCTGCCGCGCCCGTGTGCACCTGGAAATCGAAACCGGAATGAACCGGACCGGCCTTAAACCGGCGGAAGCCATAGCTTTAGCCCGGGAAATAAGCCGTTGGCCGGAAATTTGTCTGGAGGGTATTTCCACCCATCTGGCCGAGGCCGCATCCCGAAAAAAAACCTTTGAGCAGTTTTCCCTTTTTCAGCAAACCTGCGCTGAAATAGAGGCCGCCGGAATTCGCCTGTCCGTCAAGCATATATGCAACAGCGCGGCCACCCTCCTTTATCCCCAAATGCATGGCGACCTGGTGCGCGTGGGAACCTTGCTTTACGGCCATTTTCCTCTCGGAGTGGGAGCATATGAACTGGATTTGCGCGATGTCTGGCGCGCCTGCGCCCGAATCCTGGCTTTGAAGGAAATACCTAAAGGCGCGCGGGTGGGCTACGGCGGCGATTACGTCGCCCGCCGTTCCATGAAAGTGGCGGTAATTAATATAGGCTATGCCGACGGTTTTGCCGTTTCCCCTATCGGGAGGCCTAAAAATTTGCTCGATTTGGCCCGTTTTATTGCCAAAGATATTTTGGCCTTTATGGGCCGGAAAGGGCCACGGGTGCAAATCGGCAGGCATTGGTTTCCTGTTGTTGGTAGGGTAGGTATGCAACTCTCCCTGGTAGATGTAAGCCGCTTGCCCGGGGTTAAAGTTGGCGACATAGTGGAAATACCCCTCTGGCGCGCGGTAGCCAGCAGCCGCCTGCCCCGCGTCTACCTGCGTTCCGGACAACCCTATCGCCTGCGTACGGCTCAGGGTGAGATAATTTCCCTGGAAGGGGGGCTGATGTCTTAATGCGCCGCAAGATTTTTGCCGGCCTTTTGCTGGCCGTAGCGGCAGCCGTTTTAATGGCTGCTTTTGCGCTGCGCTCCCGGCTGCCCGGACGGCCTGGAGGAGGGGTGGCAGGCGAAAGCGTCGGCATTATTTTTATCGAAGGCGTAATTACCGGCGGGACGGCGGAAGGTGCTTTCGGCGGCCCTGCGGCCGGGTCCCAGGCCATTATCGAACAACTGCGAGAGGCCCGCAGAGACCCTAATGTGAAAGCAGTAGTCCTGCGCCTGGATACACCCGGCGGGAGCGCGCCGGCAGCCCAGGAAATCAGCGTCGAGGTGCAGCGGCTGCGCCGGGCCGGCAAAAAAGTGGTTGCCTCAATGGGCGACGCTGCTGCCTCCGGCGGTTACTGGATAGCCTCCCAGGCCGACCGCATCGTGGCCAACCCCGCTACCCTGACGGGCAGCATTGGGGTAATTATGCAGTTGATAAACATGCAGGAACTCTACCGCAAGCTAGGGCTTGCTTCGGAGGTTATAAAAAGCGGTCCCCATAAAGACATGGGCTCGCCCACCAGGCCGCTTACCGGGGAGGAAAGGGAAATATTGCAGGGCATGGTAGACGATATCTACCAGCAGTTTCTCCAGGTTGTCGCCGAAGGTCGCGGCCTTCCTTTGGAAAAAGTAAGGCAACTGGCGGATGGCCGCATTTACACCGGCCGCCAGGCCAAAGAACTGGGACTGGTAGATGAATTGGGCAATTTTTATGATGCTGTTCGCCTGGCTGCCTCCCTGGCCGGCATCGAGGGAGAGCCTAACCTGCGCTACTTTGCCCGACCCTCGCCCTGGGACTGGCTGTTCCGGTTGTTCTCCCAGGGCAAAAGCGCCTTGTTGCCCTCTTTTTTGCCCTGGAAACAGGATTTAGGGCTGGCCCTCTGGCTTCTGCCGGATTTGCGGGAAGGAGGAGCGCGGTGAAAGGACAGAGTCTTTTAGAAAATATTTACGGCGTTTTCTTTCATCCTATAGAAACCTTTCGCCACCTGTCGGCCCGCCAGGAAGTAGGCCGCTCCATGCTTATTTTTTCAGGAGTTTATTTGTTTGGCGCCTTAATGAAAATAGCCCTGGCGGATCCGGCCTTGCCCCCGGTAGGCATCTGGCCCGGGACGCCGCCCCTGAATGAAGTGGCCGGAGACTTATTGGGTATAGGGGCGATAATAGGGGTTATTCTGGCCCTTTTTTTCTTGTTCGTGGCTGCCGCCCTCTTTCACCTTATTGCCGAGGCCCTGGGAGGGACCGGCACCGGCATGGGTTTATTGGCGGCCCTGGGTTTTGCTTTTTTGCCCCAGTTGCCGTATAGCATAGCCTCTTTTGTGGCCGAAGTTTTGCGCCTTCCGACCCTTTTTAATCGCCTTGCCTGGCTTGGTTTCTTCGCCTGGGTGGTGGTGCTCCTGGTGCTGGCCTTGCGCGAGAGCGAGAATTTAACTACCGGCAGGGCTGTTTTGGCCCTGGCCTTGCCTTTTATGGCCCTGGGGATTTTAACGGTAGTAGCCGCTATACTGGTAGCCTTAGTTTTACTGCCCTCCGGTTTTAGTTTTTAAAAAGCAGCTGGGAGGAATTTTTTATTTTAATAACGAATATTTTATTGGTTAAGCGGAGCGGAAAATTGTGGCTGGATCGTAGGATGCGAAAGTATAAAAAAATTTTATAGCTAGCGGAGGGATTGGTACCGCAGTAAAAGGCTGGAGGTGAGCTGGTCTTAAAATGAAGATCGCTTTAGTAATTGACGACCAGCCAGCAATAAGGCGGTTGCTGGCCGAAATTCTCCGGCAGGCCGGGTTTCGGGTTATAACTGCCGGAGAAGGCCGGGACGCCCTCGAGAAGATGGCGGAGTGGGAAATCGACTTGATAATCCTAGATATGAAGATGCCTGGTATGAGCGGAGCGGAGCTATTGCGCCAGATAAGAAGAAAATCCCAGAACCCCGAAATAATCGTGATAACTGCTTACAGCGAGTCCGAAGTTACCGACCAGGCGATGAAGCTTGGGGTAAGACATATTCTGCAGAAGCCTTTCGATGTAGGCTTGCTGCGTTCTATAATAAAAAGAATTGCTTGATCACCGGACATAAACCAGCTTAAATCCGGGCCGGTTTTGGTAAACCGGCCCTTTTCTTTTGGCTGCCGGCAGGATTTTGGGAGATGGTAGCGAATAAATGAGGTACATAGGGAGGAACCTTTGATGATCATTTCCACTACTACCGTGCTCGCCTCGCGCTGCCCGGCATGCGGACACCTCGTCTTTCACGGGCTCAATCTTTTCAGTTTTTCTGGCGGCGGAGTGCAGAAACTGGAATGTTCTTGCGGTACGACTTTAGTTTCGATAAACACCAAGAACTGCAAAAACTTTTGCCTGCAGTACCGCTGTATAATGTGCGATGCTTACCATTCTGTGGCACTAACGCGGCGTGAGCTCTGGTCGCCGGAGCTTTTGCTTTTAAACTGCAGCGAGACCGGTTTAGAGGTAGGTTTTATCGGCCCCCAGGGCAAAGTTCAAAAGGCCGTGCGGCGCCACAACCGCTCGCTGGCTGAGGCGGCGGAAGATCTGGGTTTGACCCACTACCTCGAAGATCCCGAGATTATGTGTGCTGCCTTAGAATGTGTGTACCACATTGCCGAAAGCGGTAACCTGCGCTGCAAGTGCGGCAATAAAGATATCGAGATCGAAATTTTTCCCGGTCACCTGCAGTTGCGTTGTAATTCTTGCGGCGCATTGGCTACCCTCCGGGCGGCGACGAAAAAGGACTTGTTTGCCATTCAAAAGCTCTGGGAAATTATTCTAACGCCGCCGATTGCCGAAGATAAACCCAGGCGCTCCCGGCGCAGGACCAAAAAAAATTAGGCCATAAAGTTTGCTTAAACCGGGTAGAATTATATAGAAGGTGCACCCGAAAGAAGTATGAAAATGCCGGGGAAGCTGGCGTAAGGCGACTTTGGGCGAGCCTTGCGAGTCGTTGGCGCGAGACCGAGCCCGGAGGCGGGGCCGAGGACAGAGAGGCCTGCGGCCGGCCACTGAGGCAAGGATGCCGAATTGGCTGGGAACCCCGCCGGAGGACGAGGGGGAGACATACGGCTCCCTGGCGAGCCCGAAAGACACCGGCGCCAGCGCCCCGGTACGGGGAAACGTTTCGGAAGCACCTCATAAAAAAGGAGGGCCTTCCTCATGGGCCTCGTTACTTTAACCGAGGTTTTGCAGCGCGCCGAAGCCGGCGGTTATGCTGTAGGCGCTTTTAATTGTCATAATTTGGAATTCATCCAGGCTATCATAAGCGCTGCCGAAGCCGAAAAAGCCCCCGTTATTATCCAGGCCAGCCAAGGGGCTTTGCAGTATGCCGGCCTGGGCTATATCACCTCCATGGTGAAGGCTGCAGCGGAGGCGGCCGCCGTTCCGGTTGTGCTTCACCTGGATCATGGCACCGATTTCCAGCAGGTGATACGCTGTCTGCGGCAGGGATTTACTTCGGTTATGTTTGACGGCTCCAGGTTGCCGCTTTCGGAGAATATCGAGATTACCCGTAAAATAGTAGATATTGCCCATGCAGCCGGGGTTTCGGTAGAAGGGGAGCTTGGCCGCATCGCCGGTACGGAAGATCATATTCAGGTGGCGGCGTCCGAAAGTTTTTATACCGACCCCGGGGAAGCGCAGCGCTTTGTAGCAGAAACGGGCATCGACGCCCTAGCGGTGGCCGTGGGTACGGCTCACGGGGTTTACCGTGGCGAACCCCATCTCGATTTTAAACGCCTGCAGAAGATCCGCGAGTTGGTTTCCCTGCCCCTCGTGCTTCACGGCTCCTCTGGCGTTCCCGATGAGGCCATCCGCAAGGCTATAAGCTTGGGCGTACGAAAAATAAATATCGATACCGACATACGCCTGGCTTTTGTGGGCAAGCTGCGGGAAGAACTTGCCTCTAGGCCGCACGAGATCGACCCCCGCAAACTTCTCGCTCCCGCCCGGGAGGCTGCCCGGGAAGTAATAAGGCATAAAATGCGCGTGTTTGGCTGCTCCGGCCGGGCTTAATACATAATTCCCTTTTACCGGTGGCAAGTTAAAATTAGGAGGTGTTGTTCATGGCCGGTGTTAAATGCGGCGTAGAAGAATGCCACTACTGGAGCAATATGGCTTGTACGGCCGACGCTATTGAAGTCCGGTCAAGCGGCAACCGTAAAGTAACCACTTCTGACGGCACTGCCTGCCATACTTTTAAGCCTAGGAAAAAGTAAAGGTTTTCCGTTCCTAAAATATGTGCTAGAATTTGGAGTTGGGGGATATAGGTATAAGATTTGCCTATATCCCTGGTATTATTTTATTTTGCAAAAGGAGGACTTTTTTTGCGCATTTTTTTGGATACGGCTAATATCGAGGAGATTAAAAAGGCCAGCGAATTGGGCATAATTTCTGGTGTAACCACCAATCCTTCGCTGATTGCCAAAGAGGGCCGGAATTTCGAGGAAATAGTGCGGGAGATAACTACCCTAGTGGACGGCCCCATCAGCGCGGAGGTAATCAGCACCGAAGCGGGGGAAATGGTCCGGGAGGCCGAAAAGCTGGCCGCCATCCATCCTAATATCACTATTAAAATCCCCATGCTGCCCGAAGGACTAAAGGCCGTCAGGACACTCAGGGAAAAGGGCATTAAGACCAATGTCACTCTCATCTTTTCTGCTAACCAGGCCTTATTGGCTGCCCTGGCAGGGGCAACTTACGCCAGCTTTTTCCTTGGCAGGCTGGATGATGTGGGCCATGAGGGCGTAGAAGAGGTTGCCGCTGCCGTCCAGATCTTCGCCCAGTACGGCTTGGAGACGGAAATAATAGCGGCCAGTATCCGCCATCCCTTACACGTTACCCAGGTAGCCCGCCTAGGAGTAGATATCGCTACCGTACCTTACCAGGTGCTTATGCAAATGTTCCGGCATCCTCTTACCGATGCTGGGATCCAGAAGTTTTTGGCCGATTGGGAGAGGGTTAAAGATAAATAGAGGCTTTCGTCTTTTTCTCTTCCCCTCAGATCACGGCCCTTCCTACCTAATTTAAGCGTTCCCGCCATGTTTCTGATATTTCCAAAAAATGGGGGTTCCTCATTTGAATACGGCCGAACTTGAAAATAAGACCATGGTGGAGCTCTATAAGATAGCGCGGGAATTAAATTTGACCGGTTACTCGCGCCTGCGCAAAAAAGAACTGATCTTTGAAATTTCTAAAGCTCTGGCCCAGAAGGAGCAGCAAGAAAAAGAAAAGGAAGAACAGCTTTCGGCCCAGGGCGTGCTGGAGATTTTGCCGGAAGGCTACGGCTTTTTGCGACCTTTCGGTTACATCCCCAGCGAAGACGACATTTATGTTTCGCCTTCCCAGATCCGCCGCTTCGACCTGCGTACGGGGGACAAGGTGGCCGGCCTGGTGAGGCCGCCAAAAGATAACGAGCGCTATTTCGCTCTACTGCGCGTAGAATCCGTCAACGGCGAGAAACCTGAAACATCTCCCGAACGCCTCCATTTCGATGCCCTCACTCCTATTTACCCCTACGAGCGCCTGACTTTGGAAACCGAAGAGAATGACCCCTCGACGCGGATTATCGACTTGATAGCCCCTCTCGGTAAAGGCCAGCGAGCTCTCATCGTTTCTCCGCCTAAAGCCGGTAAAACTATCTTGCTTAAAAAAATCGCCAACAGCATCGCCACTAATTTCCCCGAGGTGGAGATAATAATTTTGCTGATTGACGAGCGACCTGAGGAAGTCACGGACATCGAGCGCTCTGTAAAGGGGGAAGTAGTAAGCTCTACTTTTGATGAATTACCTGAAAATCACGTCAAAGTGGCCGATATGGTTCTAGAGAGAGCCAAGCGCCTGGTCGAGCACAAGAAAGATGTGGTCGTACTTCTGGACAGCATTACCCGCCTGGCCAGGGCCCACAACCTGGTGGTGCCGCCGAGCGGCCGCACCCTTTCCGGCGGCGTTGACCCCGCCGCTCTCTACAAGCCGAAAAGATTTTTCGGCGCCGCCCGCAAGATCGAAGAAGGAGGCAGCCTTACCATCGTAGCTACGGCCTTAATCGAGACGGGCAGCCGTATGGATGAGGTTATATTCGAAGAATTTAAAGGGACGGGCAATATGGAGCTCATCCTAGATCGCAAGCTGTCCGAGCGGCGCATTTTCCCGGCCATCGACGTTAAACGCTCCGGGACGAGGAGAGAGGAACTTTTGCTTTCTAAGGAGGAGCTGGAATTGATGTGGAATTTCCGCCGGCTAACCAGCAACCTTGGTCCGGTGGAAGTAGCCGAAATGTTGATTGACGCCATGCGCAAGACGAAAAGCAACCGCGATCTCCTCCGCGCTCTGCCTCAGCTTTTCCCGCGCGAACGCATCTCTTAGCCCTCAGCTCCCAATCTTTAGCCATAGCTTTTGGCAAAACTGGTCGGCGGCTGTCGGCCGATGATGCCTCTGGGCCGGCTGAAAGCTGATAGCCAGGCTAGGCCGGGTTTTTGTCCCGGCCCCGGCCGTGGCTTTGGTATATTTATGGTCGTACTTGGCTAAAATAAAATCTGAATGGGCTTAGAGGTAAATTATACCAAAAATGAGGTGATCGGCAAGTTTATGTTTAACAAAAAGGTGATGGCTACTTTCGCCGGCGGCCTTATGGCCCTGTTTTGCCTTGTCGGGGCTATGCCGGCGGCGGAAGCAGTCGTCATCAGTGACCTACGGCAGGTAGCTGCAGTAGTATCGCACGAGGACTACCAAATGCTGGCAGGGCGCATCAATACTTTTACACGTCTTTACCGGATAGAAGAAGGGGATACTATCGCCCGGATAGCCAGGCGCTTCCAGGTGGACGCTGATTTGGTGGCCGCTATGAACTACCTGGATCAAGACGCCAACCTATATCCGGGCCAATTTTTAATACTGCCGGTGGCAGAAAGTGAGGGTTACCGGGTGATGCCGGGCGATACTGTCTGGGATATAGCTCGGCGTTATGGCACTACCGTAGAGCGTATCCTGGCCTTCAATAATATTGGCGACCCGCGCAAACTGCAGGTGGGTACGGTCCTGACCATTCCGGGTAACGCGGCCGGTATGCGCGCGGCCGGAGAGAGTATTATACCGGCCAGTTCGCGCGGCGGCCTGTTGTCCTTCATCTGGCCCCTGCTAGGCGCCGTTACTTCCGGTTTCGGCTGGCGCGGCGCCGAGTTCCACCATGGGCTAGACATTGCCGGGGAGAAGGGGGACCAGATATTGGCCGCCTGTTCGGGGCGGGTAAGCTTTGCCGGCTGGAGAAACGGTATCTACGGCTGGACTGTTGTCCTGGATCACGGCAATGGACTAAAAACCCTCTATGCCCATAACTCAAGAAATTTAGTTACTGCCGGTGATTATGTGCGCGCCGGTGATCCCATTGCCCTGGTTGGCGACAGCGGCCGGACTACCGGTCCTCACCTGCATTTTGAAGTCCTGCGGAACGGGCGTGCTCTAAACCCCTTACGCTTTTTGAACTAGCCAGGGTAAGACGGGCGGCCTTTTAGGGCCGCCTTTTTTGTTCTTGGAGCAGGAATTTTAACGGTTACGCCGAAAAGGAGAAAACAGGAGGGCTCCTGGATGCAAATTTTTCAACGCCAGCTTAAAACAATTGTAGAAACGGGGGATCCGGGCCATATAATAGTAAAAGCGCATATGTACGACACATATCACGAAATGGAAATAACTTTAACTATTGAAACTTGCAGCAGAGTAATTAAGGCGGCCTGGGGGCGGGTTTTACGCTCACCTTACGATTTATGCCCTAAAACCGAGGCCCGCCTGCAGAACTTAATAGGTGCCAAAGTAGCCAAGGGCGTACACCGTATAGTTGCTGCGGGCGTCGGCGGATCGGAAGGCTGCACCCATTTTTACGAACTGGTAATGGACTCTTTGCGGGCAGCGGTCCAGGCCCTAAACCATCTGGAGTGGGCAAATATACCGCCGGGGGAGGAGCGCCGCGCTTTTTTGCGCCGGGCCATGGCCGGGGAGTGTTACGTCTACAGCCACCCCGAGCTGGAGCCGCGCCTGCTGGTGGAAGAGTGAAGTTTATGGGCCTGGGTTATCCCCAGTTTCGCTGGGGGAGGCCTGCTTTAGGTCTCATGTTAGATATTCGCCAAATAGCAGGCGCAGTCCTTCTATGAGTGTAAGGATTTTTATGAAAATTGGAAAAAGGTATCTATGAACTTAGCCAGAAGGATTGCAACCAGATATTTAAAGAACAAGCTGGTGATAAGCAGTTTAAGAGAAGGGGAAGAGGCATGGGAAGAAAGCTATGCCGCTATTAGGGGGAAAATGGACTCGCTTTCTGACGAGTTTTAGGGGAGTTAAAAGGTAAACCATGGTAGGTGTAGCCTTATAGAGGGAAGGCTAGTGGGATGGGCTATTGCCTTTGTGGCGGGAGGGAAGTAGGGGGGTTCCACTTTTCTTCCGCAGTTTTGCCAGGCTAGTATCTCAGGCTTACCATGGTTAAGATAGCCACTAAGACCGGTACGGCAAAGCTGCTGTTTTAAATGGTGAGGTCTCATCCAGGAAAAATTTTTCTAAAGGCACCTACTAAATCTTGACATGGACCGGATGAGAAATTTGACATGGTGTCCTCGTAAATGATACAATCGAACTAATAAGGCCATCTGGAATGCGAAGGGATGGCGGTGCAGAATGGGCCGTAAATGATACAATCAATATACTTTTACTTTAAAAAAGTGAATAAGTTATAGCTACAGGATTTCCTTTGGGAGCGCTGAATTCCCTGGGGGACTAATATCCCTTTAGGGAAGCGGGGGACCCATCTGTCTTGGGGCTAATCTCGCAACAGGCGAGTAGGGCTATTCTTTCGGTCCGCGCCCGTCAGCTAACCTCGTAAGCGTGGAAAAGAGGGGAAGGTTTGCCATTTAATAACGAAGGCCGGTTTTCCCCGGCTTTTTTGTTCCTTTAGGGGGGTTACAGCTTGCGATCTATAAAGATTCAGGTTAGGAATCTAGTAAAGGTGTTCGGTGACAATCCGGGCAAAGCCATTGAGCTGTTAGATCAGGGCTTTAGTAAGGTGGATATTCTGGCCAGGACCAATCAGACGGTGGCCGTGGCCGATGTCAGTTTTGACATACAGGAGGGTGAGATTTTTGTGCTGATGGGGCTCTCCGGCAGCGGGAAATCCACCATCCTTAGGTGTCTTAACCGCTTAATAGAGCCGACCAGGGGCCATATCCTCCTCGACGGTGAAGATATTACTACCTATGGTGAAAAACAGCTGCGGGAGGTACGCCGGAAGAAATTGGGTATGGTTTTTCAGCAATTTGCCCTCTTCCCCCACCGGACGGTCCTGGAGAACGCGGCTTATGGTCTGGAGGTTCAGGGTGTTCCGCGTCAGGAAAGAGAGGAACAGGCCAGGGCGGTGCTGGAAACGGTAGGCCTAAAAGGGTGGGAAAAGGCCTATCCCAGGGAATTGAGCGGAGGGATGCAGCAGCGCGTGGGTCTTGCCCGGGCCCTGGTCTGCCAACCCGATGTATTACTCATGGATGAAGCCTTTAGCGGTTTGGATCCCCTTATCCGCCGGGAAATGCAAAACGAGCTCTTGGCCCTGCAGTCTCAGGTTAACAAGACCATTGTATTTGTCACCCATGATCTGGACGAAGCCCTTAAATTGGGTGACCGCATAGCCCTCCTAAAGGATGGCGCCATCCAGCAGATAGGAACCCCGGAAGAGATCCTCATGCGGCCGGCCAACGAGTATGTGGCCAAGTTCGTAGAGGGCGTGGACGTGTCCAAGGTGCTGACGGCAGAAGGAGTGATGAAAAAACCGCTGGTGGTTCTTTCTCTAAAGGATGGTCCCCACGTGGCCCTGCGCGTCATGCGGGAGAACGGACTGTCCTCCCTCTTTGTGGTGGACAGGGTGGGGCGGCTGGTGGGCTTGGTTACGGCGGAAGCCGCTTTTGGCGCCGTAGAGCGGGGGCAGCATGATCTGGCTAGTATCCTGGTCCGCGAGGTTCCGACGGCCCTGCCGGAAACGCCTGTATCTGAACTTATCGAAATGCTGGCGGAAGCCAAGTACCCGGTAGCTGTGACCGACCCCGAGAGGAAACTGGTGGGGGTAGTGGTGAAAGGAGCAGTCCTGGCCGGTCTGGCCAAAAAGGCAAGGGGGATAGAGGAATGAGTGGGTATATTCCGCTAGCTAACTGGGTGGATCATGCTGTTGCCTACGTTACTGTTCAGTGGAGTGGTTTTTTCGATGTCCTGAAGATTCTCATCTGGTTTGTGTGGTCCCGTATAGAGCAGGCCATAGTTTTTATCCCTTGGTGGCTGTTCTTGGTTATCCTGACCCTTGTGGCCTGGCGCACTGCTGGCCGGGGAGTGGCGGTGCTCACCGCCCTGGGGCTGCTTTTCCTACAGGGTTTGGGCATGTGGCAGGGTACGGTGCGCACCTTGAGCCTGGTAGTTACCTCCCTTGTCTTCTGCCTGGCGGTGGGCGTTCCCCTGGGAATCTGGGCCGCGCGTTCCAACAGGGTGCACGCCGTCATCCGGCCGGTTCTGGATTTTATGCAGACCATGCCTAGTTTCGTCTACCTCATACCGACTCTGATGCTCTTCGGGCTGGGACCAGTTCCCGCTCTGGTAGCCATAGTGGTGTTTGCCATGCCGCCCCTGGTAAGGCTGACCGATCTAGGGATCCGCCAGGTTTCTCCCGAACTAATCGAGGCGGCCAACGCCTTTGGGTCCACACCGGGACAGATTTTGGTCAAAGTGCAGCTACCTTTGGCCCTGCCTACCATTATGGCGGGGATAAACCAGTGCATTATGCTGGCCCTGTCCATGTCGGTCATCGCTTCCATGATCGGGGCAGGAGGTCTGGGTACCGAGGTTCTCTACGGCATCACGCGCGTTCAGGTGGGCAGGGGGTTCGTGGGTGGCATTTCCATTGTCGCCCTGGCTATTATTCTCGACCGCTTAACCCAGGCGGCGCAGTATAAGAACAAGAAGGGACCTTAGCCTGGAGGCAAGACGTGAGGTTAGAGGGAAAGGAGGTTGGACGGAAAGGAGCCACCCATGAGGGCTAGCACCCTCTCCATGAACTATGAAATAGGTGCTAAGCTTAAATTAAGGTTACAGCCGTGAAGTGGATCGGTTTTTCTTGGTGACCGCAAGGAGCCCGAGGAGGAGGAGTCTGATTCGGACACCTTTAGGCACCATGAACTGTAAAGCAGGCTTAAAAGGCGAGCACGAGAAGGAGTTCCATAATAGGGTATAAGGTGTCCCATGGTATTAGTTCTTAAGGGACAAAAAATGAGTAAGAACAGGGGATTAAGAAGGGGTTGCTCATGAGGGCTAGCGCCCTCCATGACTCGAGATCTGCTCGATATGGTGAACTGGCTCGGATTATTTACCACATGCTAAAGAAAGGTACCCGTTATCAAGACTTAGGCCCTGATTATTTTGACAGACTAAACGAACGAGCTGTAGTTTCTCGGGCAGCGGCGCGGCTTAAAGCTTTAGGATATGAAGTTACTCTAACGAAACAATTAGGAGGTGCGGCGTAGCTTAGTTTAAAGAGGAATATCTTGCCAAAAACATTTTCGAAGGAGTTGCCCATGAGGGCTGGCGCCCTTACCGTCAACCGTGAAAATTTTTATTTTCAGAGGAGGAGGTAGAAGATGATGGCTAGTAAGAGAAGTCTTGTGCTGGTTGCCGTGTTGGTTCTGGGCTTGCTAATGGTTGGTGCGGGCTGCGCGAAAGGAAAAAAGACTAAGGAAGTCACCATAGCCTTGACTCCCTGGTCGACTACTATTCCCACCACCAACATCGCCAAGATCCTTCTAGAGGAAGAGCTGGGATATAAGGTCCACGTCCAGAACGCCGATGTAGGAGTTACCTTTAGCGGCTTGGCTTCCGGCGATATCGACATCTTTCTGGATTCCTGGTTGCCCCACATGCACGCCGATTACATGAAGCAATACGGTCACAACATTGAGGATTTGGGCGCTGTCTATACAGAAGGTGTCCTTGGATGGGTGGTGCCCGCTTATGTGAAGCCGGTGAGTATCGAGCAGCTGAACCAATACAAAGAAAAGTTCGACAGCGACGGAAACGGCAAAGGCGAGATCATCGGTATCGAGGCTGGAGCCGGTATGATGCGCACCTCCCAGGAGATAATTGATGCCTACGGGCTTGAATTTGAGCTGGTGGAGGCCAGCGAGTGGGCCATGATGGCCGAGGCAGATAAGGCCATTAAGGAGAAGCGGTGGATTGTGTTCCTGGGGTGGAGCCCCCACTGGATGTTTGCCAAGTATGATCTGAGGTACTTGAAAGACCCTAAGGGTTACTGGCAGGGCGATGAGGTTCACGTGCTGGTAAACAAGGATTTGCCCCGGAGAGCGCCTGAAGTGGCTGAATTCCTCAAGAGGTTCAAGGTAAGCATAGATGACATGAATAAGATGATCTACGATATTGAAGTGGAGAAAAAAGACCCCGTGGCAGTAGCTAGGACGTGGATCAATGCTAACCAGGACCGGGTAAAGGCCATGCTAGGTAAATAAGGTTACCCCTAAAGAGATGTAGGCACCTAGGAGAGGGTGCCTGCGCTCTTTTTATCCAGTGGCATGAAAGCGTGAATCTATAAGAATACAGTGGACTCAGCCAGATAAACCTTACAATAAATGTTACAGCGGATCATGAGTCCGGGAAAAGGAGAATAATACTCGACTCATACTGATATTTTCTGAGTCCGCTTACACGGTGACTATTTCACTGTCCGGTAACAACAGGACACCGGTCTGGGTTATCCCCAGTTTTCGCTGGGGAGGCTGCTTTGGCCTGTAAGCGAGGTTCCTTCCCCTTTGAATTTGCCGGGAAGTCCGCCTTAAGCCCTGAACCTGAGCAAAAGTCCTGCCCGCGAGGATTCTAGAGCGAGCGTAAGCCAAAGCAGGCTGAAAAGTGGGGATACGCCAGGTTTACGGGTACCTTGGCATCTTCGCCTAATCGTGCTATACTATTATAGCCGATTCTTTATGGAGGTGAGATTGTTGAAACCGAACATTCACCCGAAATACGACAAAGCACGCGTTATCTGCGCCTGCGGCAATGTGTTCGAGACCCGTTCTACCAAGAAAGAGATCCGGGTGGAAGTTTGCTCAAACTGCCACCCGTTTTATACCGGTACCCGCCAGCGGGTTGTAGAGCAGCGTGGTGGTAGGATTGAGCGTTTCAGGCAAAAGTACGGGCAATAAGGACAGCGGGCGGAGCCAGAGGCTCTGCCTTTTACTATCCGGGGGCGATATCCAGTACGGCGGCCAGGCCGTGATCGAAGGCGTTATGATGCGCGGCCCGCGCAAGGTGGCCGTAGCCATACGCCGCCCGGCCGGCGATATTTTGGTAGAATCCCGTTTTTTTCAGTCCCTGTCAGCTCGCTTTTCCTTCTTGAAAATGCCCCTGCTGCGGGGAGTCCTGGCCCTTTTAGAATCTCTGTTTTTAGGCGTGCAGTACCTGACTTTTTCGGCCAACGAATCTCTTGAAGAAGGCGAAGCGAAGCTGGGTACCAGGGATGTGGCATTAACCGTAATCCTGGCGGCGGGAGCGGCCATCCTGCTTTTCGTGCTGATGCCTGCCGGCTTGGCCTGGTTAATGCGGGGCCATTTATCTCTATTCGCGCAAAACCTGATAGAAGGCATTGCCCGGCTGGCTATATTTTTAGGCTACCTCCTGTCTATATCCAGGCTCCAGGACATCCAGCGGGTTTTCCAATACCATGGGGCCGAGCATAAAGTGATTAACGCCTATGAGGCAGGGGAAAAATTGACTGTAGAGGCGGTAAGGCCTTATCCTGTCTATCACCCGCGCTGCGGTACCAGCTTTTTATTGCTGGTGCTGATACTGACGATAATTTTCTTTTCCTTTATCCGCGGCAGCGGGGTTATGGAGCGCCTGTTGGCCCGGCTCATGCTTCTGCCTTTAGTGGCCGGAGTAGCCTACGAGGGTATTAAATTTTTCGGCCGCCACATGGATTCTCCCTTGGTAAAGTTGATGGTGGCCCCCGGTCTTGCCTTGCAACGATTGACCACCAGGGAGCCGGATGATCGCCAGATCGAAGTAGCCCTGCGGGCTTTGGAGGCTGTTATGGATTGAGAGTGGGGTGAGGCAAAATGTTTGCCAAGCTGGCTCAGTTGGAAGAAAGGTACGAAGAATTGGAGAGGAGCATAACTGATCCGGAAGTTTTAAGCGATCCCGCCCGGCTACAAAAACTGGCCAAAGCTCACGCCGAGCTAGAAGAGATAGTTTTTACTTTTCGTCGTTACCGCCAGGTACAAAACGACCTGGAGGAAGCGAAGGAGATGCTGGAGGAAGAGGAAGAACCCGGTTTCCGGAAAGAATTGCAGGCGGAAATCGACGCTTTGCAGAAGGAGATGGAGAAATTAGAACAGCAGTTGAAAATTTTGCTTTTACCCAAGGACCCTAACGACGAAAAGAATACCATTATCGAGATTCGGGCCGGGGCGGGAGGAGATGAGGCCGCCCTTTTTGCCGGCGACCTCTACCGCATGTACGCCCGTTACGCCGAAAGCAAAGGCTGGCGCCTAGAAATTTTGAGCTCGCACCCGACCGAGCTCGGCGGTTTTAAAGAAATAATATTCCAGGTATCAGGTCAAGGGGCTTACAGTAGGTTTAAATTCGAGAGCGGCGTTCACCGTGTCCAGCGGATACCGGTAACCGAATCCGGAGGCCGCATTCATACTTCTACGGCCACCGTGGCCGTGCTCCCGGAAGCCGAAGAAATAGACGTGCAGATCAACCCGGAGGACCTGCGTATCGATATTTTTTGCTCCAGCGGTCCCGGCGGCCAGTCGGTAAATACGACTTATTCGGCGGTGCGGATTACCCACCTGCCGACGGGGCTGGTAGTAACCTGTCAGGACGAAAAGTCGCAGCACAAAAACAAAGAAAAAGCCCTGCGTGTGCTCCGGGCGCGCCTTTTAGACCGGGCCCAGGCGGAACAGCAGGGGGAACTGGCTCAGGTTCGCCGCTCGCAGATCGGTAGCGGCGACCGCAGCGAGCGGATACGGACTTACAATTTCCCTCAAAACCGGGTTACAGATCACCGCATCGGTTTAACTTTGCATAAACTGGACCTAGTGATGGAAGGTGATCTGGATGAGATAATCGACGCCTTGATAACGAGCGAGCAGGCTGAAAGGTTGAAGCA
The DNA here is from genome assembly GCA_030445865.1 of Clostridia bacterium. GTDB lineage: Bacteria > Bacillota > DSM-521 > Neomoorellales > Neomoorellaceae > JASUSV01. Next base: position 61,570 of record JASUSV010000005.1, read on the forward strand.
GGTGGGCTAATTGCAGGTAGGCAGGGCGGTGGGGATGCTGGCGGCGGAACTTAAAGGCAAGGTGGAACTCCCCAGGCTGGAGGCAGAAGTGCTGCTGGCCTGGGCCACCGGCCTGCAGCGCGAAAAGCTTTACGCTTACCCGGAAAAGGAAATATCCCCCCTGGCCTGGGAGCAGGCGAGGGCGGCGGCCCGGCGGCGGGCAGAGGGTTACCCTTTGCAGTACCTGACGGGCAAGCAGGAGTTTATGTCCTTAGAGTTTAAAGTCACTCCGGACGTGCTCATCCCGCGCCGGGAGACGGAGGTTCTGGTGGAGGCGGTCTTAGAGCGCGTGCCCCCAGGTAGGGCCTGGTATGCCTGCGATGTCGGTACGGGTTGCGGGGCCATCGCCGTAAGCCTTGGCTTCTATTTGTCCCGGTCCCGCATTTTTGCTGTAGATAGAAGCCGGGCAGCTTTAGATATAGCCAGGGAAAACGCCCGTCGCCTGGGGGTAGATGAGCGGATTACCTTTGCCCTGGGCGACCTCCTCCTTCCCTTTTTAGCCGGCGACCTCGCGATGCCTCCGGGCGGGCTGGATGCCGTTGTTTCTAACCCGCCTTACATACCCGTTCCGGAACTGGAGAATTTGCCGCCGGAAGTTAGGCATGAGCCCAGGGAAGCTTTGGACGGTGGGGCCGACGGCCTGGCCGTTTACCGCCGGCTCATTCCTCAGGCGGCCCTGGTGCTCAAACCCGGCGGCCTGCTGGCCCTGGAGATGGGTAGCCATCAGGGACAGGCTGTGGGCGAATTAGTTAGGGCCAGCGGCGCCTTTAAAGATCCGGAAATTTTGCCGGATTACGCCGGTCGCGATCGCTGCCTCCTGGCGTACAAGAAATAGGGGGCATATCGGCGGCGTTACCGACATAGAGGTGAATCAGGTGCCTTTAACCAGGTGCACTAAATACTTAAGAATAAACCCCCAGGTTCCCGAGATACATAAGATCAGGCTGGCGGCCCGGATACTTGCCCGGGGCGGGGTGGTGGCCTTTCCCACGGAAACCGTTTACGGCCTGGGGGCCAATGCGCTGGACGCGCGGGCGGTAAGGCGGATATTTCGAGCTAAAGGGCGGCCCCAGGACAATCCCCTCATAGTGCATGTGGCGAATATGGAAATGGTTGACGATCTGGTGGCGGAAATCCCGCCCATTGCCGGCCTGCTCATGGAACGCTTCTGGCCGGGCCCCCTAACCCTTGTTTTGCCTAAAAGCGACCTGGTGCCTCCGGAAGTGACGGCCGGTTTGGATACCGTTGGCATCCGCATGCCGGCCCATCCCGTGGCCCTGGCGCTGATTAAAGCGGCCCGCCTCCCCATTGCTGCCCCAAGCGCCAACCTCTCCGGCCGGCCTAGCCCGACTACAGGTCACCACGTCCTGCGGGACCTGCACGGCAGGATAGATGCCGTCGTGGACGGCGGGCCGGCCAGCGTAGGCGTAGAATCTACCGTCCTGGACCTTACGACGCCGGTGCCCACGATCTTGAGGCCCGGCGGCGTCACCCTGGAAGAGTTGCAAAAAATCCTCGGCCGCGTGGAGCTTGATCCGGCGGTGGTGTCGGAAGCCGGTCACCCCCGCGCGCCGGGCATGAAATATACCCACTACGCGCCCCAGGGAAACCTATTTTTAGTTGCGGGCGATACTCCTAAGGTTGCGGCCAGGATAAACCGGCTGGTCAAAAGTTTTAAAGCCGCGGGTTTAAGGGTAGGCGCCCTTTTAACGGTGGAGACGGCGGCCTGCTACCGGCCTGAAATCCAGCCCGATTACCTGGAGATTATAGGGAGCCGGAACGACCTCGGTACGGTGGCCGCCCGCCTTTTCGCCGCCCTTCATAATTGCGACCGCCACCGCGTCCAGATAATTCTCACCGAAACTTTTCCGGAAAAAGGGCTGGGGCTGGCCATTATGAACCGCCTGCGTAAAGCCTCCGCCCACCGCATTATCCAGGCTTAGAGGAGGCCCCTATTTGGAACTTTTCACCATCGTTTTCGTAGCCCTGGCTTTAGGCGCCGACGCCTTTTCCCTGGCCTTAGGTCTGGGTATGGGAGGTATGAAGGGAAGGTGGGCCTGGACTTTTATTGCCGTAGTAGGCATCTTCCATGTCGTCATGCCCCTTCTAGGGCTCTACCTCGGCCTTTTCGTGGGGCGGCTCCTGGGGCAGGTAGCTTCTTTCTTGGGCGCGTTTGTGCTGGCAGTTATAGGAGCCTCCATGCTCTGGGAGGCTTTCAGCGAGGCTAAAGGGGGCATCGCGGCCCTGCGCTTCCTGGCTGCTGCTTCGGGAGATTACCAGGTTTTGGGGGGATTTGCCGCCCTGGCCCTGCTGGCCGGCAGCGTCAGCCTGGATGCCTTAAGCGTGGGCTTTGGGTTGGGCGCCCTGCACGTCAACCTGCCGGCAGCCGTCGTTGCTATGGGCTCCATTGCCGCCATGATGACTGCGGGCGGCTTGACCATCGGCGGCCGGGCCGGAAGCTGGCTGGGCGAAAAGGCGGAGGCGGCAGGAGGGATTATTTTAATCATTATCAGCGTCAGGTTGGCGCTGGGGGGATAAAATGTTTAAAATTCTCTTCGTCTGCACCGGTAATACCTGCCGCAGCAGCCTGGCGGCGGTTATTGCCGCCCAGGCGGCTGCCCGGCAGGGCTTCAGCCCTGAGGATATCCAGATATATTCGGCCGGGCTGGCCGCCGTAGAGGGTATGCCGGCGACGCCGGAGGCCATCCAGGCCGCGCGCGAAATGGGGTTAGACTTGAGCAACCACCGGGCTGCCGGGTTAACAGGGGAAATGGTAAAAGAGGCCGGCCTAATTTTAACTATGACCCGGGGCCATAAAGAAGCCCTGCTCAAACTTTACCCTGAAGCGCAGGGGAAAGTATTTACTCTTAAAGAGTACGTAAATCCGGGTTCCGCCGACCCGGACATCGCCGATCCTATCGGCCGGCCCCTTGAGGTCTACCGCCGCACCGCCCGCGAACTGGAGGAGCTAACTTCTAAACTGCTGGAGAAAGTAAGAAAGGTGATGCATTTGCGTCTGGCCCTCGGAAGCGATCACGGAGGCTTTAAGCTTAAAGAGGAAATTAAAAAATTTCTCGAGGAGCAGGGTATACCTTACCGCGACTTCGGTACTTTTAACGCCGAAGCGGTAGACTACCCGGATTTTGCCCGGCCGGTGGCCGAGGCTGTGGCCCGCGGCGAATGCGATCGCGGCATTCTCTGCTGCGGCACCGGCATAGGGGTGGCCATTGCAGCCAATAAAGTGCCGGGTATCCGGGCGGCCTTATGCCACGATACTTTTTCGGCAAGGGCTGCACGCGAGCACAACGACGCCAACATCCTGACCATGGGAGAAAGGGTAATCGGCCCCGGGCTCGCCCGGGAGATCGTGGCCACCTGGCTGGCGTCCGAGTTTGCCGGGGGACGTCACGCCCGGCGGGTGGAAAAGATTAAGGCCATCGAGGAGGCCTACAACCGTGCCCGGCCTTAATCCCGAGGACATTGCCTCCCAGGTGGAGGAGGCGGCCAGATCCTTGCTGGCGGTCGCCGGCCTCAGGTGGGGGGAAATCCTGGTGGCGGGCTGCAGTACGAGCGAGATTGCCGGGCACCGCATCGGAACCGCTTCCTCCCTGGAGCTGGGACAGGCCGTCCTGCAGGGCCTGCTCAGGGCGACGCAGGAGGCCCAGGTCTACCTCGCCGTCCAGTGCTGCGAGCACTTAAACCGCGCCCTGGTAGTGGAAGAGCCTTTAATAGCCCGCTACGGGTTGGAGCAGGTGACCGTCGTTCCTACCTTGAAAGCCGGAGGCGCCCTGGCTACGGCGGCTTTCGCCGACTTTTACCGGCCGGTAGTAGTGGCCCGCATCCAGGCCCATGCCGGTATAGATATCGGCGCCACCCTAATCGGCATGCACCTGCGGCCGGTAGCCGTGCCGGTGCGTATTAATCTTAAAACCATCGGCGCGGCTCCCCTGATCCTGGCCCGCACCCGGCCGCCCCTTATCGGCGGCGAGCGGGCTGTATACCGTTAAGAGGTGAGGGTATGGCCCGGCCGGACTGGGATACCTATTTCTTAGAGATAACGCGCGTGGTGGCCACCCGCTCGACCTGCCTGCGGCGGCAGGTGGGTGCTATAATCGTCAAGGAACGGCGGATTTTAAGCACCGGCTATAACGGCGCGCCGACGGGGCTGAAGCACTGCAGCGAGACGGGTTGCCTGCGGCAAGAGCTCGGCGTGCCGTCCGGCGAGCGCCATGAGCTTTGCCGGGGCCTCCACGCCGAACAGAACGCCATCATCCAGGCGGCCGTTCACGGCGTTAGCATTGCCGGCGGCACCATTTACGTAACCTGCCAGCCCTGTGTGGTCTGCGCTAAAATGATCATTAATGCCAACCTTCGCCGCGTAGTATGCGCCGGCGGCTACCCGGACCGGCTGGCAGCGGAAATGCTGGCGGCGGCCGGGATTGCCGTGGAAGTTAAAGGTTAACCTAAAAGGAGCGTTATCTTTGCCACCTTATAAGATCTTAGCGGTGTTTGGTACCCGCCCGGAAGCCATCAAAATGGCGCCGGTAGTGCTGGAGCTGCAGCGCCACCCCCAGGATTTTGACTGCCGGGTGGCCGTCACCGCCCAGCACCGGGAAATGCTCGACCAGGTATTAAACCTCTTCGCCATTGAGCCCGACTACGACCTAAACATTATGCAGGCCCGCCAGAGCCTGGAGGAAGTTACCACCAGGGCGCTGGAGGGGCTGTCGGCGGTGATAGCCCGGGAGCAGCCGGATATGGTGTTGGTTCACGGCGACACCACCACCACTTTTGTCGCCGCCCTGGCTGCCTTTTATCACCACAAGCAGGTCGGCCATGTGGAGGCCGGCCTGCGTACCGGCCAGAAATACGCTCCTTTCCCCGAAGAAATGAACCGCCGCCTGGCAGGAGTTCTGGCTGACCTCCACTTTGCGCCCACGATTACGGCCAAAGACAACTTGTTGCGCGAGGGCGTACCGGAAGAAAATATTTACGTTACCGGCAACACGGTCATCGACGCCCTGCTGGCCACCGTCCGCCCGCATTATTCTTTTGGGGATCTCGATTTACCGCCCGCTCTTTTTGACGGCCATAAGGTGATTCTGCTTACCGCCCACCGGCGGGAAAACTGGGGCGAGCCCATGCGCGCAATCTTCCGGGCCCTGCGCGACCTGGTGCGGTCCCACCCGGAAGCGGCCGTAATCTTTCCGGTGCACAAGAACCCGCTGGTGCGGGAAAGCGCCACCGCCATCCTCGGCGGCCAGGAGCGCATTTACCTCCTGGAGCCCCTCGCCTACGAGCCTTTCGTCAACTTGATGGCCCGCTCTTACCTGGTCTTAACGGATTCCGGCGGCCTGCAGGAAGAAGCCCCGGCCCTGGGGAAGCCGGTGCTGGTCCTGCGGGAGGTTACCGAGCGGCCCGAAGCGGTAGAATCCGGTACCGTGCGTTTGGTGGGGACGAGCTATAAAAAAGTTTATGAACACGTCCATGAACTGCTCGAGGACGAGGAGTCCTACCGCCGCATGGCCCAGGCGGTGAACCCTTACGGCGACGGCCTTGCTTCCCGCCGCATCTATCTGGCTTTACGCTACCACTTTGGCCTGGAGGTTTTGCGACCCGAGGAATTTTTAGCGAAGCGAAAGGATTTTTAACTTGGACGCAGAAGTTACATAAATAATTAAGGGTTTTTGCGGGAAAATTTAACAGTGGTGCGCTTGTGAAGAAGCAACAGTACTGGCAGTATGCAAAATATGCCAACCTGGCCGTGTCCCTGGGCCTGACTATGGCGGCGGCCATTTTTTTGGGCTACTGGGGCGGGAGCTGGCTGGATAAAAAGCTGGGCACCGCTCCCTGGCTGATGCTCCTGGGGATGCTGCTGGGGGTAGCTGTGGGTTTTCGCGGCATATTAAGTGAAATCAAAGCCTTGGAAAAGGATTTGTCAGGGGTTAAGATAAGTGATAGAGAAGACAAACACAAACCTAAACCATGAAATTACCATGTTGTGCCTTGGGGGCATCATGGCAGCCGGAGGCCTGATGTTTAAGCAGCCCCTTTTCAGCCTCGGCGTGCTGGTTGCCCTGCCGGTAAGCCTGCTCATGTACCGCTGGATGGCGGCTACCCTGGTAAAGGTGGAAAAGCTGCCGCCCCGGCGGGCCCACAATATCCTTTTAGGGCGCGCCCTGCTGCGAATGTTCCTCTTTTTTCCCATTTTGGCGGCAGCGGCCCTTCCGGGCCCGGCCTTTCTATTGGGAGTTTTAAGCGGGCTCGTCCTGCAAATGCTTTCTCATTTTACGGAAGCCGTTTGGCTGGTCGTGAAGAAAGGGGGGAAATAGAAGAAACCAATGTCGGAAAAAATTCAGGAACTGGCCACGATCATGGACCACATGCGCCCCCATATAATCTTTCATATTGGCCCCATCCCGGTTACCTCCACGGTGGTCAATACCTGGATTATCATGGCCCTGCTCTTTTTATTCTTCTTCTGGCTTTCGCGCAACTTGCGCTATTTCCCGCGGGGCGTCCAGCATATTCCGGAGCTTCTTCTAGAATTTTTTGGCAACCTTTTAGAAGAAGCTATGGGCAAGGAAGGGCGGCGCTATTTGCCGCTGGTGGCCACGCTGTTTATCTTTATTTTAAGCCTCAACCTCGCCTGGCTGGTTCCCACCATGAAGCCGCCGACTATGGATTTGAGCACCACGGCTGCTTTCGGCGTAACCACCATCATTCTGGTCCAGTTGATCGGCATCCGCAAGAAAGGCCTGGTGGGGTACATCAAGCACTTTTTCAGCCCCATGCCTTTCCTTTTCCCTTTGAATGTCGTTGAGGAACTGGTGAAGCCGGTTTCCCTCTCCCTCCGTCTTTTCGGCAACATCTTCGGCGAAAAGATGGTGGTAACCATTTTACTCATCCTGGTGCCCTTCCTTTTGCCGACCCCGGTTATGCTTCTGGGGTTGCTTATGGGCCTTATCCAGGCCTTTGTTTTTACGTTATTAACCATAACCTATATTGCCAACTTCATCCACGGACATTAAATTTTTAAGGAGGAACAGCTATGCTAGGTTTTATCGGTGTAGCACTGGCTATCGGTCTTGCTGCTCTGGGTTCTGCTTTAGGTCAGGGTATCGCTTCGCGGGGGGCTATGGAGGGCATTGCCCGCCAGCCGGAATCTTCAGGGGATATTCGCACGACCCTGCTTTTAGCCCTGGCCTTTATGGAAGCTTTAACCCTCTTCTCCTTCGTCATCGCCATCCTCATGTGGACCAAGCTGTAAGCTCGTGAGGTTGCGGGACAAAGGAGGGAGGTTTTTTGTGGAGGCAGTTTTTGAGGCTCTGAACTTTAACGTCTGGAGCTTTCTTCTCCAGGCTTTGGATTTGCTGATAGTCTTAGGCGTGCTCTACCTTTTGCTCCATAAGCCCCTGGGCCAGCTCATGGCTCAGCGGGAACAGAAAGTCGAGGCTACTCTGGCCGAGGCCGCTGCGGCCAAGGACAAGGCGGAGTCGCTGCTGGCCGAGTATCAAAAGAAACTAAATGCGGCCCGCAAAGAGGCCCAGGAAATCGTCGAGCAGGCCAGGGCCTTAAGCGAGAAGACTCGTGAGGAAATCCTTGCCGAGGCCAAAGCTCAGGCGGAGCGCACCTTGGCGGAAGCCCGACGGGAAATAGAAGCGGAAAAGGCGAGGGCCTTAAAGGAGATCCGGGAAGAAGCGGCTACCCTGGCCGTCCTGGCGGCCGGCAAGGTTATCGAGAGGGCGCTGACCGATGCCGACCATGAGCGGCTGGCGCGGCAGTTCCTCAGCGAAGTGGGGCAGCTGCAATGAACGAGCGGACGGTTGCCCGGCGCTATGCCCGGGCTTTGCTGGACATAGGCCGGGAGCGGCAAAACCTCGATGCCCTTCGGGAAGAACTCAACCGCCTGGTAAAATTGTTGCAGGAGAACAGCGACTTGCACCGCCTCCTGGCGCACCGGCTCATACCGGCGCGGCAAAAGAAGGCCGTTATAGGCGAAATTTTGCCCGGCCTTGACCCTGTTTTAAAAAACTTTCTCTATCTTCTCCTGGATAAACGGCGCGAGCGCTATCTGCCGGCTATAGCTTCCGAGTTTTCCCGCTTGGTAGATCGCGAGAGGCGCGTGCTGGAAGTAGAGGTTTACTCGGCGGTACCCCTGCCGGAAGAAATTCAGGAGGAATTAAAAACCAGTCTGGGTGTCCGGACATCCCAACAAGTACGCTTGAACTGGTTTATAAAGCCGGAGCTTATCGGAGGCCTGGTGCTGCGGGTCGGCGACCGGGTATGGGACGGCAGTATAAAAGGGCGCTTGGAGCGCCTGCGCGAGCGGCTGCTCCGGGGAGATAGAGGCGAAAGAGAGGTGCATCTTATTTGAGCCTTAGGCCGGATGAAATAAGCAGTATTATAAAAACCCAGATCGAGCAGTACCAGGCCGAGGTGGAAGTGGCCGAGGTCGGCACCGTCATCCAGGTAGGCGACGGCATAGCCCGCGTTTATGGCCTGGAGCGGGCCATGGCCGGTGAACTCGTGGAATTCCCCGGCGGCCTTTACGGTATGGTCTTAAACCTGGAAGAAGATAGCGTGGGCTGCGTCATTTTGGGTCCTTTTACCCACATTAAAGAGGGGGACCAGGTCAAGCGCACCGGCCGTATTGTAGAAGTGCCCGTGGGCGAGGCTTTAATTGGCCGCGTGGTTAATGCCATGGGCCAGCCCATCGACGGGAAGGGCCCCATAAAGACCGACCGCTTCCGGCCGGTAGAATTTAAGGCTCCCGGCGTCATCTATCGCCGGCCCGTCAATACCCCTCTCCAGACGGGTATAAAGGCCATTGATTCCATGGTGCCCATCGGGCGGGGACAGCGGGAATTGATCATCGGCGACCGCCAGACAGGGAAGACGGCCATCGCCGTAGATACTATACTCAACCAAAAAGGGCAGAACGTGATCTGCATTTATGTGGCTATCGGCCAGAAGGCTTCCACCGTAGCCGGGGTCGTCCAGCGGTTGCAGGAAGCCGGAGCCATGGATTATACCATCGTGGTTTCGGCTACGGCCAGCGAGCCGGCCCCCATGCTTTACATCGCCCCTTACGCCGGCTGCGCCATGGGCGAATACTTCATGTACGAGCAGCATAGAGATGTGCTGTGTATTTACGACGACCTTTCCAAGCATGCGGCCGCCTACCGCGAACTTTCCCTGCTCCTGCGGCGGCCCCCGGGCCGCGAGGCCTACCCTGGCGACGTTTTTTATCTGCACTCGCGCCTGTTGGAAAGGGCGGCCCGCCTTTCCGACGCCATGGGCGGCGGCTCCCTTACCGCCCTACCGATAATCGAGACCCAGGCCGGCGACGTTTCGGCCTATATCCCTACCAACGTCATTTCTATCACCGACGGGCAGATTTACCTAGAATCCGATCTTTTCTACGCCGGCGTGCGGCCGGCCATTAACGTGGGCCTTTCGGTTTCACGTGTCGGCGGCGCGGCCCAGATCAAGGCCATGAAACAGGTGGCCGGCCGGCTGCGCCTGGACCTGGCCCAGTACCGCGAGCTGGCCGCCTTTGCCCAGTTCGGCTCCGATCTGGATAAGGCCACCCAGGCCAGGCTGGCCCGGGGCGAGCGCATGGTGGAAATTTTAAAGCAGGACCAATACGAGCCCATGCCGGTCGAGGAGCAGGTAGCGGTTATCTACGCCGCCGTCAACGGTTACCTGGACGACCTGCCGGTAGAGCGGGTGCGCTCCTTTGAAAAAGGCTTCTTGAGCTTCTTAAGATCCAACCGCCCGGAGGTCTTGGCCGGCATCAGAGAAAAAAAGGAACTGGACGACGACCTCACCGGTAGGCTTAAAAAGGCCATAGAAGAGTTTAAGGCCACTTTTGTAGGGGAGAGTTAGGTCTATGCCCAGCATGCGGGATCTTAAGCGCCGCATCCGCAGCATCCAGAACACCCAGCATATCACCCGGGCCATGAAGATGGTGGCTGCCGCCAAGCTGCGCAAAGCCCAGGAGAGGGTGGTGGCGGCCCGCCCCTACGCCGATAAGCTGGTTGAGGTAATCGGGAGGCTTGCCCCTACGGCCGACATGGAAGGGCAGCCTCTGCTGGCGACACGGGAAGTTAAAAAGTCCGGTTACGTGCTCATTACTGCCGACCGGGGCCTGTGCGGTGGTTATAACGCCAACCTGATACGTTTTACCCAGGAAAAGCTGGCCGTCGAGAAGAGGCCGGTAGCGCTGGTGACGGTAGGCCGCAAGGGCCGGGATTTCTTCCGGCGCCGGGAGGTCGAGATCGTCCGCGCCTATACCGACATCGGCGATGAACCGGATATGTTCCAGGCCCGGGAACTGGCCCGTCACCTGATGGACCTGTTTCTTGGAGGTAGCCTGGATGAAATAAACCTGATATATACCCGCTTTTATTCGGCCATCCGGCAAGTACCCATGACTCAGCGCCTTCTGCCCGTAGTTTCGCCTGCAGGAAAGGAGGCAGAGGCGCCGGGAGAGTACCTTTACGAGCCCTCACCGGCCACCGTCCTCGGCGCCCTCCTGCCTCGTTATGTTGAGGTGCAGGTCTACCGGGCCCTGCTGGAAGCCAAGGCCAGCGAGCACGGGGCGCGCATGACGGCTATGGACAACGCCACCGAAAACGCCGCCGAAATGATCGCCAAATTAACCCTGGATTTCAACCGCGCCCGCCAGGCGGCCATTACCAGGGAGATCTCGGAGATCGTCAGCGGCGCGGAAGCCTTGAAATAGGTGCTCCCGAAAGGAGTATGAAAATGCCGGGGGTGCTGGCGGCGAGCGACTTTGGGCGAGCGCTTGCGGGCCGTTGGCGAGAGGGAGCCCGGAGGCGGGGCCGAGGACAGGATGTCCGAGGCCGGCCACTTAAGTCTGTGATGCCGAATTGGCCGGGGACCCCGCCGGAGGGCGAGAGGGAGCCTTACGGCCCGCAAGCGAGCCCTCAGGAGCGAGCTCCAGCACCCCCGGCAGGGGAAATGTTTCGGAAGCATGTTGAAATAAAGGAGGGGATGAAATGGCTGTAGGAAGAATAGTGCAGGTCATCGGCCCGGTCGTCGACGTGGAGTTTCCTCCCGATGCCCTGCCCGATATATATAACGCCATTAAGGTGCAGACGCCTGACGGCCGCATTAATGTCACCATGGAAGCTATGCAGCACCTGGGCAATAACACGGTGCGCTGCGTGGCCCTGGCTTCTACCGACGGCCTGCAGCGAGAAATGGAGGCCGTAGATACCGGCGGCCCCATCACCGTACCTGTAGGGCGCGCCACCCTGGGCCGCATTTTTAACGTCCTGGGCGAACCCATCGATGAACAGGGGCCGGTAGAAGCGGAGCAGTGGCTGCCCATCCACCGGCCGGCTCCGCCCTTCGAAGAGCAGCAGCCCTCGACGGAAATTTTAGAGACGGGGATAAAAGTCGTAGACCTCCTGGCCCCTTATGCCAAGGGCGGCAAGATCGGGCTCTTCGGCGGTGCCGGAGTAGGCAAGACGGTCCTGATCATGGAGCTGATCCGCAACGTGGCCTACGAGCACGGCGGCTTCTCCGTTTTTGCCGGCGTAGGCGAGCGCACCCGCGAGGGCAACGACCTCTGGCTGGAGATGAAAGAATCCGGCGTCCTGGATAAAACTGCCTTGGTGTTCGGGCAGATGAACGAGCCGCCGGGAGCCAGGCTGCGCGTTGGGCTTACCGGGTTGACCCTGGCCGAGTACTTCCGCGACAGCGAGGGGCAGGACGTGCTCCTCTTTATCGATAATATCTTCCGCTTCGTCCAGGCGGGTTCCGAGGTTTCGGCTTTACTTGGCCGCATGCCTTCGGCGGTGGGATACCAGCCGACCCTGGCTACGGAAATGGGCGCCCTGCAGGAGCGCATAACTTCCACCAAGAAGGGCTCCATTACTTCCGTGCAGGCCATCTACGTGCCGGCCGACGACTTGACCGACCCGGCACCGGCGACGACCTTCGCCCACCTGGATGCCACCACCGTGCTCTCACGCCAGATCGCCGAGCTGGGCATTTATCCGGCTGTAGATCCGCTGGATTCCACCTCGCGCATCCTGGACCCGCGCATCGTAGGTGAGGAACACTACCGGGTGGCGCGGGGCGTGCAGCAGGTCCTGCAACGTTATAAAGAACTGCAGGATATTATCGCCATCCTGGGCATGGACGAACTTTCCGAGGAAGACAAGCTCATTGTGGCCAGAGCGCGCAAGATCCAGCGTTTCCTTTCTCAGCCCTTCCACGTGGCCGAGGCCTTTACCGGTACGCCGGGAGTTTACGTGCCGCTGAAAGAAACCATCCGCGGCTTTAAGGAGATCCTGGAAGGCCGCCATGACAACTTGCCGGAGCAGGCTTTCTACATGGTGGGGACTATCGATGAGGCCGTGAAAAAAGCCCAGGAGTTGATGTAGCGTGGCCGAAGCTGCAACTGCCGCCGGCGAGTTAACCCTGGAAGTAGTTACCCCGGAAAGAGTTGTTTTAAAAACCAAAGCCGTAAGCGCCCGCTTGCCGGGCGTCCTGGGCTACCTCGGCGTGCTGCCGGGGCATACGCCCTTGGCTACCGCGCTCCAGGCCGGCGTCGTTTTTTACCGCGATGCCGCCGGGGAAGAAAAGCGCGTGGCTGTGAGCGGTGGCTTTTTGGAAATCGGCCACGACCGGGTAATCGTGCTGGCCGATACGGCGGAAAGGGCGGAAGAAATAGATGTAGAGCGGGCTCGCCAGGCTAAGGAGCGGGCCGAGAGGCGCTTGAAAGAAAGGCCGCCGGGCCTGGACGTGGCCCGGGCCGAAAGCGCTCTGAGGCGGGCCATTGCCCGGCTGAAGGCCGCCGGTGAGCTGGAGTAGTAAAAATTAGCCGCCCCAGGATTATTCTGTTATCCCCCTGGCAAGAATAGGTGTAAGAATATCGAGATCCAAAGCCGGGGGGATTGTTATTTTGCGTAAAACTACCAGACTGGCGATGGTCGCCTTTTTAGCCGTCATTTTGGCCGGTTTATATCTTTCCGGCCATGTCTCAGGCCGCGAGATCGGGAGGCCGCCCCAGCCCCAGGATTCGCCCCCAAAAACCGGCGTAATTGAAAATATCCCTGCGCGCCTGCAAAAAGCTTTGTTTTCCGCAGGGGCAAAAACGGCCTCCGTTCACCTCGAAGGCTGGGCCCTTCTGGCTCCTGCTTTCATGAACTCGGAGGATCTTGCCGCCGCCGCGAGGCGCACCGCCGCGCTTTTAAATCTTGAAGGCGACCCGGAATTTAAGGTCCAGCAGGAAAAAAATTTTATCGCCTACAACTGGGAAAGCGAGATCGAGCCGGGCGTCGTCCTTTACTTTTCCGTGCAGAGCTTGAAAAGCGCCGGCCCCCGGGGGGAAACCTACCTCTTACTCAATATCGACGGCAGGCCGGGGGCAACAAATGACGGGGCGGCAATTTTGAGCTCCTGGGAAGAGCGTTTCCGCGGGGCTTTTGCCTTCTGGAAGAAAGCGCCCCATATGACTTTTAATGTTACGGGCGTCCTTCCCGGCAAGCTTTCTCCTGCCGCCGGGGAAGAAGTGGCGGAGAGGATACTCCGGGATCTGGGAGCCAGGAGAATAGAGGGGATGCTGGGCGAGGACCTGCTAAGCATCAGCGCTTATGCGCCGGGCATTCCCGGAGGAGTGGTAGCCGCCGGAAAAAAAATTAACGTCAATATAGCCTTGAGATACCACTCTACCGACGGTCTCACCTATATCCATTTAGGCTCGCCGCTTTTAAGTGGCGAATATTGAAGGCCCATGATATAATTTGAAGTGATAATCTGCCGATATTTTATTAAAAGCTATCGCTGAAAGCCAATAGCTTAAAAAGGAGCCAGGCGACTTTGGACGTTATTGTGGTTGAAGGCGGGGCAAGGCTTAAAGGCCAGGTAACGGTAAGCGCGGCCAAAAATGCCGTTTTACCGGTGATCGCCGCCTGCCTGCTCACCGGTGGGGAATGTTATCTGGAAGATATTCCCTGGCTGGCCGATGTGGACACCATGTGCGGGGTTATTGCCGAGCTGGGGGCGGAAGTAGATTCCAGCGGCGGCGGCCTGCGGGTGGCATGTAGAGACCTTGCCTCCTGGGAGCCGCCCTACACCTACGTGCGGCGCATGCGGGCTTCTTTTCTCGTGCTGGGGCCTTTACTGGCGCGCCTGGGCCGGGCGCGGATATCTCTTCCGGGGGGCTGCGCCATCGGCGCCCGCCCCATCGACCTGCACCTTAAAGGCATGGCCGCTTTAGGCGCCGAAATCCAGGTGGACGGCGGGAGCGTGGTGGCCAGGGCCAGGCAGCTTAAAGGAACCAGGATTTACCTGGACTTTCCCAGCGTCGGGGCCACCGAAAATATCATGATGGCCGCTGCCCTGGCCAAAGGGACGACTATAATCGAGAACGCCGCCGGGGAGCCGGAAATCGTAGACCTAGCCAACTTTATCAACGCCATGGGAGGCCGCATTACGGGGGCGGGCACCCGGGTGGTGAAGATCGAAGGGGTTAAAGAGCTGCACGGCGCGCGCCACGCCGTAATCCCGGACCGCATCGAGGCCGGGACGTTTATGGTGGCGGCGGCGGCTACCGGGGGCGACGTGCTGGTCAACAACGTTATTCCCAATCACCTTAACGCCGTGACGGCCAAGCTGGCCGAAGCCGGCGCCGTCCTGACGGAAGAGAACGGCGGTATTCGGGTCACGGCAGACCCTCCCCTGAGAGCCATTGACATCAAGACCATGCCCTATCCCGGTTTTCCCACCGACATGCAGGCCCAGTTCATGGCCGTGCTGGCGGTCGCCAGGGGCAGCAGCGTCATAACCGAAAATGTTTTCGAGAACCGCTTTATGCACGTCAACGAGTTAAAGCGCATGGGGGCCAACATTGTGACCGAGGGCCACTGCGCCGTAGTCAAAGGCGTCCCCCGCCTTACGGGAGCGAAGGTTGCAGCTACCGACTTGCGGGCCGGCGCGGCGCTGGTGATCGCCGGCCTTATAGCCGAGGGGGTTACGGAGATAGGCGCCGTATACCACCTGGACCGTGGCTACGCCAACCTGGTAGAGAAGTTCCGCTCCTTAGGCGCCAATATAAGGCGCGAGACAAGGTAGGCTGGCCCTAGGTTATCCCCTAGTCTTCGCCGGGGGAGGCCTTCATGGGACTAACGCCCCCTCCGCGAACCGTGCAAAATGCGGGCTCAGGTAAGGGTGGTGGGCACAGGCGAAGGGCGACCTGGTTCGATATGTTTCCGCCCATAAAGGGCGGTCTTTTTTTGTCCAAGCCTTCATATAATAGGTGGTAGAAATGGCGAATATAACCAGGAGGTGCTCCAGAGGTGCGCCGCTCCCTTGGGATTTTGCTTATTTTCATCTTTGCAGCGGTCATCGTCCTGCCTTCCCTTATTATCGAGGGCGTGAAATTCTGGCGGCCGGAGGCGAGGGTGGTGGGCAAGGGGCCGGTAGTGCGTTTGGCCGTAAACCAGACGGGGGAGATAAAGCTCTTGCCCCTGGAGGAATATCTCGTCGGCGTCGTGGCCGCCGAAATGCCTGCCAATTTTGAACTCGAGGCCTTGAAGGCCCAGGCGGTGGCCGCCAGGACCTATACCCTTAAAAAAATCAATACGGCTAAAAGCAAGCCGGATGCCAAACACCCCCAGGCCGACGTGTGTACGGATGCCGCCCACTGCCAGGCTTGGGTCCCGGAGAGCGCCTTGCGGCGCAACTGGGGTCTTTTTAACTACCTCCGGTATAAAGGCAAGATCCGGCAGGCAGTAGCGGCCACCGGCGGCCTCGTCCTGACCTACCGCGGCGAACTTATTGAGCCCGTCTACCACTCTACCAGCAACGGCCGCACCGAGAGCGCCGAGGCCGTATGGGGCTACAATATCCCCTACCTCCAGAGCGTGCCTTCGCCGTGGGACCGGGACTCCCCGCGCTACCGCAATACCCTTACCTTTACCCTGGGCCAGCTGGAGCAAAAACTGGGAGTGGAACTTAAGGCCCTTCCGGCGGCAGCCCTGATTCCGCCCAGAGGCGAGGCCATGAAGGTGCTGGAGTACACCCCCACCGGCCGCGTGAAGGCCGTTAAAATCGGAAGCAAGACTTTCACCGGCCCTGACCTGCGGCGGCTTTTAGGATTGAGCTCTACCGATTTTACCTGGCAGGTGGAAGGAGATAAAATTACTTTTATCAGCGTCGGGAACGGCCACGGCGTGGGCCTAAGCCAGTATGGCGCCAACGGCATGGCCAAAGAAGGGAAAAATTTTGTCGAAATACTCAGCCATTATTACCCGGGAACCAGGCTGGAAAAACGTTAGACCAAAAAATGTATAAAGAGGAAAGGTGTGGGGAATAATTTGGCCGAGGTGATTTTATGTTTAAAGCCTTGGCCGCAAAACTGGGAGAAAATCCTGTGCTGCAATGGGGTTGGCGGGCTTTACGGCGGCGCGGCCTTTATCTCGCTTTTTTATCCATCGTCTGCGCGGCAAGCATCTATCTGATCACCAACGACCGCGTTTTTAACCCCGGCGCTTCTATAGAGGTTATACCGGTAGAAAGCCATGCGCCTGCGTCGCCGGTGGCGACCCCCGCCGAGCCGCCGGCAGGCTCGGAAACGGTGCCCCAGGACATCCAGGCGCAATCGGGTATAACCCCTGCGCTTTCGGGGGAAAAGCCGGCGCCCTTATTGCAGTTGCCCCTCCCGGGCGAGGTCGTGGCCGGTTTCGGCTTTGCCTACGCCGCTAGCTTCGGCGACTACCGCTTCCACCCCGGCATCGACGTGGCTGCGCCCTCCGGCTCGGAGATAAAAGCGGCGGCGCCCGGTGAAGTAAAAGAAGTGGAATACAGCGAGGACTGGCGCTACCGGGTTCTTCTCGATCACGGGGGAGGCTACCAGACGGTTTACGCCAACCTGGCAGACGTAAGGGTGGTTAAAGGCAGTAAAGTTGTGGCAGGCGATGTCCTGGGGGTTCTCGGTGAGCCGGGGCGCATGGGATTTGAGAGGGAGCCCCACCTCCATCTGGAGCTTTTAAGAGATCGCCAGCCCATCGATCCCGGGCCCCATCTCCATTAGGTTCTTTATTCAGGCGGCCTCTCATATAAATAGAGTGGTAGCGGAGTAGATAACAAGGGAGGCTGCCTGCCCCATGCAAGACCATATCCGCGAGCGGGTGCTGGAAATAGCCGCCTATATCGTCAGGTACAAATGTACTGTACGGCAGGCGGCCGGCGTTTTTATGGTTAGCAAAAGTACCGTCCATAAAGATGTTACCGAGCGCCTGCCGCGATTGGACGGTCTGTTGGCCAGCCAGGTAAGGGAAGTCCTGGAAATAAATAAGGCCGAACGCCACCTGCGGGGCGGCGAGGCCACGCGAAAAAAGTACAAAGAAATCGAAGTTTATTGAGATCCCTAGAGGAATCCCTTCCACCCTTGGAGAATATATCCGCTTGGAGTTCAGGGTGGAAGGGTGTAATTTTATGGTCGGCTTTAGCCAGGATATCGGTATTGACCTGGGGACGGCCACCGTCCAGGTCTACGTGCAGGGCAAAGGCATAGTTTTAAGCGAGCCCTCGGTGGTGGCTATCGACCGCGACAGCGGCCAGATTTTTGCCGTAGGAGAGGAGGCCCGGCGCATGCTGGGGCGGACGCCGGGCAATATTATGGCCGTCCGGCCGCTGCGCGACGGCGTCATCGCCGATTACGACAGTACGGAACGCATGCTCCGCTACTTTATTGAAAAGGCGTGCGGCCGCAGGGGTTTTATGAGGCCCAGGGTCATGGTCTGCATCCCCTCGGGCGTGACCGGGGTGGAGGAGAGGGCCGTCAGGCAGGCGGCGGTGCAGGCCGGGGCCAAGCAGGCTTTTCTAATCGAGGAGCCCCTGGCGGCGGCCCTGGGGGCAGGAGTGGATATTTCCCAGCCCCAGGGCTCCATGGTGGTGGATATCGGCGGCGGCACCACGGACGTGGCCGTGCTCTCCTTGGGAGGAATCGTTTACAGCCGCTCTTTGAGGGTGGCCGGAGATAAATTCGACGAGGCCATCGTGCGCTACGTCCGGCGCGAGCACAACTTGATGATCGGCGAGCGGACGGCCGAGGAATTAAAGATGGCCATCGGCACGGCTTATCCCCAGGCCAAGCCGGAGCCCCTCAAGATGGACATCCGCGGCCGGGACCTGGTCACGGGCCTGCCGAAAACGGTGAGCATTTCGGCCGAAGAAGCCTTTTTAGCCCTGCAGGAGCCCATTTTTCAGGTTCTGGCCGCCGTCAAGGAAGTTTTGGAGCATACGCCCCCCGAACTGGCCGCCGACCTGGTTGACAAGGGGATCGTCCTGACGGGCGGCGGCAGCCTCCTCCACGGCCTCGACCTCCTTTTGCAGGAAGAAACGGGCCTGCCGGTGCAGGTGGCTGAAGACCCCGTTTTCTGTATAGCCAGGGGCATCGGCAAAGCCCTGTCCATGCTGGGCGTACTGAAGCAGGGTGGCGGGATGGTGGCCAGAAAGGTTATGTAAACTAAACTGCAAAAAAGCCATACGGGCGTAGCCCCGGCCGGCCGCAAAAAAGAAACCCCGGCTCTTAAAGGCCGGGGTAATTTTTTGTCTGCCCTGTTTTCAGACGACACTCCTTCTGGGAAGCTGCTGGTGCGGTTTCGTTTTCTCCAATTCGAGTTGTTCATCTATGTCCATAATCCTAATCAGGATGTCGGTGCGCTCCTTTTGAGGAGCGTGCGCCCACTGTTCTAAAAGAGCTTTGCGTTCGCGTAGTAAATTGCGCTGCCTATCTTTCATTTTTAAGCCTCCCTTCTAAATTGTATGACAATTGGGCGCCGAAAGATCTTTCTCTTTCTTTTTATTTCTTTCGACACCGGCGCTCGCAAGTTTAGTATGATCTAACCTTTCCTTTTTTATTATAGCATCGTTAGCTTAAAAAGTGAATTCCAACAGAAGAAAATTTTTGCAATTTTTGCTGGATAATAATGGGAATTAATTGCAATGGGTAATCTGTCTCCCCGAAAAGGAAAAAAGCCGTTTTTGTCGAAGTATATTCACTTAGGCATTTTGCCGGAACAGCTTTTTTAAAAGGGGTTTTGCCTGGATGCGGAACGCTAAAATCATTTTGCCGCTGGCCTTAGTTCTGGCTGCCGGAGGGTATTTTTTAGCCTGGTCGGTACAGGCGGGCGGCCCTCTGCCGGGCAGCCAGCAGGACCCGCTGGTCACCAAATCTTACGTGGACGATTATTTGAACCGTAAGGCGGGTGAACTCCAGGAGCAGTTATATTATGTAAACTCCCGGATTAAAGACCTGGAGGCTAAAGTGGCCGAGATCAAAAGCAAGCTGGCTTCCAAAATAAAGCTTGTTATTGGCCAGAAAAAAGCTTATATTGGTAGCCGGGAATACGCCCTCCCCGTTGCGCCCTTCCAGACCGGAGCCGGCGCCACTATGGTGCCCTTCCGCTTTATCGGCGAGGCTTTAGGTGCCAAAGTAGATTGGGAGCCGTCCCGACAGGAAGTGAGCTATTCCCTGGGGGGCCGGACGATAATTTTAAAAATCGGTTCCACCAGGGCGCGCGTCAACGGGCAGGAAATAACCTTGCCGGAAGCGCCCCGGCTGGTCGGCGACACTACCGTGGTGCCTCTAAGGCTGGTGAGCGAGCAGTTGGGCGCCCGCGTGGACTGGGATGAGGCCACTAAAACTATTACTATTTCGCCTTAAACATTGTACTACCTAGCCCGGTTTAGGAGTTAACTCTTTGGATTATTTGGAGGTATTGTCATTGGCCAACCATCATGACATGCAGGCCGAATTCTGGGGCGAGGCCGTTGCCCGCCGCCAGCCAAAGCGCAGGCTGCGCCTGGGCCGTTTTTTGCTGGTCCTGGCGCTGGCATTTCTGGTCTTCAGCGGCTTCAGCTACGCCGGTTATCGCCTGGCCGAAAACTGGCTGGGCGTCCTTCCCGGCATGCCCGGCGGTGGCGGCGAAGCCGGCCAGGCAGGAGCGGCGGCAACCCAACCGGAGTCCATTCTTTTAATAGGTGTAGACCAGCGCAAGGACGAACCTTCCCGCTCGGATACCATAATCCTGGCTTTTATCGACCCTCAGGGCCCGCGGGTAAACCTCCTTTCCATACCGCGCGACACCTATGTAAGTATACCGGGTTACGGCCACGACAAAATAAACTCCGCCCACACCTACGGCGGCCCGGAGCTGCTTATGGAGACGGTGAGCGATTTTCTGGGCGTGAACGTGCAGAAATACGTGGAAGTCAATTTTGAAGGTTTTGCCCGCATCGTAGATATTTTGGGCGGGGTGGACATCGATGTGGATAAGCGCATGTATTACCCTGAAGAGGGCATTAATCTCCGGCCCGGCCTGCAGCATTTAAACGGCCACGACGCCCTCGGCTACGTCCGCTTCCGTTACGACCCCGAGGGCGACATCACCCGTATAGGCCGCCAGCAGAAGTTCCTGAAGGCCCTGGTTGACCAGACCTTGAGCCTCAGGACCGTGCCCAAGATCCCGCGCCTCATAGGCGAGCTCAGCCGGGAGGTAAAGACCAATTTGTCCACCAAGGAGATGCTGGGGCTGGCCCTGGCCTTAAAGGATTTAAGCAGCAATTCTATCGAGGCCCAGACCGTACCCGGCGAGCCCTTTTATCTCCACGGCGTGAGCTACTGGCGGGCCGACCAGGAAAAATTAAGTCTGATTTTGGAGCAATTTACTGCAAGAAAACCGGGGGCCCGGTAGTAATAATATGATGGAAAGAGAAATCCTGGGCTGCCGGGTAGACGGCCCTACCCTGCGGGAAGCGGTGGATATCGTCGCCGACTTCATACGGGAAGGCAGCCCTCACCACGTCATCACCCTCAACGCCGAGATCGCTTACCGCGCTGCGCGCGAAGCTGCCTTGCGGCAGGTCATCAACGCCGCCCACCTGGTTACCCCCGACGGCGCGGGCATCGTTTGGGCGAGCGCCTTCCTGGGGTGCCCGGTGCCGGAGCGGGTGACGGGCATCGACCTTTTTGCGGCCCTGGCCGCAGAAGGCGCCAAAAGAAAGTGGCGCTTCTACCTGTACGGGGCGGCGCCGGGAGTGGCGGCGGAGGCGGCCCGGCGTCTGGCGGAGCGGTTTCCCGGACTGCAGGTGGTGGGTAGTAGCCACGGCTACCTCTCCGGCGAGGAGGAGGCGGCCCTGGTGCGAGAGATAAAGGGGCTTAGGCCCGACATTCTGGCGGTGGCCCTGGGGGCGCCGAAACAGGAGCTGTGGATAGCGGAGCATCTGCAGGAACTGGGGGTGCCTGTGGCTATAGGTATAGGCGGTACCCTGGACGTGCTGGCGGGCAGGGTCGGCCGGGCGCCGGGGTGGATGCAGCGGCTGGGACTGGAGTGGTTCTACCGCCTGTTAAACGAGCCGCGACGGGCAAAAAGGATGCTGGCCCTGCCGAAATTTATAATAGCGGTAATGGGGCAAAAATTTTTCCGGCACTCAGGCAAAAAAGCAGGAAAAATGACCCAGGACGGAGAATAAAATAAGACTGGCTCTAAATTTCCAGAGAGCCCTCGCGCTCCTGGATTAGGAAAGCAATATCTAAAATTTTACCGAGGGGAGGGATGCCTCAAAGGAGAGGCAGGCTTATTTTGAGTTTTTGTCGCTGTAGTCTTAGGGTTATAGGAGAAACGAGAGAGAAGAAACTCAAAAGGGGGATTTAAAAAGGATGAAGAGACACCGCAAACTGGTCTCGCTCATCATCGCGCTTGCCTTCGTGCTGAGCCTGGCCCTGCCGGTGGGCTTCGT